>NZ_JBIWLX010000005.1:22996-114625 GCF_044766405.1 Streptomyces sp. NPDC102270 | reverse complement strand
CGGGCGGCGTGGGGGCGGCCGGGGCGGTGCGGTCCGGACGACTGCTGCCGTTGGGCGCGGGCCTGTCGTGGCTCATCGTGCCCACGAGCCCGGCTGCAAGAACCCGGCCGCCCGATCCCCGTGTCGGCGGAGGCCGACCCGGCGGATCAGTTCCCTTGCGCGACCACCGGCGATCGGCGGGTGGCGGCATCGTGGTGATCGTTGCTGCCTAGTGCGGGTCCGTCGCGTACGACGCGGCGGAGGCGCAGGCGTCGACGTGTTCGGCGGCGTGGACGCGAGCCGGGGGCAAGAACCGGTCCTGATCAG
Organism: Streptomyces sp. NPDC102270; assembly: GCF_044766405.1. Lineage (NCBI taxonomy): Bacteria > Bacillati > Actinomycetota > Actinomycetes > Kitasatosporales > Streptomycetaceae > Streptomyces > Streptomyces sp. NPDC102270. The sequence continues at coordinate 114,319 of NZ_JBIWLX010000005.1, read as the reverse complement.
GGCGTTCGTGGACGCCGCCTGCACCGGGGCGGGCAGCAGCGTCGGGCGAGTCCCCCTGGGAGTCCGCCGGAGATCGGCGGGGCAACGCACGTCGAGGCGAGCCGGGTGTCAAGAACCGGTCCAGATCACCGCGTTCGTGGACGCCGCCCGCGCCGGGGCGGGCAGCCTGGGAGTCCGCCGACGATCGGCGGGGCAACGCCGTCGAGGCGAGCCGGGGTGTCAGGACCCCGGTCCCGATCACCGTGTTCGTGGACGCTGCCCGCGCAGGGCGGGCGACCGGTGATCGGCCGGGGCCGCGGCGTCGTCGTGACCGTGTGGCGGAGCCGCAGCAGCGATACGGTCCCGCGTCCGCCGAGACGAGCGGCGGACGCGGGACCGTGGCCTACTTCGACGCGGACGGTGACGGAGACGCCGACGGCGTCGTCGCGTCCGCCGGTGCCCCCTTCAGCGGTACGAACGCCAGCGCGTCCCACGCGATCGACGCGTCGCCGGTGCCGTCCGTCGTGGCCGAGCTCAGGGAGACGCTCGGGGTGCCGTTGAACTCGTAGGAGCCCAGGGAGACCCAGATGTTCTTGCCGCCCGTGCCCTGGGAGATCGTCTTCTGCACGACCGTGCCGTCACCGAGGTCGATGCGGTACGTCGCCGACGGCGTGTTGGCCTCGTGGTCGGGCAGGTGCACCATGACCTCCGCCCAGCCGCCGAGCTTCCGGTCCGGAGTCCACGTGCCGGTGACCACCGAATCGGTGAAGCTCGGCACCCGGGTGTGGGTGAGCCAGAAGTGCCCGCCGAAGCCCGCGCCCAGCTGATGGAAGTCGATCTTCGAGGGGAAGACGGTCGCGCCGTTCTGCTGAGCCGACCCGAAGGTGAACCGCAGCGTGCCCCGGCTGGTCCAGTTCCGCCGGCCCGCGCAGGGGCCGACCGCACCCACCCGGAACTTCACCGTGTTCGGCACGTCGTCCACGATCAGGGCGCCGGCCGGGAGCGTGGACGTGCAGGCGGCCGGATGAGGAGCCGCGACCTTCGGCTCGGGGTCGCCCGCCTGGTACTTGAGGACCTCGGTACCGCAGGTGGCCGTGCAGTCGGTCCAGCTCACCGGCTGGTTCCACCAGCACTTGAAGTCGTCCCGCTGGCAGGGCCCCTCGGGCTGGCTGGAGCCCTCGACCTTGCGCGGCTTGGTGATGTCGCAGTCGTTGACCGTGGGCTTGCAGAACGTGTCGTGCGCGGGCTCGGCCGCAGGCGCGCCCGCGGGCCAGTCGCCGACGGTGAACGCCCTGACCGTCGCCCCGGTCGCCGGGTCTGTCTTCTGCTGCGAGTAGGCCGCCCAGCCCAGCACCCGCTCCGGGTACGTCCACAGGTTGGGGTTGCGGGCGTCGTCGTAACCGGAGGACAGGAACATCGTGCGGTCGGCCGGGTAGAGGCCGTTGGCCGGGTTGTTGAACCAGCCCAGGCCCCAGGGTGCGGTGGCGTCCGTCGAACTGGGCAGATTGAAGCCGCTGTTGTAGGCCCACAGCGCGAGCCACCAGTTCTCCAGGTACTTCGGGTCGCCGCCGTTGACGAGCAGCCCCTTGTCGTAGAGCTGGTTCCACTTGTCCTGGAGGATCTGGAGCCCCGCGGCGATGTTGGCCGCGTAGTCCACGGTGATCGCCTGCTGCTGCTCGGCGGTGTACGTGGTGTCCGCCTTCGCCATCCCGCTGGTCACCTGGGCGATGCCGTAACCGCAGTCGGCGGCCGCCCAGTTGACGGTGTGGACGCTGCCGGCGTTGCCGTAGTAGCCGCCCTGGATGAAGTTGCCGCTCTCGCCCGCGGCCGCCCGGGAGCTGGCCTGGAGCAGGTTGGACTCCTGGGAGAGCACCCCGAGCATGATCTGCGCGGGGACCCGGCCGCCGCCCTTGAGCGGGGTGGACGGGAACAGGCCCTGCGGGGTGTACGAGGGCAGCTCGCTGCCGTTCCAGCCGCTGCGGCGGCGCACGTCGAGCTTGCCCCGCACGGCGAGGTCCGTCGCCCACTCGGCCTGCGCGGTCGAGGGCTGGAGCGACTGGAGCTTCGGGTCGTTGCGGGTGACGGCGCAGGCGCGGTCGGGGTCGGTGGTGGAGGTGGACGGGTCGTCGTCGCCCGGGGTGACGCTGTCGGTGTGCACGCCGTCGGACAGGGCCGGGGACTGCTCGGCGCCCTGGGACTTCTGGGAGATCTTCGGCTTCACCGTGAAGTCGACGGTGCTGTCGCTGCCGGGCAGCACCGCGCCGATCCCCACGGACGGGGCGATGTCCGCCGCCGCCTTCCTGCCGCCGGCCGCCTCGGTGCCGTTGCCGACGGAGGTCAGCGCGAGGCCGCCGGTGGTGGAGACCTCGGCGGAGGCGGGCACGTCCAGCGTCCGCCAGCTCTTCGGCAGGGTCTTCACGGCGTCCCCGGCGTCCGCGCCGGTCACGAAGACCCGGCCGCCGTTGCCGTGCACCGCGAGGGCACCGAGCGCGCCGGAGCCGAGGAGCCGGTCGGAGCCCGCCGAGGTGACCCGGCGGACCTGCACCTTCTTCCCCGCGGGCACCTGGTAGGCGAGCCCGCTGTGCGCGTCCGGCACCAGCCGGAACGGCGTGCTCGCGGTCCTGGCCAGCGTGCTGGTCGCGCCCTTGGCGTCCACCGAGACCACCGAGTCGCCCAGGGCGGCGGCGATCTCGTTCCCGAAGGGCACGGCGGAGGTGAGCTGACCGGCGACGGTCTGCTGCCGGACCAGCTCCCCCTTCTCGGCGTCGACGGTGAGCAGTTGCGTGCCGGCGCCCTGCGGCCGGGTCAGGACGGCCTGTTCGCCGGCGCCGCAGCCCGGGTTGAAGTAGGCGAGGGAGACCAGCTCGGGCAGCTTGGTCACCCTGCCGGTCGCCAGGTCGACCACGGCCGCGAACGCGCCCTGCTGGAAGCCCTGTTGGTCGTTGACGGCCTGCCGGGGCGCGTAGACCACGACGGCACGGTCACCGGACCCGGTCACACAGGTCTGGCCGATCCACTGGTCGGTGTCGACGCCGGGCTCGGACAGGGTGGCCGCGGTGTGCCACTGGTAGGCGTCGGCCGCGTCGGCGACCAGGACGTGCAGTCCGGTGCCGTCCCCGTCGTAGGTGACGATGCGGTCGCCGGACTTCTGCCATCCGGAGGGCAGTTGGGAGGTGTCGGTGACACGGTCAGCCGCCGGCGCGGTCGTGGGGTCGGCGGAGTCGGTCAGGGCCGCCGAGGCCAGCGGGGCGATGAGGGCCAGCGAGAGCACGGACATCGCGCCGGCCGCCGCTATACGGCCACGGCGGCTTTTCGGCACCCGCCAACGGTGTCTTCCGCTCGAGTTTTCACGGAAAGTACGCAAGGAATTCCGTCCGGTCATTGCAAAGGTCAAGGTGGGGTACCGGCTTCGACGCTCCCCCGGGCCGGTGACGCGGAAGTTATCAGTCCGCTATGACCGCAATGGGAGTCGTGGGTGATCTACCGGGCGGTATCCACGAAATATCCACGGGAATCCACCAACGAATTTCCTTTTGCCGGAGTCTCCTTTGATGACATCCCCCACGCACCACAAGGAACAGTGAACGTGTTGATGAACAGCAGACGTCTCAAAGTGGCTCTCGTGGCCGCGGCCGTGACCCTCGCGGGTCTTGCGGCGGCCGGGCCGGCGGCGGCCACCACCGTTCCCCGGGCGACGGCCGTACAGGCCCAGCAGCCCGCCGTACCCGTCGACTTCGTGGACCTGCCCAGCAGTGCCCTCGTGGCCGACGGCGAGCAGCACCAGATCACCGTCACCTATCGCAACGACACTTCGGCGGACCGGACCGTCGCCCCGCAGCTCCTGGTGGAGTCGCCGGACGCGGGCCCGTTCCTCGACCCGTCGGACGTCGTGGTCGAGCAGCGCACCGCGCACGGCTGCTGGCGTCCCGTGGAGATCGCGAGCCAGACCGGCACGCTCTTCACCGACCTGACGAGCGCTCAGCGCACCCTCCACGCCGGCCAGACCCTCACCCAGGTCTACCGGATCACGGTCGTCGACCCGAACGCCCAGGGCACCGTGCAGCCGCGGATCGCGCTGTACTAGACCGGCTTGTCGTCACGCGAGAGGGCCCGGACCTCCCCGTGAGGCCCGGGCCCTCACACCGCTAACGCAGTGAACCGATGCGGTCGACCCGGTCGCTCACGCCGTTGCGGAGTTCCGTGAGCGTAGTGCCGGGCGGCGCCACCGTGGGCTCGGACGACGGCGGCGGGGTCTCGTCCGCGCAACTCGCGCCGCGGGCCGGGACCTTCAGGTCCACCAGGTAGTCCGTGATGGCGTCCGACGCGCACGCGCTGCGGCCGAAGGCGGTGTGCCCCTCGGCCCGGAACGTGAGCAGGCGGCCGTTGTCGAGCTCACGGGAGAGGGCCACCGCGTCCTGGTACGGGGTGTCCGGGTCACCGGTGTTGCCGATGACGAGGATCGGCGCGGAGCCCTTCGCGTGGAAGTTGCCGGCGTAGCGGCTGGTGTGCTCGCCCTGCCACTGGACGCACGCGGTGGCGTGCTGGTGGTCGTAGGTCGGCGGGCCGAAGGCCATGGCCGGGCCCAGCAGCGGAGCCAGCCTGGCGTTGGTCGTGACCTCGCGCCTGAGCCGGTCCCGGTCGGCCGGGTACTTCTTGTCGACGCACTCGACCACGACGTTCGGGTTGAGGAAGTCGAAGCTGGCCGGGGAGGGCGGCCGCAGCAGGAACGAGGTGTTGTCGCGCAGCTGCGCCTTGCGCAGGGCCTCACCGAAGGACGGCCAGATGACCTTGCCCTCGTTGATGTTGAACATCAGCCGGTAGACCAGGGTGTAGCCGTTCGCCCGGCCTCCGTTGGCCGTCGGCACCGGGTTGGCGTCCAGGTCCGCCTTCAGCTTCTCGAACGCCCCGCGCGGGTCACCGTCACCGAAGCCGCAGGTCGCCTGGTCGGCCTTGCACCAGTCCAGGAAACGGCTCATGGCCCCGTCCAGGGCGAGGTACTGCGGCCGGTCGTAGGCGTAGGGCCGGCTGGTGTAGTGCTCCGGGTCGTACGCCCCGTCGAGCGCGAGCGCGCGGACCCGCTTCGGGAACATCGCGGCGTAGACCGTACCGATGTAGGAGCCGAACGACCGCCCGTAGTACGTCAGTTGCTTCTCGCCCAGGGCCTGGCGCAGCAGGTCGATGTCCCGGGCCACGTACTGGGTGCCGACGTACGGCAGCAGGTCGCCGGCGTTGCTCTGGCAGGCCTGGTCGAAGTCGGCGGCCTGCCGGAGCGCGGGCTCGTAGGCGTCGGGGCCGGGGACGCCCTTGGCGGCGGTGACGGCGCTGGTGTAGGTCGGGTCGTCCCAGCACACGACCTGCGAGCTCCGGCCGACGCCGCGCACGTCGTAGCCGAACACGTCGAAGTCGTCGCGCAGTTCGGCCGGCAGGTCGGCGTAGTTGTTGCGCACGAAGTCCACCCCGGAGTTGCCGGGGCCGCCGGGCTGCAGGAACAGCGTGCCCTTGCGGTGGGAGGGGTCGGCCGCCTTCTTGCGTATGACGGCCAGGGTGAGGGTCCTGCCCTGCGGCTCCCGGTAGTCCAGGGGCACTTGGGCGTCGGCGCACTCGAAGCCGCCCTGACAGTCCGACCAGGTCAGGGCCGGCACGGTCGGTGTGTGCTGCGGGGCTGCCGAGACCGGGGAGCCGGTCCAGGCCACAGTGAGCGCGCTCACCGCTGCTCCCGCGAGTCTTATTCGTCTGAACTTCACTGTCTCTGTTCCCCCTTGGGGCTGGTCAAGCCTCAATGAACTGGTGTCTCACAGAGGGAACACAGAAAAAGATGCGCCCCGGTTCCCGCCTCCCGGCGGTAGTCCCGGGGGCTGACTCGGGGGCGGTCGCGTACTGCGTTCTCAGTAGCGGGGATTGTCGGCAGGCGCACGACGACGCGGGGGGTCTCGTCCGGTCAGCCTGGGTGGACCGTTCGGCATCAGATGTGGAGACCCCCCGCCGTGGCTACTTTCCTTTACCGCGTGGGCCGCCTGGCCTTCCGGCGACGCTGGTACGTCGCCCTGGTCTGGGCGGCCGTCCTGGCCGCCGTCGGGCTGGGAGCCCTGAAGGCGCCCGGCGCGGCCGACGAGGGGTTCTCGATGCCGGGCATCGAGTCCCAGAAGGCGTTCGACCTCATGGAGCAGCGCTTCCCGGGGGCCACGGCCGACGGCGCGACCGCACGCGTCGTCTTCGTCGCGCCCAACGGTGAGAAGGTCACCGCGGCCGGCCACAAGAAGGCCGTCGAGGACGCCGTCGCCGACCTGGCCGACGGCTCACAGGTCGCGTCCGCCGTGGACCCGTTCCAGGCGAAGGCGGTGAGCAAGGACGGTACGACGGCGTACGCGACCGTCACCTACAAGGTCGCCGCGAACGACCTCACCGACGCCAGCAAGAAGCAGCTGGCGCACGCCCTCGACGCGGCCCGGGACACCGGGCTGGCAGTCGACGCCGGCGGGACCGCGATGCAGGACGGCGGCGGTGCGGGCGGTGCGGCCGAGATGATCGGTGTCGCCATCGCCGCGGTCGTCCTCCTCGTCACCTTCGGTTCGCTGGCCGCCGCCGGACTCCCGCTGCTGACCGCGCTCATCGGCGTCGGCGTCAGCATGGCCTCGATCCTCGCCCTGTCCGACGCCCTCGGCCTGTCCACCACGACCGGCACCCTGGCGATGATGCTGGGCCTCGCGGTCGGCATCGACTACGCCCTGTTCGTCGTCTCCCGCTACCGGGAGGAGCGCGCCAAGGGCCGGGCACCCCAGGAGGCGACGTCCCTCGCGGTCGGTACGGCCGGCTCAGCGGTCGTCTTCGCGGGCCTGACCGTCGTCATCGCCCTCGCCGGGCTCTCGGTCGTCGGCATCCCGATGCTCACCAAGATGGGCCTGGCCGCGGCGGGCGCGGTCGTCGTCGCCGTCCTCATCGCGCTGACCCTGGTCCCGGCGTTCCTCGGCTTCTGGCCGAACGCGGTCCTCAAGCGCAAGGCCCGCAAGGAAGGCCGTATCGAAGCGGGGACCAAGGACAACGGCGGCACCCGCTGGGCACGGTTCGTACTGCGCCGTCCGCTGCCCGTGCTGCTGCTCGGCGTGGTCGGCCTCGGCGCCCTCGCCCTGCCGATGACCGGCCTCCAGCTGGGCATGCCCGGCGACGAGGCCAAGCCCACCTCCACCACCGAACGCCGGGCCTACGACGCGCTCGCCGGAGGCTTCGGACCGGGCTTCAACGGTCCGCTGACCGTCGTGGTGGACGCGAAGGGGGACGACGACGCCAAGGGGGCGGCGTCGGCGATCGCGCAGGAGATCGGCGCGACGGAGGGTGTCGTGTCCGTCTCCCCGGCGCGCTTCAACGAGGCCGGTGACACCGCCGTCTTCTCGGTCGTGCCGTCCACCGCGCCGACCGACGAGAAGACCAAGGACCTGGTCACCACGATCCGCGGCGAGCGCCCCGGCGTCGAGTCCGGGACCGGCGCCACCTTCGAGGTCACCGGCAGCACCGCGCTGAACATCGACATCTCGGAGAAGGTGCAGTCCGCGCTGGTGCCGTATCTGATCGTCGTCGTGGGCCTCGCGATCGTGCTGCTGCTGGTCGTCTTCCGCTCCCTGCTCGTCCCGCTGAAGGCGGCCCTCGGCTTCCTGCTCTCCGTCCTGGCCTCCCTCGGCGCGGTCGTCGTGGTCTTCCAGGAGGGGCACGGCGCCGCACTGCTGGGCGTGGAGACCACCGGCCCGATCATGAGCCTGATGCCGATCTTCCTGGTCGGCATCGTCTTCGGCCTCGCCATGGACTACGAGGTCTTCCTGGTCTCCCGGATGCGCGAGGCGTACGTCCACGGCGAGACCGCCCACCAGGCCGTCACCTCCGGATTCCGGCACAGCGCCCGGGTGGTCGTGGCCGCGGCCCTGATCATGATCGCGGTCTTCGCCGGGTTCATCGGCGAGAGCGACTCCATGATCAAGATGATCGGCTTCGGCCTGGCCACCGCCGTCCTCCTCGACGCCTTCGTGGTCCGCATGGCCATCGTGCCCGCCGTGCTCGCCCTGCTCGGCGACAAGGCCTGGTGGCTGCCGAAGTGGCTGGACCGGGCCCTGCCCCGGGTGGACGTCGAGGGCGAGGCGCTCACCAGGGCGGCCGACACCCCCGAGGCCGCGCCCGCCGACCAGGAGGCCGCGCGCGTCTGACCCGCCCCCCACCAGAGGCCGCCCGTGTCCTACGGCACGGGCGGCCCCCTTCGATCACCATGGGCCCAGGCCCACCCATCGGAGCAGCATGATGATCACCAGCCCGGAGCGGCGCTACATGGACCGCCTGGAGGAGTTCTCGGAACGCCATCCCTTCCTCGTCGACCTCGCACTGGTCTTCGTACTGATGGGTTCCGCGACGCTCGGGGCCTCGCTCACGCTGCCCGGTGCCGCGCCGCCGGACGACGACAGGCTGGCCGTGGTCTTCATGAGCGTGTCCTGCCTCGCCCTGCTCAAGCACCGCACTCACCCGCGCCTCACGGTCGTGGTCAACGCGCTCTGCGCCACGGTCGTGATCACGCAGGGGTACCTCCTCACCCCCCTGCTGCTGGCGCCCGTCATGGCCTCGCTGTACTGGCTGGCCACCCTCACCAAGCGGACGACCATCCGCGCCTACGGCCTGCCGACCATGGTGATGCTGACGCTTGCGGCGGCCTTCTCCGACTCGATGGACCGTGTGTCACTGCTGCTCAAGACCATCGGCCCGGTCTTCTGGCTCCTCCTTCCCCTCGCCGCCGGCACCATGACCCGGCTGCGGCGGGCCTATCTCGCGGCCACCCAGGCCCGCGCCGAGCACGCCGAACGCACCCGCGAGGAGGAGGCGCGGCTGCGGGTCACCGAGGAACGCATGCGGATCGCCCGGGAGTTGCACGACGTCGTGGCCCACCACCTGGCCCTCGCCAACGCCCAGGCCGGCACCGCCGAACACCTCGCGCTCGCCAACCCCGAGCAGACCAGGCGGATCCTGCACGACCTCACCGGTACGACCTCCTCGGCACTGCGTGAACTGAAGGCCACGCTGGGCCTGTTGCGGCAGACCGACGACGAGGGCGCCCCGCTGGAGCCGGCCCCCGGCCTCGCCCGGCTGCCCGAACTGGTCTCCTCGTGCGCCTCCGCGGGGATCGCCGTCACCGTCACCACGGAGGGGGAGCCGCAGCCCCTGTCCCCGGGCGTGGACCTGACCGCGTTCCGGATCGTGCAGGAGGCGCTCACCAACGTCACCAAGCACGCCGCCACCCAGACCGCCCACGTCCGCTTCGTCTACGACGGCCCCCGTCTCCTCATCACGGTCACCGACGAGGGCCCGCCCGCCGCGGCCGCCGAGCCGGCGAAGGGCTTCGGCGTCATGGGCATGCGCGAACGCGCCCACTCCGTCGGCGGCGAACTCCGCGCCGGACCGCGCCCGGAGGGCGGCTTCGAGGTGAGGACGGCACTGCCGTTGCAGCCGTCGGTGAGCGGGGAGGAGACGGCGTGAGGGTGTGGATCTCGGCCGCAGGACAGGGTCCACCCGGGGTTCATCGACAGGTTCCCGGCCGTTTGCTCCCGTGCCCATAAGGTGGCCGACATGGCTGACGTGGATCTCGACCGGGCACTGGAGGTCGCGACGGAACTCGCGGCCTGGGCGGCGGAGGCGATCCGGCGCCCGCGCGACCCGGCTGCCGAGGTGCGGGAGAAGGACGGACCCGCGGACATCGTGACCGCGACCGACGAGGCGGTGGAGACCCACACCCGCGAGGTGCTCGGGCGGGCCTTCCCCGAGCACGGGATCGTCGGCGAGGAGTACGGCACGACGGAGGGCTCGGCCGGCGCCCCGCACTGGGTGATCGACCCGGTCGACGGCACCACCAACTACGCCCACTCCCTGGGCTGGTGCTCCTTCTCGCTGGGCCTGGCCGCCGCCGACGGCACCCCGCTGCTCGGCGTGGTCGCGGACCCCTGGCGGGGCGAGACGTTCACGGCCGTCCAGGGCCGCGGGGCCTACCTGAACGGCACCCGGGTGCACGCGGCCGCCCATACCACCCTCACCGGCCATGTCTTCCTCACCGAGTGGGCCGCGCACGCCCACTGGCCCGGCATGGACGCCCTCCTCGCCGAACTCGCCGACCGGCACTGCACGGTGCGTGTGATGGGATCGACGGCACTGTCCCTCGCGCAGGTGGCGGCGGGCCGGGCGACCGCGGCGGCGATCGGCTCCTTCCACGCCGTCGACGGACTCCCGGCGCTGCTGATCGCGCGCGAGGCGGGAGCGGTGGCACTGCCCGAGCTGCCGTCCCACAACCAGCCTTTGCTGCTCGTGGCGCCCGGCGCCGCCGAGGAGACCGCCGACATCTGGCGCAGCTCGGGGGCTCAGGCCGGCTGACGGCTTCCTGAGCGAGATCTGACCAGGAGATAACGGTCAGCGAGGCGTCAAGAGGCTGATCGGAGCACATACTTCACCAAGCGGGAGAGTCCCGGGGGAACTCCGACGGGAGCGGCTTGATGCATGGCGATGGTGCGGGTCTTGACAGGGTCCAGGTGCGGCTCAAGTGGGACCCGAGCGCCTACGGGGAACCGGCCCGGCACCTCGACATCGTCGCCGCGACCTACGCGGCGGGCGACCCGTACGGGCGGCCGGAGTACCTCGTGCACACCGAGAGCCGCTCGCCGGACGGCACCATCACCATGACCCGGCACAGCGAGACCGGCCTCGGCCTCGGCTACGTCGAGGTGATGGAGCTGGAGTTCGAGCGCCTGTCGTCCGCCTACGGCCGGGTGGTGGTCGGCGTCGCCATCCACCAGAACGCCGGCCCCCGCACCTTCGGCGACCTCTCCCACGCCGGAGTGCTCGTCGTCGAGGGCTACCGGCAACTCCTGTCCGACGACTTCACGGGCCTCGCGGACGCCACGGCCGCGACGATCGCGGAGTTCACCCGGGACACCTCCGGGGCATGGCACCTCGGAGAGCTGATCCGGGGCTTCGACAGCGACCCGGCGGGCTTCATGGCGGAGATGGGCAGCGTACGGGGGTGAGGGACCCGGCGACACTGAGCCGGCGGGGATGCGCGGCGGGCGCCGGCAGGTCGCCTCAGTACGGCCGCCGGATCCCGTGGTCCGCGAGCGCCGCCTCGCAGGCGGCCAGGAGATCGTCGAGGCCGCTCAGAAGGAGGCCGGCCGAGTCACGGGCCTCTGCCAGATCACCCCGTTCGCACGCCTCGGCGATCTCGGCCACCTCGGTGCGCAGGATGTGCAGGGAGTCGCCCTGCACCAGGATCCCGGGGAAGCGGCGGCCGGGCAGGCGGACCACGGCGTTGTTGCCGCCGGACGCAGGGCGCGGCCGAACCCCGAAGACCCTGGTGGCACCCCCTTCCGGGCCGTCCCCGGCGGTCTCCGGGGCCGGCTCCGCGGGCCGTGGCCCGTTGCGTGTTCGTATCGGTCCTGGACAGACGGCGCGGGCCGGGCGGCCGTAGGCGCATACTGAGGAAGATGACAAAGCCTGCTGCACAGAAGCGTCACTTGCCCACCAGCCCCTTCAAGGCACCGGTCGCACCCGCTCCCAAGCACTTCGCGGTGGGCGACCAGGTCACACACGACATGTACGGTCTCGGCCGGGTGATCGGCGTCGAGGACGGAATCGCGGTGCTCGTCGATTTCGGCTCGTCGCAGATGCGGATCCTGAGTCCGTACTCGAAGATGACCAAGCTGTAGGAGAAAGGACCCTCTCTCATCGATCTGACCTCGCTGTTCTCCGCCCCCGAAGGGCGTCCCCAGCGCACCCCCGCGGCCCTGCCGCCCCCCACCACGAACCCCTTCCAGGCCCCGGACTTCGGGGACGACGAGGACGAGACGTTCCCGCGGCCGGAAGCGGCCTAGCTCCCGTCACGTCACCTGACAAGAGACCCCCGCCTCACCGAGGGTGCGGTGAGGTCAGACAGTGCTGCCCGGTGAACTCCTTTCCGTAGTCGCCGTCCGGAGCGCGGATCACCCAGTGGACGCGCTTCTGGGTCGTGCCGTCACCCTGGCCCGCGCCGTGCGCGCCGGCCAGGGGACCCGGATTCCGGCAGCCGGCCTCGTCAGCCGTACCTGCGCCACGCCCGCCCTTTGTGCCGCGTGTGCCCAAGCTCACCCTGTGCGTGTCCTGTGATGCTGCCGTGATTCCGCACAGCCCGTGCCCAGTGAGGCATGCGAGCGTGATTTCCGGTTAGGCGCACCGGGATTACTCGTTTCAGCGGGCAGGTGGGAAGAGATCTCTTTCATGGCGAAGGCACCGGACTCGACGGCTGTGGCGGACACGGAGCAGGAAGGAGCGGACACGGCGGTCGGCGTCCGCAGACCCCCGGCCCCGGTCGCACCCCGTGCGAGCCGGGGTTTTCCGTCCGCGGTGTCCCGCACCGGCCGGGTGAGCGGTCTGGACGGACTGCGCACCCTCGCGGTCGCGCTGGTCATCGTCCACCACGTGGAGCCCGACGTGCTGCCGGGCGGCGCGGTCGCCGTGGACGTCTTCTTCACCATCAGCGGCTTCGTCATCACCCGTCTGCTGATCGCCGAGTACGTCCGCCGCGGCGGCATCTCCCTCATGTCCTTCTACCGCCGCCGCTGGCTGCGGCTGGTCCCCGCCCTGCTGGCCCTGTGCGCGGTCTGCGTGCTGCTCGCGTCGACGACGTCCCTGTGGGGCTTCGACGGTTCGCTCCAGGCCGCGGGCCTGTCGGCCGCCTTCCTCACCAACGTCGTACGGGCCATGGAGCCCGGCCCCTACTCCGACCTCACGAGCCCGCTCGCACACACCTGGTCCCTGGGCGTGGAGGAGCAGTTCTATCTGCTGTGGCCGCTGGCCCTGCTCTTCCTCCTACGACGGGTCCGGGCCCGCACGGTCCTTCTCTGCACGGCCGCCCTGTGCGTGCTCCCCCTCCTGTGGCGCTGCGTCCTGTGGAACCCGGAGGCGGCCCACCGCATCTACAACGGCACCGACACCCGCGCCGACCAACTGCTGGCCGGCGCCCTCGTCGCCGTGGCCCTGGCCCGCCTGCGCTCCGACGACCCGCGCCTGGCCGTCCTGCGCACCTGGTCCGGCCGCCTCGCGTGGCCGGCCCTCGCCCTGCTGGGCCTCATCGCCTGGCAGGTACCGGTCACCGAGGACCTCGGCGCCTGGACGGCCGCGTGGTACACCATCGGCTTCCTCGCCGTGGCGGCCCTCTCCGCCACCCTGGTCACCGCACTGGAACTGCGCCCGGCAGACCGGCTTTCCCGCCTGCTGGCCCTGACCCCCCTGGCCTGGGTGGGCCGCAACCTGAGCTACGGGATCTATCTGTGGCACTACCCGGTGGTGCGGCTCCTGGCCTCCCTCGGCGTGCAGGAGGGACGACTGGCGTGGACGGTGGTGCTGACGCTGCTGATGGCGTCGCTGTCGTACTACGCCGTCGAGAGGCCGTTCCTGCGCAGGGCGCACCCGGCGAGGACGCCGGCACCGGCGCTGGCAGCGGCGACGTAGGGGCATCGGGGATCCGCCGCGGCCCGCCGTTTCCTACACTCGCGGGATGAGCAACCACACGTGCGCGCACTGCGGCACCGTCGGTCTGACCGAAGGTTTCATCGAGGACGCCGGCGAACACTCCCGTGGCTACGCGCGGTGGATCGAGGGCGCACTGGAGCGCGGAATCTTCGGCGGCGCCAAGCGGCTGGGTCGCCCCCGACGCCGGATAGCGGCTTTCCGCTGCCCCAAGTGCGGACACCTCGACCTGTTCGCCACGGACGAGGTGTAGTCAGACGGTCGCCGAGGGCTCCGTCGCCGCGTCGGCGCCCCGGGTTTCCCGCCACCATGACGCTCCCCAGGCCAACACCGCTCCGCCCACCGCGTACGCCCCCAGCACCCACAGCGCCGAGCTCGTCGCATGCCCCGAGAAGTAGACCGTGTTGCGGACCAGCGTCGTCCCCGCGCCCGGCGGCAGGGCCTGGCCGATCGCGCTCCAGAAGGCGGGGAGCAGGGGGGCCGGGTAGACACCGCCCGAGCTCGGGTTGCCGAGGACCACGAAGAGGAGCACGACCAGTCCCGTGCCGAGCAGGCCCAGCAGGGTCTGCAGGGCCAGTGCCGTGGCCGCCGAGGCCAGGACCGTCAGCGCTCCGATCGCGCTCAGCGCCCAGAAGTGGCCGCCCAGGGCGTCGAACACCGGGCCCACGATCACCGCTCCGGCCACGCCCGACACCACCGCGTACGGGATCAGGACCGCGAGGCGGATCAGGGTGCGGGGGCGGTTCGCGGGGCGGGAGCCGGACGCCATGCCCATGATGGTCGCCGTGAGGTAGCCGCCGATCACCCAGCCCAGGACCAGGTAGAAGGACGTCATGCCGCGGCCGTCGCCGGGGTTCGGGGAGCGGATGTCCGTCACCGCGATCTGGCGCTTCTCGGACGCCTCGATCTTCTGGGCGATCTGGGTGGCAGTCTGGGAGACCGACGGGCCGCCCGCCGAGGCGACGAGCAGGGTGTCCTTGGTGCCGTTCGGATTGAAGAGGAAGGCCGCGTCCGTGCGGCGCGTCATGACCCACTCGCGGGCAACGGCCGTACTGGAGGCCGCCGTCGCCTTCACCGGTTCGCCGTCCAGTGCGTTGAGCTGGGCGACGATCTTCGCCGACGCCTGCTGGGGGGCCACCACGGCCACCGGGATGCGCTGCGGGGTGGGGGAGTGGAAGGCGCCGACGTACGAGACCACGAAGGCCAGTTGGACCAGCAGGCCACCAAGGACCAGGCCGAACGCCCGGAGCGTCACGGCATCCTTGAACTCCGCCGCGAATCCAGGGGACTTGGGGGCCGGCTCCGTGGGGTCTGGGCCGGCGGAAGGGCTGGAGGGTGCGTTCACGGGCGCATCGTCGCACAGGCGGATGAATTCGCTGCTCCGTTTACCGTCACCCGTCAACCGGCCAACCCGACAGACCTAACCGCCCGGAGACAGGTCCGCCGGAGACAGATGCGCGGAGACGGACCCGCCCGGGGACGGACCTGCCCGGGGGACAGGCCGCCGGGGGCCGGGCCGCCGAGGGCCGGACCTGCCCGGGGACGGGCCCGCCGGGGGACAGGCCCGCTGGGAGACAGATCCGCCGGGGGACAGGCCCGCCCAGAGGCAGGCCCGCCAGGAGACGGGCCACCTGGAGACAGATCCGCCGGGAGACAGGCCCACCCGGGGACAGGTCCGCCGGGAGACAGACCCGCCCAGAGACGGATTCGCCCAGAGATAGGCCCGCCGGGAGATGGACCCGCCGAGAGGCAGGCCCGCCCGGAGGCAGGTCCGCCGGGGGGCAGGCCAGCCGGGAGATGGGCCCGCCGGGAGATGGGCCCGCCGGGAGTCAGACCCGCCCAGAGACGGATTCGCCCAGAGATAGGCCCGCCGGGAGATGGACCCGCCGGGAGGCAGGCCCGCCCGGAGGCAGATCCGCCGGGAGGCAGGCCAGCCGGGAGATGGGCCCGCCGGGAGATGGACCCGCCGGGAGGCAGGCCCGCCCGGGGACAGGTCCGCCGGGAGATGGGCCCGCCGGGAGGCAGATCCACCGGGAGGCAGGGCCGCCGGGAGGAAGGCCCGCCGGGGGACGGACCCGACCGGAGACCTACTCGCCCGGTAACCCCAGCTCCGCCCAGATCGTTTTCCCCGTGGCTGTTTGCCGGCTCCCCCACCGCTCCGCCATCTGCGCGACCAGCAGCAGTCCCCGCCCGCCCTCGTCGAACACCCTCGCCCGCCGCAGGTGCGGAGCCGTACTGCTGCCGTCGGAGACCTCGCAGATCAGCGCGGAGTCACGGATCAGGCGCAGGACGACGGGGTCGTCGCCGTAGCGGACGGCGTTCGTGACCAGCTCGCTGACGATCAGTTCCGTCGCGAAGGACGCTTCCCCCAGCCCCCACGCCGTGACCTGCTCGCTCGCCGCCTTCCGGGCCCTGGCCACCGCCGCCGGGTCGCGCTCGAGGTGCCAGGTGCGCACCCGCGCCGCGTCCAGGGCCGAGGTGCGGGCCAGCATCAGGACGATGTCGTCGGCCGGGCGGGCGGGAAGGACCGTGCGCAGGACGTCGTCGCAGGTCTCCTCCAGCGGACCCGCCCTGTCGGCGAGGGCCCCGCGCAGCAGGTTCAGACCGACCTCGATGTCCCGGTCGGCCGCCTCGACCAGCCCGTCGGTGTAGAGGGCGAGCAGGCTGCCCTCCTCCAGTTCCACCTCGACCGACTCGAACGGCAGGCCGCCCAGGCCCAGGGGCGGGCCGGTCGGCAGGTTCAGGAAGCGGACCTCGCCGCCCGGGGTGACCACGGCCGGCGGCGGGTGGCCGGCGCGGGCCATCGTGCAGCGGCGCGAGACCGGGTCGTAGACGGCGTAGAGGCAGGTGGCCCCCACCTCGCCCGCGGTCACGGTCTCCGAGGGCCGGCCGCCGCGCGTCTCCGGCCCCTCCTCCCGGTCGAGCCTGACGACCAGGTCGTCCAGCTGGGTGAGGAGTTCGTCGGGCGCGAGGTCCACGTCCGCGAGGGTGCGTACGGCCGTGCGCAGGCGGCCCATCGTCGCTGAGGCGTGGATGCCGTGGCCCACCACGTCGCCCACGACCAGCGCGACCCGGGCGCCGGACAGCGGGATGACGTCGAACCAGTCCCCGCCCACGTCCGCGCCCGCGCCCGCCGGGAGATAGCGGTACGCCACCTCCATGGCCGCGAGGTCCGGCGGGCGCTCGGGCAGCAGGCTGCGCTGGAGGGTGAGCGCGGTACGGCGTTCGTGGGTGTAGCGGCGGGCGTTGTCCACGCTCACCGCGGCCCTCGCGACGATCTCCTCCGCGAGCAGCAGATCGTCCTCGCTGAAGGGCTCCGTCGTACGGTGCCGCAGGAAGTGCACCAGGCCGAGGGTGACCCCCCGGGCGCGCAGCGGCACCATCATCACCGAGTGGATCATGTACTTGGCCACGGTCTCGGCACGGGCGGGGGAGGACTCGACCCACTCCCGCATCCCGGGGTCCAAGGGCCCCGGCCGGGTGCCGCGACCGGCGATCAGGGCCCGCATCGGGGGCGTGTCCACCGGGTAGAACGTCCGCTCGCCGGTGGGGACCACGGACTCCGGGCAGCCGTCGAGGACCGACCGCTGTGCCGTACGGCGCACCGTGACCGGCCGGTCCGGGGGCACCGGTTCCGGTTCCTCGCCGAGCGCCACCGACTCCAGCAGGTCCACGGTGACGAAGTCCGCGAAGCCGGTCACCGCCACCTCGGCCAGTTCCTCGGCGGTCCGGGTCACGTCCAGGGTGCTGCCGATGCGGAGGCTGGCGTCGTTGAGGACGGCGAGGCGGCGGCGGGCCCAGTACTGCTCGGTGGTGTCGAAGACGGCCGCGGACACGCCCCGCACCGCCCCGCTCTCGTCCTTGAGCGGGGAGAGGAACATCGACCAGGCATGGCCCCGGACCTCGCCGGGTGCCTGTCCGAAGTTCTCGTGGAAGAGCGGCTCGCCGGTGCGCAGCACCTGCCGCTGGAGGCGGTCGTACTCGTCGAAGGGCGGGGTCGGCTCGATCTCCCACAGGGTCAGACCGCGCATCTCGGCCAGGGTGCGGCCCATCACCCGGGTCATGACCTCGTTGGCCGCCACCAGCCGGGCCTCGGTGTCGTAGACCGCCACCGGCACGGGCAGCTGCGCGAGCGTGAGGTCCCACAGGGCCTCCGCGTCCGGTTCGACGGGCCCGGCCATGTGCTCCTGGTCGGCGGCGGTCACCAGCCACGGCCGCGCGCCGTCGCCGTCCGCGAGCGGTGTCCCCTTCAGCCGTACGACGACCCGGCCGCCGCCCCGGTGCCGCAGCGCGACCTCGGTGGCCCAGCGCCCGCCCCCGGCCACATGGCGGCGCGCGGACTCGGGCAGGTCGGCGGCGAGCAGTGCGGCCGCCGGTCGTCCCACGACCTCTTCGGCCTCGTATCCGAGCAGCTGACGCGCCCCGGCGCTCCACACCGTGATGATCCCGTCGGCGTCGACGACGACCGCCAGGTCCTCGGGTACGCGTCCCTCCACGGTGCCTCCGGGTGTGCCGCCCCTGCTGTCCATGCTCCCAGCGTCCCGCCGCACAGGCCCCCGCTCAAGCGGCGGCGCTGCCGTGAGGAGCCGCAGTCTTGCACGGGGCAGCGGGGAGAGGGAACGGAACGGGATGATCTCGGCGGACCGCCGTGCCGTGCGCCCGGGATGCGTCAGCCCAGCGGGGTGTCGGCCCAGGGGAGGGACGCGGCCGGGTCGTTGAAGGCTTCCTGGCGGGGCGGCTGGACCTCGTGGCAGGTGAAGCCGAGCCGGGTCAGGGCCCTGCCCACCTCGCTGGCGGTGAAGTCGCGGCGGTCCTGCCGGGTGATCACCTGGCCGACCTGCTTGACCGGGTAGACGTGGGGGCCGACGGTCACACACAGGCCGGTGGCGGGTTCGGGCTGGACGCCGTCCATCGACCTCTCGACCTCGCTCATGGTCAGGTCGAAGGGAAAACGTGCGATGACGATGCGCATGGTGCCTCCACGGGGGCGGGGACGTGACGGTGAGAACGGCCAGGGTGCGGCCCTGTTCGTCTCCTTCTCGACGGGGACGCCGGCGGCGCGGCCACCGGGCCCGTCAGTGGGTCGTACGGCTATCGGCTGGTGGGGGTGGAGCGGCGGCGGCCCCGCGCGGGGCGGCCGCTGCGGCTGCGTCCCGCGGACCCGGAGCGCTTCGGGGTCTCGGCGGGCGCCGGAGCGGGGAGGACGACGGGCACGCCGGAGGGGGTGCGGGCGCCGGTGATGCGGTTCAGCTCGGCCTCGCCCGGGCGGACCCGGGTGGTCCGCGCGGTGACGCCGGCGTCGGACATCAGACGGTCCACCGCGCGCCGCTGGTGCGGCAGGACCAGGGTGACCACGGTGCCGGACTCGCCGGCGCGTGCGGTACGGCCGCCGCGGTGCAGGTAGTCCTTGTGATCGGCGGGCGGGTCGAAGTTGACGACGAGGTCGACGTCGTCGACGTGGATTCCGCGGGCTGCGACGTTGGTGGCCACCAGCACGCTCACCTGGCCGTCCTTGAACTGGCCGAGGGTGCGGGTGCGCTGCGGCTGGGACTTGCCGCCGTGCAGCGCCGAGGCCCGCACGCCCACCGACAGCAGGTGCTTGGCCAGGCGCTCCGCCGCGTGCTTGGTGTCCAGGAACATGATCACGCGGCCCTCGCGGGCGGCGATCTCGGTGGCGGTGGCGTGCTTGTCGTCGTCCCGGACGTGCAGGAGGTGGTGGTCCATGGTGGTGACGGTGCCCGCGGACGGGTCGACCGAGTGCACCACCGGGTCGTGCAGGTAGTTGCGCACCAGCCGGTCGATGTTGCGGTCGAGCGTGGCCGAGAACAGCATCCGCTGGCCGTCGGGGCGTACCTGGTCGAGCAGGGCGGTGACCTGGGGCATGAAGCCCATGTCGGTCATCTGGTCGGCCTCGTCCAGGACGGTCATGGTGACCTGGTTCAGGCTGCAGTCGCCGCGCTCGATGAGGTCCTTGAGCCGGCCGGGCGTCGCCACGAGGACCTCGGCGCCGGCTCGCAGCGCGGACGCCTGCCGGCCGATCGACATGCCGCCGACGACGGTGGCCGCGCGCAGGCGCAGCGCCCGCGCGTAGGGGGTGAGCGCGTCGGTGACCTGCTGGGCCAGTTCGCGGGTCGGTACGAGGACCAGGGCGAGCGGGTGCCGGGGCTCGGCGCGCTGTCCGTCCAGGCGGGCCAGCAGCGGCAGACCGAAGGCGAGCGTCTTGCCGGAGCCGGTGCGGCCACGGCCGAGGACGTCACGGCCGGCCAGCGAGTTCGGCAGGGTCGCGGCCTGGATGGGGAAGGGGGTGGTCACACCCTCGGCGAGGAGCGCGGCCTGCAGACGCTCGGGCAGGTCCAGCTCACTGAACGCCTCCACCGCCGGCAGGGCCTCGGTGACGGTGGTGGGGAGGGTGAACTCGCCGCCGGGTGCGGCGGCCGGGCGGGAACGCTGGTGGCTCGCGCCCCGGGAGTGCAGGCGGGACGTGCTGTTCCCGTTGTTCCCGGTACGACGGGTGCGGTTCATGGGAGGGGAACCCTTCCTCGATGCGTGCGGCACGTGTCGAGGAATTCCTGCTGGGCGCGGCGAAGCCGCACGAGAATTCGCAAGAAAGAGCCGGGGAGAAACAAAGCGAAGATAATAAGACTCTTCGGGACAATCAGATTGTTCACAGGCAATGGGACAGGGCCCGCACCCCAAGAGTGCGGGCCCCAGCCGTGAAGATACGCGTCAGCGTCAGGCGGGAACGATGTTCTCGGCCTGCGGGCCCTTCTGGCCCTGCGTGACGTCGAAGGTAACCTTCTGGCCTTCCTGAAGCTCGCGGAAGCCGGAGGTGGCGATGTTGGAGTAGTGCGCGAACACGTCCGCGCCGCCACCGTCCTGCTCGATGAAGCCGAAGCCCTTTTCCGCGTTGAACCACTTCACGGTGCCAGATGCCATATTGAATCTCCCTAGGGGGCAGTGCCGGGACCCGCACTGTACGGACCCCGAGTCGCCGCGATGGACTCCCCTCCGGAAGATCCGGAAAGACGCCGGTGAAGTTCAATAAAGAAATTCTCCGGAAACCAAAACTGCAACTTTTATCACGGTAACACAGGGTAGGTGGGTGGATCTACACCGACTTGAATCGTAGTGGCGCCCTGGTCGAAAACCTCGCCGCGCCCCGCCCATGATTCTGTTGTGGCCGTGACAGTTATTCGTCCGGCCGTCGGCACATCTCCTCGTTCGGGCGGAGGCATCGGTGAGCGGGTCCGCCAGGACGGCGGGATGTCGGCGGCCCGCCCCATGGTGTATGCCCAAGGTTCGACGCACCCGCATATGTGACGTCACCACACCAGACTTTTGCGCCCGCCCGAAGTCCCCGAGAAGCACCCCCGACCCACCACCGTGATCCACCACACGCTCGGGATGTCCCCCCGCCGCCGGCTCACGCCGGGTACGGCGTGCTCTCGCGGGCCGAGCGAAGGGCGCCCGCCCACCAGGACAGCTGTTCCAGCAGGGTCTTGGCGTATCCGGCGGCCTCCGGGTCCAGCGGGCGGCCGTCCTGCCACGCGGTGAAGTAGTTGGGGAAGGCGAGGCCGTCGCGGACGGTGACCGCGTGCAGTTCGGTCAGGACGTTCTCCAGGTGCAGCACCGCGTGGCGTCCGCCCGCCGCGCCGCCGTAGCTGACGAAGGCGACGGGCTTGGCCGTCCACTGGGTGAAGTGCCAGTCGATCGCGGCCTTCAGGGACGCGGGGTAGCTGTGGTTGTACTCCGGCGTGACCACGATGAACGCGTCGGCGCTCTCCAGAGCCGACGTCAGCGACTCCATCCCGGCCGGCCGCGGATAGTCGTCCCCGGCGTACTTCGGCGACACCGCGGGCAGGGCCAACGGGACGTCGATCCCGGCCAGATCGACGACCTCCACCTCGAACCCCCCGTGCGCCGCGGCCTGCTCGGCCGCCCACGAAGCCACGACCGGCCCGAACCGCCCTTCCCGGACGCTTCCGACGATGACCACCAGCTTGTGCTTGTCGTTTGCCATGCCCACCACGATCGGACCGCTCCGCGACCGCAGCCAGACCGGGCTGAGGCTGGCCCCCGCAGGGCCACCCTGAGCCCTGCTCAGGCAGCGGTTCGGAACCTATGCTCGGGTCATGGGGACACCACTGGGGGATTTCGTCCGGGCCAAGCGGGACAGTATCCAGCCGGAGTCGCTGGGCCTGCCGGACCACGGCCGCCGCAGGTCACCGGGGCTACGGCGATCGGATCTCGCCGCCCGGGCCGGCATCAGCGTCGAGTACCTGACCCGCATCGAGCAGGGCCGCGACCGCAACCCCTCGATCACCGTGGTCAACGCCCTGGCCGACGCGCTCGGCCTCGACGCCGCCGAGCGCACCCACCTGCGCTACCTCACGAAGATCAGCGGCGGTGAGTGCGTGGCCCACCAAGCCCGGCCCGCCCCGCCGTCGCGCCACGTACGGCCCTCCGTACTGCGGACGCTGCGCCTGCTTGAGCCGGGCATCGCCCTGGTGACCAACCGGATGGGCGACGTCCTCGCCCACACCGACGCGTTCGAGGCGGTGACGAACGGGACGGGACTGCTCGACTCCGACACCCCGAACCTCACCCGGTACGTCTTCACCGACCCCCGCGCCCGGTCGTTCTTCGCCGACTGGGACGACATCGCGGACGAGCGGGCCTTCGACCTGTGGCTGGGGCCGTCCCTCGACTCCCACGAGTGGTTCACCGCGGACCTCGCACCCGTCGCCGGCCCCGAACTCACCCGCCGCCTGAACCGTCACGTCGTGCCGCGGCGCGGGGACCTCCGGCTGCGGCATCCCTTCGGACCCGAACTCCGGCTGGTCCGCGAGACCCTCGAGCTCTCCGCGGACGCACAGCAGCTGCTCGTCCTCCTCCCCGCTGACGAGGCGACGGACCGGGCAGTCGACGAACTGCGCCGTCCGGCGCACGGCGGGCTGAGAGCCATCTCGTGACAACCGGCCGGACCCTCGCCGTCCGGTGTTCGATTAGTGCTGCCATGTCATACCCTGCATCTTCGGTCGGCCGGGTTTCTTAGGGTGGACACAGGAACCAGGGCGGCGCTCCTTCCCTCTTCCACAGTCGGGCAGGCGGTTCTGACGAGCATCTAGTGAAACTGGCTGAAAGTGATAGAAATGCCACCGCGGATTCCTTCGCGAGCGAGGCTCTGGGCCGTGGGGGCCGTCGTGGCCCTCGGGTTCTTCATCGCGATGGAGTGCGCCGCCCACCACTACGGCCTGCCGGGACCGCTCACCACTCAGGCGCGAGAGTTCGTGTGCCCGCCCAAGTCGGGCCCCCTGCTGTACGCCGGCCTGGCACTGATGACGGTGGTGCTGACCTGGCGGCAGCGGTTCCTGGCGTTCGGTGCCGCGATCGCCGTGGACCTCGCCTTCGCGGTGGTCCGGTGGGTGTGCGACATCGAGGTGACCCACGGCCACCCCTTCGGCAACGGCGCGCTGTGGGTGATCGTGGGCTGCGCGGTCATCGCCCTCACCCGCCGCACCGGCGCGGACCGCGTCCTGCTGCTGAAGGGCGTCGGGCTGGGCCTGCTGCTGGTGGCAGGCCGCAAGACCGGTGACACCTGGCTGCTCATCACCGCGAAGAGCCGGCCGCAGGTGCTCGACCCGTATCTCGCCAACGCCGACCACGCCCTGGGCGACCCGTCGTGGCTGATGGGCCGGCTCGTCACCGCCACCGGAGCGGTCGGCTTCAACTTCCTCGACACCATCTACGGCCAGCTCGCGGTGGCCGCGGTGGTCGTCGCGCTGTACCAGCTGCGGCACGTGGCGGCACAGCGCCGCTTCCCGCGCCACCACCTGGTACGCACCTTCCTGCTGATCGGCCTGCTCGGACCGGCCATCTACATGATCTTCCCGGTGGTCGGCCCGGTGTTCGCCTACGGCACCGGCACCGACCACTGGGCGTCCATCGCCCTGTGGTCGCCGCAGATACCGAGCGACGGGAGCTGGGCGGTGGCGAACCTGTGGCCGCAGACACCGCCGCCGATATACGCCCCGCACTCCATACCGTTCGACGCGGTCACCCCGCGCAACTGCATGCCCAGCCTGCACACGGCGTGGGCCACCGCGATCCTCATCCACTCCCGCACGGGCCCCCGGTTCCTGCGGTACGCGGGCACCTTCTGGCTGATCGCCACCCTCTGCGCCACGCTGGGCTTCGGCTACCACTACGGCGTGGACCTCGTCGCCGGCGTGGTCTTCACCCTCACCATCGAGGCGGGACTGCGTTCCTACGATCGCGGCTGGGACCGCGCCGGGCTCCGGCTGACGGCCTACGGCGCGGCCGTCTTCCTCGCGCTCCTGCTGTCGTACCGCTATCTGCCGGTACGGATGGCCGAGTACCCGTGGCTGGCCGGCCCCCTTCTCCTGCTGGCGATGGGCTCGGTGATCTACGGCTACACGCGGACCGCGGCCCGGTGGGAACCGGCGACCCCACTGGCGCGCGCGCCGCAGCCGCAGCCCGAACTGCTGTGAACCGCGACGGACGCCCGGATCAGCCGCCCGTCCGCTCGATCCACTCGCCGCCGCCCAGCGGATAGTCATAGCCCGGGCGGCCCACCTGGGCGCTGGTGCGGAACGGCCTGCCGTCGTCGTCGAGGTGGATCGTGCCGCTGCGGCCGCCGCTGGACCAGTCGAGGCTGAGGTCCCAGCGGACGTCGTGCGCCTTGGTGCGGGCGGTGACGTAGAAGACCTCCGGATCGGACTCGCTGACCTTGTACGGGAAGTCGCGCTGGCCGTTCTTCGCGGTGACCGTGGGGCTGCCGTTGTCCAGGTCGATGTCGAAGAACTTGGTACCGACACCGCCTCCGCAGCCGACGCCCATCGAGTAGTCGTTCCAGGCGAGCGGCGCGCCCTTGGTGAGGAAGCGGACGTGCAGGGCGTTCAGTACGACGGTCTCCTCGCCGGTGCCCTGGACGGTGAGCGCGATCCGCTGCTCGCCCGAGGAGACCGCCCCGTAGGCGGCTGCCCAGCGCGGCGCGTCCTGCTCGCCGGGCGCCGGCGGGCCGACCTTGTCGGGATCGCTGTCGACGAGGAAGTGCTGACTGCACGGGTCCGCGTAGACGTAGGGGCGGACGCCGACGGTGAGCGGGACGCCGACGGCGGTGTCCGGGGCCGCGCCCTGCTTGCCCCCGCCCTTCGAGGTGCCGGACCCGTTGCTCTTCGAACCGGCTGTCCTGCTCGGAGAGCCGGTGGCCGACGCGGACGGCTTGCGTGCGCTCGCGCCGGCGGACGGGGTGGCGGAGGGCTGCCCGGCGGACCCGGTGTCCGGGGTTCCGGTGGACGTCGGCACCGTGGTGTCCCCGGCGCGGGTGTGCACCGGGCGCAGGGCGTAGGCGACGGGCCCCAGCGCGGCGAGCACCGCGACGGACGCGATCAGCGCGGTACGGCGACGGCGGAGCCAGGAGCGAGGACGCGGTGGGACGGCGTCGAGAGGGGTCTCGACGACAACGGGCTCGGCGTTCCCGGTCGCGGCCTCACCCGCATCCTTCGCCGCCACCTGGTCCGGCCTGCGTCCACGTTCCGCGTCCGCCAGGATCCAGCGCCGGTGCAGCTCCACCAGCTCCTGCGGTGTGGCCCGGCAGACCCGCGCGAGGCGCTCCACCGGGGCGTACTCGACCGGCACGGCGGTGCCGTTGCAGTAGCGGTGCAACGTCGACGTACTCATGTGCAGACGCTTGGCGAGCGTCCCGTAGCTCAGCCCCGACCGGTCCTTGAGTTCCCGCAGCAGCTGCGCGAACGCCTCCGGCCGGTCGGTCCCCGTTGCCCCTGACACCCGTCCCCCTCAACCCCCCGCATCCCGGCAAAGCATTCCAGGGGCAGTGCGTTCCCCCTGGTCAAAGCCCGTTTCGGCGTTCCAGTGTCCCCAACTGCCCGCTGAGCGTGGCGGTCGGGACGGATCACCTCACAAGCTTCGGTCATCCAATCACCACGCCACCCGACCTCCGAAGGGGCACCGCACCATGTCCAAGATCTCCCGCACCCGTCTCGTCGCCGCCGCCGCGACCACCGTCCTCGCCGCGCTCTCGCTGACCGCGTGCAACGACGGGGCAGGCATCAAGAACGAGGGCCGCGCGACCGGCACGAGCCCCTCCACCGCGGTCTCTTCCGAGGCCACGGCCACCGCCACCTCGGCTCCCTCGGGCTCCGCGGCCACCACCGGCCCGTCGGCCTCCACGGGATCCTCCGGCGCCGGGTCCACGGGCGGCACCGCGACGTCCGCCGTGCGCACCCCCGGGCCGACGAAGGCGCCCACCTCCGCGGCGGGCAGGCCGGTCACCTGCGAGGGCTCCACCACCAGGACGGTCGCGGCCCCGCTGACCCGCCCGGTGAACCACATGCTGCTCACGGTCACCAACACCGGCAGCAAGAGCTGCTACCTCTACGGCTACCCGGCAGTCCGCTTCGGCGAGGCCCAGTCCGTGCCCCCGGTCATCGAGGCCTCGAAGCCGCAGGCGGTCGTCACGCTCGCGCCGGGCGAGTCCGGGTACGCCTCCGTGAGCCTGTCCGCGACCGACGGCAGCAGCGCGAACGGCTACACCGCGAAGTCCCTGACCGTCTACTTCCACGGCCGCTCCGGCAACGAGAGCGTCGGCACGGGCGCCCACCCGCCGCTGGCCGCGAAGGGCGTCTACGTGGACGACTCGCTCAAGGTCACCTACTGGCAGCAGTCGATGGGCGACGCCGTCAGCTGGTGACACCACCGCGCCGTCAGCCGGCGCGGGACCCGGAGTTGTCGGATGGCGAGTTCGCGGCGCGGCGGTACTCGGCGTTGATGCGCTGCGCTTCCTCGAGCTGGTCCTCGAGGATGACGATGCGGCAGGCGGCTTCGATGGGGGTGCCGCGGTCGACGAGCTCGCGGGCGCGGGCGGCGATCCGCAGCTGATAGCGGGAGTACCGGCGGTGTCCGCCCTCCGAGCGCAGGGGAGTGATCAGCCGGGCCTCCCCGATGGCTCGCAGGAAGCCCGGGGTGGTGCCGAGCATCTCTGCCGCCCGACCCATCGTGTACGCGGGGTAGTCGTCGTCGTCCAGGCGGTCGCCGAGTGGAATATCTGCTGTCATGTCACCTCGTTGTGCAACGCGTCGAGGGGCCCCGGTGCCGTACGGCACCGGGGCCCCGAAGGGAATTCAACACCATCTGTCGGCCCTGTTGCTGTGCCGACCTTCTGTTTCCGCTACCCGGCCCGGTGACGGGAGGGGTGCGGGGATCGCGGCTGCGTGACCGGGGACCACCATCCAATCCGGGGTCTTGCGGTACCCGGGCCGAACACATCGGGCCGGGCGATCCTGATGGCGTCTGTCCTCCGTTCTTTCCTCGCTTGACCATGTCTACGAGAAAAACAGTAACCGTGGCAGGAGCCAATGTCTACTCTGACAAGAGGAGATTTTGGCGTTCGTGTGACGCAGACATCCTTCGACGTGAAGAACCGCGCCGGGATATGACGATGGGGCCCTGCCGACGCGCGTCGGCAGGGCCCCATCGGGCCTGAGGGTGGATCAGCCGGCGAGGCCGAGGACCTCCCGCAGCTGGAGCCGGTCGGTGTAGGCGGCGCTGTCCCGGAGAACGGCGAGCCCGGCCAGGGTGACCACACCCGTGCGCTGCTCGTCCCCGTCGCAGAGGACGAGGTGATCGACGCGGGCACCGGCCATGAGGGACAGAGCCACCTCGACCGTCATGTCGTCACTGACCCGGGGCCCGGGCCCCTGCCGGTCGAAGATCACGTGTGGCGTCTGGGTCGGCGTCATGGGTGCCTCCTACGGGGAAAGGGGTGGGGTCGTGGAGCGGGTCGGCGCAGCCGTCCTAGGCAGCGGAGCCGAAGCCGGTCCGGCGCGGTGCGCTGCGGCGTGCCGCTTCGCCCACGGGGCGGCCCTGGCCCGCCTGGCCCCGGCGTCCACGACGGCCCCGGGACGGGGACGGGGACGAGGACGAGGACGAGGACGATGTGCGGCGGGGGCGTTCCGCCTGCGGCGCGGTGATGACGACCGGGACACCGGAAGGCGCCTGGGCCCCGGTGATGCGGCTCAGCTCCTCCTCGCCCGAACGCACCTGGGCGATCCGGGGGGTGATGCCCGCCGAGGCCATCAGCCGGCTCATGTCACGGCGCTGGTTCGGGGTGACCAGGGTGACGACACTGCCGGACTCGCCGGCGCGGGCCGTACGACCGCCACGGTGCAGGTAGTCCTTGTGATCGGTGGGCGGATCGACGTTGACGACCAGGTCGAGGTTGTCGACGTGGATCCCGCGCGCCGCCACGTTGGTCGCCACCAGCACGGTCACGTGTCCGGTCTTGAACTGGGCGAGGGTGCGGGTGCGCTGCGGCTGGGACTTGCCGCCGTGCAGGGCCGCGGCGCGCACGCCGCTGCTCAGCAGGTGCTTGGTCAGCCGGTCCACCGCGTGCTTGGTGTCCAGGAACATGATCACCCGGCCGTCCCGCGCCGCGATCTCGGTGGTCGTCCGGTGCTTGTCCGCGTCGAGCACGTGCAGGACGTGGTGCTCCATCGTGGTGACCGCGCCGGCCGAGGGGTCCACCGAGTGGACGACGGGGTCGTGCAGGTAGTTCCGCACCAGCTTGTCGACGTTGCGGTCCAGGGTGGCGGAGAACAGCATCCGCTGCCCGCCCGGACGCACCTGGTCGAGCAGGGCGGTGACCTGGGGCATGAAGCCCATGTCGGCCATCTGGTCGGCCTCGTCGAGGACCGTGATGGCCACCTCGTCCAGCCGGCAGTCGCCGCGGTCGATGAGGTCCTTGAGCCGTCCGGGCGTCGCGACGACCACCTCGGCCCCGGCGCGCAGCGCACCGGCCTGCCTGCCGATGGACATTCCGCCGACGACGGTGGCCAGCTTCAGGTTCACGGAGCGGGCGTAGGGGGTGAGCGCGTCGGTGACCTGCTGGGCGAGCTCACGGGTGGGGACGAGAACGAGGGCGAGCGGCTTTCGCGGCTCGGCACGCTGTCCGGCCGTACGGGCCAGGGTGGCGAGGCCGAAGGCGAGGGTCTTGCCGGAGCCGGTGCGGCCACGGCCGAGGACGTCACGGCCGGCCAGGGCGTTCGGCAGGGTCGCCGCCTGGATCGGGAACGGCGCGGTCACGCCTTCACGGCCCAGCGTGGCCAGCATCCGCTCGGGCATGTCGAGGTCGGCGAACGCCTCGACCGCGGGCAGCGCGGGCGTGATCGTCTTCGGCGGGGCGAACTCGCCCTGCACGGTCTGCCGATTTCCGTTCGTCCTGGAACCACGGTACGGAGCGCCGGAGCGGCCACGGGTGGGATTTGAGCGTGTGCGATTCATGCGAAACCTTCCTTGATGCGGCACGTATCAAGGAATTCCCGCAGCCGGTGAGCGGCGCAGAGAATCGCGAGAACGGGCCGAGGCGATGTGTGTGATGCGCCCTGAAATGCCGCGAGCTGGGGCCCGCACCGCAAGGTGCGGGCCCCAGCTGCGAAGTTAGCGCGGCGGTGCCGAGCGTCAGGCCGGAACGATGTTCTCGGCCGTCGGGCCCTTCTGGCCCTGCGCGATGTCGAAGGACACCTTCTGGCCTTCCAGCAGCTCACGGAAGCCCTGGGCGGCGATGTTGGAGTAGTGGGCGAAGACGTCGGCGCCGCCGCCGTCCTGCTCGATGAAGCCGAAGCCCTTTTCCGCGTTGAACCACTTCACGGTGCCAGTAGCCATGTCATTTCTCCTTCGGAGGCGGTTTCGGAATTCACCCTGCGTGAATCCCGTGTCGCCGTGCTGATTAACCCGTCGGAAAAAACCTTGTGGCAACCACACCTGCAACTGAGATCGACAGTAGCACGGGGTGATCGGCCCCGGCGGGGCGATAATTGTGGACCGCACCGACGTTCGGGGAATACTCGCCGTGCCCCGGTCCTATATCTCATTCAGCGGGCGCAGATATTGCGCTCCCCTGGACGCCGCCTACCTCCCGCGCGCTCCGCCCGCAGCCCTGTGACCTCCGGTGATGGCGGATGCGCCGGGGTCGTCGGCATCAGCGGACGGCACGTCGGCGAACGACCCGGAACCCCGCGATCACGATGAACGTCACATCTGGCGCCCGCGGCGGACCGCACCCGTGACACGCCCCCGGATGGACTATCCCGCTCATTCGCGACCTTCCAGGCCATACCGTGCCGAATATGATGAGATTTCATATCTCCCGCCTGGCATGCACTGTGGCGATCATCGGGGCGGTGTTCGGGGCCGCCCCGCCCGTCGCCGCCGACCAGATGACCCACGTGGTCTTCCCCGGAGAGTCGATCCAGCAGGCGGTGGACGCCGCCGAGCCGGGCGACACCGTCCTGCTGACCCCGGGTACCTATCGCGAGAGCGTCATGGTGAGCACGCCCGGGATCACCCTGAGCGGCATGGGCCGCCGCACCGTCATCGAGCCGGCCCCGACGAAGACCGGCAAGTGTGCCGAGGCCGGTAACGGCATCTGCGTACTCGGTACGAAGGACCACGACGTCGAGGGCGTCACCATCGCCTCCCTCACCGTGACCGGCTTCACCGGTACCGGCGTGTTCGCCATGGCGACCGACGGGCTGACCGTACGGAACGTGACCGCGGTGAAGAACGGGGTGTGGGGGATCGCCCAGGAGCGTTCCGTGCACGGGGTGTTCCGCAAGAACACCGCCCGGGACAACGGCGACGCCGGCCTGTTCCTCGCCAACACCATCAAGGAGGAGGCGGGCGCCGCGGACACCGGCGGAACCGTGGTCGAGCACAACCGCCTGGAGGGCAACCGGATCGGCCTCACCGTCCGGCGCCTGAGGAACCTCACCGTCGCGGGCAACCACCTCACCGGCAACTGCGCGGGCGTCTTCGTCGTGGGCGACGAGAACAAGCCGCGGGCCGGCGCGCTGACCGTGCGCGACAACTCCGTCGTGAAGAACAACAAGTCCTGCCCGAAGACCGCGCGGCTGGACGCGCTGCAGGGCTCCGGGATCGTGCTGACCGGTACCGAGGACGCCCTGGTGACGGGCAACCGCGTCATCGGCAACGCCGGCGCCTCCTCGCTGTCGGGCGGCATCGTCCTGTTCAAGAGCTTCGTGGGCACCCCCAGCGAACGGAACCGGATCTCCGACAACGTGCTGGAGGACAACGCCCCGGCGGACCTCGTCAACACGGACGCGGGCAAGGACAACACCTTCGAACACAACACCTGCCGGGCCTCCAGCCCCGCCGGAATGTGCTGACCGGCCGTGGCGATCCAGGAACTCGAAGAAGAGAGGCGGCCCATGACGACCGCTCAGACCACTCGGACGGCTGAGGCCGCTCGGACCGCCCCGCCGCCGGCCATGCGGCTCAGGGAACTCGTGTTCGGCGCGGCCTGTGCCGCCGCCCTCCGCGCGGCCGCCCGGCTGGGTGTCGCCGACGCCCTCGACGACAGCCCACTGGCCGTGGAGGACCTCGCGGCCGCGGTGAAGACCGAACCCAGGACGCTGCGACGGCTGCTGCGCGCCCTGTCCTGCTACGGCATCTTCGCCGAGCAGCGGGACGGGACGTTCGCGCACACCGACATGTCCCGGCTGCTGCGCGAGGACGATCCGAACAGCCTGCGCGCCATCGCGCTGTGGTGCACCGAGCCGTGGACCTGGGCCGCGTGGCCGATGCTGGACGAGGCGGTGCGCTCCGGCCGCAACGTCGTGGAGGACCTCTACGGCAAGGAGTTCTTCCAGTACCTCAACGAGGACGCGCCGGAGTCGGCCGACGTCTTCAACCGCGCCATGACGACCTCCAGCGTGCAGTCCGCGCGGGATGTGGCCCAGTTCCTCGATCTGTCGGGGAGCAAGTCCGTCGCCGACATCGGAGGCGGTCAGGGGCATGTGGTGGCGAGCCTGCTGGAGAAGTACCCGTCGCTCCACGGGACCCTGCTCGACCTGCCGCGCGTGGTGGAGAACGCCGACCCGCGGCTGCGTCCGGGCGGCGCGCTCGCGGACCGGGTGCGCCTGGTGCCCGGTGACTGCCGTACGGCCGTTCCGGTCCAGGCCGACGTGTACATCATCAAGAACATCCTGGAGTGGGACGACGAGAGCACGACCCGCACCCTGCGCAACGTCATCGGGGCGGGCGGTCCGGGAGCGCGGGTCGTGGCCATCGAGAACCTGGTCGACGACTCGCCCTCGATGCGGTTCAGCACCGCTATGGACCTGCTGCTGCTCCTCAACGTCGGAGGGGCGAAGCACACCACGGAAAGCCTGACCCGCAGGCTGACGGAGGCGGGCCTGGTCATCGACGACGTCCGCCCGGTCAACCCCTATCTGCACGCGTTCGACTGCACGATCCCCGCCTGACCGACCCTCGCCGGGCACGCGCGGTGCGTGCCCGGCGAACGGCGGGTCAGGAGGCGGCGTCCCGCTCCCAGCGGTAGAAGCACCGCGCCATCGCGTCCTTCGGTGACCGCCAGGTCGCCGGGTCGTACGCGCTGACGTACGCCGCGAGGCGCTCGCTGATGTCCCGGAACTCGGGGTGTCCGGCCACCTTGGCGATGGCGGGCCCGGGGTCCTGCTCGGACTCGATGAGGTGCAGGTACACGTCGTCGAACTGGAACAGGCTGCGCCGGGCGACCCCGACGAGGTGCGGCAGTTCGCCGCGGTCCGACTCCTCGAACACCTTGGCGATGTCCAGGGCCGACTCCGGGGCCATACGGGCGACGATCAGGGACTGATGCATCGTCATGTTCTCCGTCCCGCTCAGTCGGACAGCATCTGTACGGGCCGGCGCTCTTCGGCGGCCTTCTCGATGCGGTCCCGGATCAGCTCCATCTGGACCTTGGAGTTCCGGTTGATGTTGTCCGTCATCCAGTCGTCGTCGACGGGTGCGTCCGGCCGCATCGCGAAGTCCTGCGTCCACACCATCCGGGTGCCCTCGGGGACCTTCTCGTACTGCCACACGATGTTCATGTAGGCGAAGGGCCCGGTCTCGACCCGGCGGGCCCGCACGGTGAGCGTGTCGCGGTCCGGCTCCCGCTCCGAGACCCAGCTCCACACCTTGCCGTCCTTGTCGGGGTGCATGGTCAGCCGGAAGGTGGTCCGCTCGCCCTCCCGGGAGATGATCTCGGCGGAGGCGTACTCGCTGAACAGCTGCGGCCAGCTCTCGACGTCGTTGGTCATGTCCCAGACCAGGTCCAGCGGGGCCGCGATGGTGATCTCGTTCTGCGTGTGTCCGGTCATCTCAGGCTCCTGCCAGAAGCGCGCTGTTGACGAGTTCGAGGAACTGCCGGGGGCTCTTGCTCTTCTCCGCGTCGGGAGGCATCGGGGTGCCGTACCGGTTCTCCAGCTCGCCCACGATGCCGAGCAGACCGAGCGAGTCGAGGCCGAAGGCGTCGAAGCCCGAGTCGCTGCGTTGCTCGAGCTCCTCGGGGGCGACGGTGATGCCGGCGGCCTTCTTCATGAGCTCGGCCAGCTCTTCCACGGTGATGCGGTCACTCATGGCGTTCCTCTCCTTGTGTGGTGTTGTGTTCGCGCAGCCTCGCTAGGAGGCGTCCGCGGCACCGCGCCGTAGCACCAGCGCCGCGTTCGACCCCATGAGCCCTCGGCTGAGGACCAGTGCCGTGCGCGCCTCGGTGGCTCGCGCGCGGACGGTGACGAGGTCGAGGTCGTGGCAGACGTCGAAGACGTTGGGGGTGGGCGGGATCAGTCCGTGCTCCATCGCGAGCACCGCGGCGGCCACGTCCAGCACGGGCGCCGCACCGTAGGCCCGGCCGATGGCGGTCTTCGGCGCCGTGACGGGCACGCGGGTGCCGTGCGGGCCGAGGGCGTCCGCGATCGCCAGTGCTTCGGCGCGGTCGGCCTCCGGGACGCCGAGGGCGTCGGCGAAGACCACGTCGATCTCCTCCGGTGCGCATCCGGCCTCGTCCAGGGCACCCCGGATCGCCTGGGCCAGCCCCTCCCGGGACTCCTCCCAGCGGGAGGCGCCGGTGAACGTCGCCGCGTGTCCCGCCAGCGTGGCCCGCACGGGCACGCCCCGCTCCCGGGCCGAGTCCTCGTCCTCCACGACGAGCATGGCACCGCCCTCCGCGGGCACGAATCCGCAGGCGGCGGCGGTGAACGGGCGGTAGGCGCGGTCCGGTTCCCCGACGGTGCTCAGCTCCTCGTACCCGAGCTGGCAGACCATCGAGTAGGGGGCCAGCGGCGCCTCGGTCGCGCCGGCCACCATCACGTCGGTGCCGCGCCGCACGGCCCGCGCCGCGTGCGCCAGGGCGTCCAGACCGCCCGCCTCGTCGGAGGCGACCACCCCGCAGGGGCCCTTGAGGCCGCGCCGGATGGAGATCTGGCCGGTGCTCGCGGCGTAGAACCAGGCGATGGACTGGTACGGCCCGACGAACCGGCTTCCCTTGCCCCACAGTTGCTGCAACTCGCGCTGCCCGAACTCGCCGCCGCCGGAACCGGCGGCGGTGACCACGCCCACGGAGAACGGCGCGGCGTCGGTGTCGGACCGGCCGAGCCCGGCGTCGTCCAGCGCCAGGTCGGCCGCGGCCATCGCGAAGTGGGTGAACCGGTCGGTCTGGACGAGGTAGCGCTCCTCGACCGCCGAGGGCGGATCGAAGTCCCGGATCTGACCGGCCACCCGCAGCGGCAGGTGCTCACACCCGTCGCGGGTGATCCGGTCCAGGACGGCGACGCCCTCCATGGTGGCCTTCCAGAAGGCCTCGGTGCTGGTTCCGTTGGGCGCGACCACGCCGATTCCGGTGACGGCCGCGCGCCGGGGTTGGGGTGCGCTCATTCGGTCCTCTCCCTCGGCAGGGTCATGATCACCGCGGACTGGAAGCCGCCGAACCCGCTGCCCACGGAGAGCACGCTGCGCAGCTTGCGCTCGCGGGCCACGCGCGGCACGTAGTCCAGGTCGCACTCGGGGTCCGGGGTCTCGTAGTTCGCGGTGGGCGGGACCACTTGGTGGGCCAGGGCCAGCGTGCAGGCGACGACCTCGATCGCCCCGATCGCGCCGAGGGAGTGGCCCACCATGGACTTGATGGAGCTCATGGGCGTGTCGTAGGCGTGCGCGCCCAGCGCCCGCTTGACCGCGGCCGTCTCGTGCCGGTCGTTCTGCAGGGTGCCCGACCCGTGGGCGTTGACGTAGTCGATCGCCGTGGGGTCGAGCCGGGCCTGGTCGAGGGTGTCCGTGATGGCCCGGGCCATCTCCAGGCCCTCACCGGTCAGACCGGTCATGTGGTAGGCGTTGCCGAACGTGGCGTAGCCGCCGATCTCGCAGTACACGCGCGCGCCGCGGGCCCGTGCGTGTTCCAGTTCCTCCAGGACGAGCACCGCGCCGCCCTCGCCCATGACGAACCCGTTGCGCCGGGCGTCGAAGGGGCGTGAGGCGTGGGCGGGGTCGTCGTTGCTCGGGGAGGTGGCCTTGATCGCGTCGAAGCAGGCCATGGTGATCGGGGAGATCGGCGAGTCGGAGGCGCCGGCGATGCACACGTCGGCCCTGCCCTCCTCGATCGTGTGGAAGGCGTACCCGACGGCGTCGAGCCCCGACGTGCAGCCGGTGGAGACGGTCTGCACCGGCCCGCGCGCCTCGAACCGCTCCGCCACCGCCGAGGCGAGGGTGCTGGGCGAGAACGCCCGGTGCAGGTGCGGACCTGCCTCCCGGGGGTCCACGTCCCAGCGCTGCCCGCCGTGGCTGACCAGGACGTAGTCGTGCTCCAGCCGGGTGGTGCCGCCGACCGCGGTGCCCAGCGAGACTCCGACCCGCCACGGGTTCTCCGCGGCCAGGTCGAGGCCGGAGTCCCGTACCGCCTCCTCGCCGGCGACCAGGGCGAACTGGAGGTAACGGTCGCTCCGGGTGATCTGCTCCGCGTCCAGTCCGTGGGCCGCCGGGTCGAAGTCGCACTCGGCGGCGATCCGGGAACGCAGCTCCGACGGGTCGAAGAACGTGATCCCGCGGGTCGCCGTACGACCGCTGGTCAGCAGGTCCCAGAACGCCGGGACGCCGATACCGCCCGGAGCGACGATTCCTATGCCGGTGACCGCCACGCGCCTGTTCATGAGCGCAACCCGGATTGTTCGGCCGCCCCGGCGTGGACCGCGTCCACGGGGATCGGCACCCCGTCGGCGTCCTCGGTGTCGACGTGCCCGAGCGGCGGGCTCGGGGCCAGCGGGCCGAGGTGGAAGACCATGCGGGCCTCCACGTTGCCGACGTTGCGGAAGCGGTGCCGCATGTGGGACGGGATCAGGAGCCCCTGCTCGGGACGCAGTTCATGGGGCTCACCGTCCAGGTCCACCTCGAGCTGCCCGCACACCACGTAGATGAACTCCTCGGAGTACGGGTGGTAGTGCTCGGCGATGCGGTCGCCGGGCTGCACGATGGCCACGCCCATGAAACCGCTGGTGGAGCCGACCGTGGTGGGGGTGAGCAGGGCGCGCAGATCGCCCCCGCGCCGGGTGTTGGGCTCGACCTCGCTGAGGTCCACCACTCCGGGATGACGTTTGATCACGAGGTTCCTCCGAACAGGTGCTGCTTCGACATGAGGGCGTGGCCGGTCACGGCCCGAGCCGGTGGGATCAGGCCTCGGGCGCGCGGCGGTCGGTGACGAGGTCCATGCGGGAGACCGCGAGGAGGTGGGCGGGGCTGCTGTCCCGCAGTGCCGGACCGTCCACCCCGAGGGCTTCGCCGTCGAGGAGTGCCGTCAGCTCGGCCGCCCGGCCGTGCTCGGTGAGACCGAGCACCGGGCCGGGGTCGCCGTCGAGGGGGCCGCGCACGTCGACCAGGCGCATCACGACGTCGTCGCGCTGGAAGATGGTGCTGCGCAGCACCGGTCCCCGCGGATCGTCCGCCGCGGCCTCGTCCTGCCGGGCGAGCAGCTCGGCCAGCTGCATGCCGCGGCCCTCGCGGGCCGGGTAGTACAGCGCGTGCCGCACGGCCTCCGGGCTCTCCTGCCCGGCCGTCACATGGTGCACGGCGGGCAGTGCCGCGCGGGTGAAGAAGACCCGGGCGGACTCGGGGTCGTCCAGGTCCCGGTCCTGCTCCAGATAGGGGTTGATGGCTTCCTCGACGGCCCGCACCTCGGGCTGGCGGGCGACGTGGCGCAGCGCGGCGAGCAGGTCGCCCCGCACCTCGATGGCCCGGACGACCCGGTTGCCGTGCATGAAGAGGGAGGTGCGGATCAGCCGGGTGGTGTCGTCGACCCGCGGTTCCGGCGAGGTGTAGCCGGCGAGGATCTCGGCGACGGTGGCCTCGCTGCCCGGCTTGACGGTGAAGGTGAGCGCGTGGCGGATGACCCCGTCACCGATCCTGGGCGCCGCCTGGAGCCGGCGCTTCCCGGGCCCGGTCGGCACCGCCGGGCCGCCGGTCTCGCGGACGATGTGGAAGCGCAGCGACCGGGTGTCCCGGACGCAGCTGTGCAGCGGCTGCACCATCCGCACGTGTTCCTCGCTGTTGACCCAGGTGAGGAACGGCGGGGCGCTCTCCCACTCGCTGGTGATGAGCCACTGGGAGGGGTTCTCGATGGACTGGCACAGCTGGTCGCTGACATGTCCGGGAACGGAGGCGACCTGGCTGCACAGGCTCTCGTACGCCTCCAGGAACTGCTGCTGGGCCCCGTCGTAGACGTCGACCAGCAGGACGACACGGAGCCTGGAGCCGTCGAACACGGACTGGGAGACTCGCTGCGACGCCTGTTGTGTAGGCGCTTTCGAAACACGGTCGGACGTGGTGGTCATCCTGCGCACATCTCCTTCGGGGGCTAAGGCGGACGAACGTCGGCCACGGGGCGTGACGTCGGCGTTCCTCGATCGTCAGCCCGCCCCGGGAAGCGCGCGACTCGTATGCACCGTGGGGGTGACCGGCGGCCCGGGAGCCGGGCGGGGCGGGGCGGGTGAGGGGGGGCTCAGAGGAGGTGGGCGAAGACCACGAGGTTGTCCGTGTAGTCCTTCGCCGAACGGTCGTAGTCACCCGCACAGGTGATGAGCCGCACCTCGGGCCGGGCCGTGTCGTCGTACACGCGCCGACTGGGGAAGTTGTCCTTCTCGAACGTCTCCACGCTGTCGATCACGAAGGACGCTCGGCGCCCGTCGGCGCGGTCGACGTGGAAGACGTCCCCCGCCTCCAGTTCGCCGAGGTTCACGAACACGGCCGCCGACGTCTTCGTGTCGACGTGTCCGGCGATGATCGCGGTGCCCGGTTCCCCGGGGGAGACGCCCTTGGCGTGCCAGCCGACGAGGTTGGTGTCGGCGGCGGGAGGAGGTTCGAGCCGGCCCGTGGGGCCGATGGCGAGATCCGTGAAGGGGGCGTCGACCCCGATCTTCGGAATGAGCAGGCGTTCGGGTCTGGACCGCCGCAGTTGCCTGCCGGCCGGCTGCCCGGCCGCCTGTCCGGGCGGTGCGGGTGGAGCCGATACGGCGGTGGGCAGGGCCCGCGGCAGCCGGGGGGCGTCGGCGGACGACCCGTCGTTTCCGCCGAACAGGCTCACGGCCAGCACCAGGAGCGCCGCGGCGCCCAGCATCAGCTTGGTGTGGGACCCGTCCCCGGTCGGGGCGGGATCGTCCTGGCCGGGACTGTCTGCGGGGGGAGAAGGACGAACTGCCATCGGGCACCACCTCACCAGGGCACGGCAGCAAATCAGGCGGACGGGGCACGGGGAGGGCCGGCCGGGCCGCCACGCGGCACACGCGTGGCGGCCACGGCGGCTATCGCGTCCGGCATGGGTCAGGCCATGCTTCCGGCGAACTTCTTACGGCGTGCCGCGTACAGGCCGGTTCCGGCGACCACCAGCATGGCGAGGCCGCCCGTGGTGACCGCGGGGGAGGCGAGCCCGCCGCCGCCGGTGTGCATGCCGCCGCTGGGCTTCTCGTGGCTGCCGCTCCAGCCGCCGTCGTGCTTGCCGCCACCGGACTCCCGGCCCTGCTCGCTGTCCTTGTCCTTGTCCTTGTAGGTCTCCGGGTCGTACTTGGGGTTGGTGTGCTCCTTGCTGTAGGAGGAGTCCGACGAATCCCAGTCGTCCCCGGCCGCGTGAGCGCCGGGTGCGCCGAGAACGAGGACGGCCGAGGCCGCCGCCGTGGTCAGGAGGATGCGGGCAGAGCGCATGTGACGTTCCTTCCGTCGGTGGCCGGGCAGCTGCTGCTTCGTCAGCTGAGGTGGCCCGCCCCCGACGTGATCCACCGTCAGTCACCCGGGCGTCCGCCACCACTCAAGGCGCTCACCCGGGTGAACACGCCCGCATCCGGGGGAATGTCAGACGGATCCGAGCAGGGTGCTCAGAACCTGACGCAGCGTCGATTCGGCATCCGCGACCGGTCCCTGCGACCGCCAGGCCACGAACCCGTCGGGCCGTACCAGTACGGCGCCTTGGGGCGTCGTACCGTGCGCGGCCGACCAGTCCGTGCCGCCCTCGGGCGTCAGCTCGGTGTCCGGTCCCTCGCCCACCCGGTACGACGTCAGCGGGACGGACGTCTCCGCGGCGAGGCGGACGGCGGCCTGGTGCCAGCCGCTCGACGCCCCCGCGTCGCTGAGCAGGACGAGCGAGCGTTCGTAGAGGTCCAGGGTGGAGATCCGTTCCCCTTGGCGGCGTACCACCAGGTGGGGTGCCCTGCTGCCGGGTTCGCCGGACAGGTCGAGACGGTCCGGGACGACCGGGGTCGCGGGATCGGCGCCCACGACCGCGCCCTGCGGATAGCGGTAGCCGAGGGCCACGTTGAGGATGCCGCGCTGCGGGCCGCCACCGGTGCCTGGAGGCGGGGCGTAGCCGGGGTGGCTGTGCTCGGCCGACCGGGCGGCGGCGCGGGCGCTGGTCGCCTCCGCCACCGGGCGCCGCTCGGCGTCGTAGGAGTCGAGGAGCGTCTCCCCGGCCCAGCCGCCGAGGACCGCGGCGAGCTTCCAGGCGAGGTTGTGCGCGTCCTGGATACCGGTGTTGGAGCCGAACGCCCCGGTGGGGGACATCTCGTGGGCCGAGTCGCCGGCCAGGAAGACGCGCCCCGACCGGTAGCTGCGGGCGACGCGCTGGGCGGCGTGCCAGGGGGCCTGGCCGGTGATCTGTACGTCGAGATCGGCGACGCCGACCGCGCGGCGGATGTGGTCGACGCACCGCTCGTCGGTGAACTCCTCCAGCGTTTCGCCGCGTTCGGGGTGCCAGGGCGCGTGGAAGACCCAGTTCTCCCGGTTGTCGACGGGCAGCAGGGCGCCGTCGGCCTCCGGGTCGGTCAGGTAGCAGACGATGAACCGGCGCTCGCCCACGACGTCGGCGAGGCGGCGGGAGCGGAAGGTGATGCTGACGTTGCTGAACAGGTCACCGGGACCGCTCTGGCCGATGCCGAGCTGCTCGCGGACGGGGCTGCGGGGGCCGTCGGCGGCGACGAGGTAGTCCGCGAGGACGGTGGTGTGCTCGCCGGTCTCCCGGCTCTTGAGGATCGCGGTGACGCCGGAGGGCGAGGTGTCGAACGACAGCAGTTCGGTGGCGTACCGCAGATCGCCGCCGAGCCGCGTGGCGTGGTCGAGGAGGACCGGCTCCAGGTCGTTCTGGCTGCACAGGCACCATGAACTGGGGCTGAAGCGGGCCAGTCCGCCGCCCGCGTCGATCTCCTTGAACAGCCACTCGCCCGCGTCGCCGACCAGGGTGGGGGTCTGCAGGATCCCGTGGTTGTCGGCCAGGGTGGCTGCGGCCTGACGGATCATCGGCTCGACGCCGGCCGTCCGGAACAGTTCCATGGTGCGCACGTTGTTGCCGCGGCCGCGGGGGTGGATGGAGGTGCCGGCGTGCCGTTCCACCAGCGTGTGCGGTACGCCCAGCCGGCCCAGGAAGACCGAGGTGGACAGGCCGACGAGGGAACCGCCGACGATGAGGACGGGGACCCGGTGGGTCGTGGGTTCGGCTTGGGCAGCTCTTTGGTTCATCACTCGCCTCCAGCGCGTCGTGTCCGCCGACTCGTCCGGGTGCGGCGGCGAGCTTCATGCATGCCCCGCGACACGACCACGGGCCCAAGCTTCACCCGCTCAACACGCCCGGTTCCCCGAGTCGGCGGGCACTCGACGTGACGGCGGGTTCGACGCGCGCGGGGCCCCGATGCCGTACGGCATCGGGGCCCCGGAGGATCGGTACTGCGCCGGCGGCTCCTTGATGTGCGAGCCGCCCAGTGCGGCCCTCAGCCTCGTCGCCACCCTGGGAACGCCTTGGCTTCGAGGCTCGAGAGCCGCACTGACCTGCGAACTTCGTCTACCACTACCCGCCAGTTCGTGTCTGCCGGGTCTCGTTCGACCATGTCTACGATATGAAGCGTAACTATGTCGGCGAAGGATGTCTACTCTGGCAAGAGTAGATTTGCTGGCCCGGACCGCAGGCCGGTTCCGGGACTGAATAGGATCTGCTCTCATGTCGAACCCTGACGAGCTGCTCGTCGCCCTCTCCACCGCGGTGGAGTCCGAGCGAAGCAATCAGATGTCGTTGACCGTGGTCGTCGGCGGTGCCGTCATCACCGGCCGGCTGGCTCCTGAGGCCGTGTGGCGGGAGCGCGTGGCGGAGGTGCTGAAGGACTCGGACCGCCTCGGCCCGTTCTCCGACGTCTTCTCCCGTGAGCCGGGAGGGGACCGGCCCGATCACGACGGGGCGCCCGCCCAGCCCACCCATCTGCACTTCCATCTCGCCCGGATCCTGCAGGGAAGCCTCGGTATCCCGGAGACGGGAGGCATGTACCGCGTCGCGATCAAGGACGTCAGCGCGTGGACCGTGGGTGATCTCAGCTACTTCGACCAGTAGTCCGAGACCGGGGGCCCGGTCCGGCCGGGCCCCCGCTCTCGCCGCTCACTGTCTCGGGAGCGCCGCCTCCGGGTTGCCGTAGTAGGCGTCGGGGCCGTGTTTGCGGGTGTAGTGGCGCTCCAGGAGGTGCTGGGGCGGTGGGGCGGTCGGGTTGAGGGACATGGTGTGGAGGGCGATGTCGGCGACGGCCTCGCAGATGATCGCGTGTTCCAGGGACTTGCGGGCGGTGGCGCCCCAGGTGAAGGGGCCGTGGCCCGAGACGAGGGCGGCGGGGACCTCGACGGCCCGCTGATCCTCTCCGTCCAGCAGATCCACGATCACTTGGCCGGTGTTGTACTCGTAGTCCTTGGCGCACTCCTGGGCGGTGAGGTCGCGGGTGACGGGGATGGGTCCGTTGAAGGTGTCGGCGTGGGTGGTGCCCAGGACCGGGATGTCGCGGCGGGCCTGCGCGAAGGCGACCGCGTGGGTGGAGTGGGTGTGGGTCACGCCGCCGATGGAGGGGAACGCCCGGTAGAGGCAGCGGTGGGTCTCGGTGTCGGTGGACGGACGCAGGTGGCCTCCGACGACCGCGCCGTCGGACAGGCGGACCGTCACCAGGTCGTCGATCGTGAGGTCCTCGTAGGGGACCCCGGAGGGCTTGATGACGAATACGCCCGCCTCGCGGTCGACTCCGCTGACGTTCCCCCAGGTGAGGGTCGCGAGGCCGACCTGGGGGATGGTGAGGTTGGCCTCCAGGACCTCCTGGCGCAGACCCTCCCGGACACGCACGCTCTTGTCTCCCTCGATGCCGGTCACAGGGCCTGGGCCAGTCGGTGGTAGGCGGCGTTCCAGCGGATTTCCTTGGCGAACTGGTCGGTGCGGGTGTGCTCGTCGATGGTGAGGAGTTCGACGCCGGTCATGGCCGCGTAGTCGGTCAGCGTCTCGAGGTCGACGGCGGAGCTGAGCACGGTGTGGTGCGGGGCGCCGGCCAGCAGCCAGCTCTCGGCCGACTCCGCGAGTGAGGGGCGCGGCTTCCACACCGCCCGGGCCACGGGGAGGTGAGGCAGGGGCTCGCTGGGACCTACGACGTCCACGGCGTTGGCGGTCAGCCGGAAGCGGTCGCCGAGGTCCGAGAGGCCGACGACCACGGCAGGGCCCTCGGCCGCGTCGAAGACCAGACGGACCGGGTCCTCGCGGCCGCCGATGGACAGCGGGTGGATCTCGCAGCTGGGGCGGCCGGCGGCGATGGAGGGGCAGACCTCCAGCATGTGCGCGCCGAGCACGCGGGGGGTGCCGGGGCCCAGGTGGTAGGTGTAGTCCTCCATGAAGCTGGTGCCGCCGGGCAGCCCCTGGCCCATGACCTTCATGGTGCGCAGCAGGGCCGAGGTCTTCCAGTCGCCCTCGCCGCCAAAGCCGTAGCCGTCCGCCATCAGCCGCTGGACGGCCAGGCCGGGCAGCTGGCGCAGTCCGCCGAGGTCCTCGAAGTTGGTGGTGAAGGCGGTGAAGCCGCCCTCGGTCAGGAAAGTCCGCAGGCCGATCTCCTGGCGGGCCGCGTACAGGAGGGAGTCGTGGCGGATGCCGCCGGGGCGCAGTGCGGGTACGACGTCGTAGGACTCGACGTATTGGGCGGCGAGTTCGGCGGCCGCCTTGTCCTCGACGGCGTCGACCACGGCCACCAGGTCGTTGACGCCGTAGGTGTTGACGGAGAAGCCGAAGCGCAGCTGGGCTTCGACCTTGTCGCCTTCGGTGACGGCGACGTCGCGCATGTTGTCGCCGAAGCGGGCCAGGCGCAGGGTGCGTGAGGCGTGGCGGCCCAGGGCGGCGCGGGTCCAGGCGGCGATGCGGCGGATGACGCGGGGGTCGGTGGCGTGCCCGGCGACGATCTTGCGGTCGATGCCGACGCGGGATTCTATGTGGCCGAACTCGCGGTCGCCGTGGGCGGCCTGGTTGAGGTTCATGAAGTCCATGTCGATGCTGGGCCAGGGCAGCGACAGGTTGTACTGGGTGTGCAGGTGCAGCAGGGGCACGTCCAGGGCGCTGAGTCCGGCGATCCACATCTTTGCCGGGGAGAAGGTGTGCATCCACACGATCACGCCGACGCAGGTGTCGGAGGTGGTGGCTTCCAGGCACATCCGGCGGATCGAGTCGGCGTCGGTGAGGACGGGCTTCCACACGATGCGGGCCGGGATCTTGCCGGGGCCGCCGAGGATGTCGGCGATGTTTTTGGACTGCTGGGCGACCTGGTGCAGGACGTCATCGCCGTACAGGCCCTGGCTGCCGGTCAGGAACCAGATCTCCTGGCCGGGGTGGGCGGGGGCGTTGGTGTTGCTGGACATGGGGGTTTTCCTTTCAGGAGGACGCGGAGACTTC
The DNA here is from genome assembly GCF_044766405.1 of Streptomyces sp. NPDC102270. Taxonomy (NCBI): domain Bacteria; kingdom Bacillati; phylum Actinomycetota; class Actinomycetes; order Kitasatosporales; family Streptomycetaceae; genus Streptomyces; species Streptomyces sp. NPDC102270. The sequence continues at coordinate 70,761 of NZ_JBIWLX010000005.1, read as the reverse complement.
GGTGCGCAGGCGGCGCAGGCGGCGCATGACGTCGTTGGTGCCGCGGCCGAAGTAGTCGTGCAGCAGCCGGTACTCGGCGTAGAGGCGGTCGTAGGCCGCGGCCCGCTCGGGGTCCGGCTGGTAGACGCCGCGGTCGGCCTTGCCCATGGACCGGGCGGCGGCCTGGATGTCGGGGTACGCCCCGGCCGCCACCGCGGCGTGCATCGCCGCACCGAGCGCCGGGCCCTGGGTGGAGCCGATGACACCGAGGGGGCGGCGGGTGACGTCGGCGTAGATCTGCATGAGCAGGGCGTTCTTGGTCAGCCCGCCCGCGACGATGAGCTCCTCCACCGGCACGCCGGCGGCCTCGAAGGCGTCGATGATGGTGCGGGTGCCGAAGGCGGTGGCCTCCAGCAGCGCCCGGTAGACGTCCTCGGGACGAGTGGACAGCGTCTGGCCGATCAGCAGGCCGCTGAGGTCGTGGTCGACCAGCACCGAGCGGTTGCCGCTGTGCCAGTCCAGGGCCACGAGTCCGTGCTCGCCCACCTTCTGCCGGGCGGCCAGCTCGGTCAGGTACTCGTGCGCGGACTGCCCGGCCGCCGCGGCCTTCTCGGCGTACTCGGCGGGGAACCCGATGCGGACGAACCAGCCGAAGATGTCGCCGACCCCGCTCTGACCGGCCTCGTAGCCCCACAGGCCCGGCAGGATCCCGCCGTCCACGACACCGCACATGCCGGGCACGGTGCCGAGCTGGTCGGAGCTCATCACATGGCAGGTGGAGGTGCCCATGATGGCGACCATCTGGCCGGGCTCCACGGCCGCTGCCGCCGGGGCGGTGACATGCGCGTCGACGTTGCCGACGCAGACCGTGATGCCCTCGGGCAGTCCCGTCCAGGCGGCGGCCTCGGCGGTCAACGTCCCGGCCGGGTCGCCGAGCTGGCCGATCGAATGGTCCAGCTTGTCGGTGACGAAACCGGCGAAGTCCGGGTGCAGGGCGCCCAGATGGGCGGGTGACGGATAGCCCCCGTCCTGGTACTGGCCCTTGTAACCGGCGGTGCAGGCGTTGCGGACGTACGTGCCGCACAGCTGCCACACGATCCAGTCCGCCGCCTCCACCCACCGCTCCGTACGGCGGTAGATCTCCGGGTCCTCCTCCAGGACCTGCAGCGCCTTGGCGAACTCCCACTCCGAGGAGATCTTCCCGCCGTAGCGCTGGAGCCACGGCTCCTTCATCTCGGCGGCCAGCGCGTTGATCCGGTCGGCCTGGCCCTGGGCCGCGTGGTGGCGCCACAGCTTGACGTAGGCGTGCGGTCGGGCGGTGTACTCGGGCAACTCGCACAGGGGGGTGCCGTCCGCGAGCGCCGGCAGGACCGTGCAGGCGGTGAAGTCGGTGCCGATGCCGATGACCTGCTCGGGCGCCACACCGGCGCGGGCGAGGGCCTCGGGTACGGCGGTGCGCAGCACGTCGATGTAGTCCGACGGCACCTGAAGGGCCCAGTCGGGGGGCAGCCGGGTGCCGTCCGGCAGCTCGCGGTCCAGGACCGCGTGCGGATAGACGTGCTCCGCCGACGCGAGCTCCTCGCCGTCACGGACGCGGACGACGACGGCACGGCCGGACAGGGTGCCGAAGTCGACACCCACGACGCAGGGTTCTTCGGGCATGGCGCCCCACCTCTCGTTCGATATATCGATCACCGTTCGGGATCTAGGGCAGAGGATAAGGGGTCCGGCCTCGGCCGGACCCCCCTCTACGGGTCAGTTAATCCGCACGACCTGCCGCAGTTCGTCTTCGGCACCGTTGTCCGCCGACTGCACGATCAGCGCGCCGTTGGCGGTGGAGGCCGAGGCGACGTCCGCCGCCAGGCCGCTGCCGCTGTTGACGAGCTTGTAGTAGCCGCCTCCCGCGTCCGTGAGCGTCCACTGCTGGGAGCGCGCGGTGGACCACGCCTTCTGGACGACGGCCGCGCCGGCCGGACAAGAAGATGATCGCGGAGACGGCGGTGACGCGACTCCTCAAGCGGATCGGCGGCTCGTCTCCGGTCCCGGGCATGGAGATCCGGGCCCCGCACCGGCTCGTCCCCCGGGCGAGCACCATGGGGCGGAGGCTGCGGACACGGCCGAGTGGGCGGCATCACCACCCCTTTTGCACTAATTGGGGAACGCGGAGGATTCCCCACCCCTCCTTCTGTGTGAAGGAAACCGCACAGGTAGGAAATCGGGGATCAACCGGTATGGGTCTGACCAGCGAGACGACGGTGTATGTGATGGCGGCACTCGCCGCCGTGTGTGTGGCACTGCTGGTCTGGTGGTGGCCACGGTTCGCCCGGCAGGGGGTGCTGCAGGTGCTGGGACGCCTGGTGGCCCTCGGGACGACCCAGGTGGTGATCGTCGCCGCGTTCGCCTGCTGGCTGAACTCGTCGTACCAGTTCTTCGGATCCTGGGGCGAACTCTTCGGCCACGTGGAGACGGCCCCCGTCGGGGTCACACAGGCGGGGAACTACGGGGGCACGGCCGGTGCCGGGACGGTGGACGGTGTCGCCGTGAAGGGCGCCCTGGTACAGCCCGCCACCGATGAGCAGCTGCGCCGGGTCAGCGGACTGCCCACCGGCCCCGCCGCGGTGAACGGGCGGGTGGAGTCCGTGAAGGTCATCGGCCGCCGTACGGGCGTGGTCGACCCGGCGTTCGTCTACCTGCCGCCGCAGTACTTCCAGAAGGCGTACCGGCGCCAGCGCTTCCCGGTGATCGTCGCGCTCAGCGGCTACCCGGGCAGCATCTTCAACCTCGCGCAGTATCTGCGGGTGTCCCAGACGGCCGGGGCACTGCAGAAGAGCGGTCAGATGCAGCCGACGATCATGGTGATGATCCGGCCGACGATCGCCCCGCCGCGTGACACCGAGTGCGTGGACGTGCCGGGCGGTCCGCAGACCGAGACCTTCCTGGCCAAGGACCTGCCCGATGCCCTGAAGTCCGCCTACCGGGTCGGCCATGACGCCAGTGCGTGGGGAGTCATGGGCTATTCCTCCGGCGGCAGTTGCGCCCTGCAGCTGACGATGCGCGATCCGCACGTGTACACGACGGCCGCCGCCCTGTCGCCCGACTACAAGGTCAAGGACGACCCGACGACCGGCAACCTCTTCGGCAACGGCCCGGACCGCACCGAGCGGATCAACGGCCACGACCTGATGTGGCGGCTCAAGCACCTGCCCGTCCCCGAGGTCTCCGTCCTGGTGACCGAGAGCAAGCACGGCGAGCGCGGCTATCCGCAGACGCAGGCCTTCATCAGGGCCGTCAAGGCACCGATGCGGGTCGCGTCGATCCTGCCCGAGCACGGCAGCCACAACTTCCCCACCTGGGTCCAGGAGATGCCCCCCGCCCTGAAGTGGATGAACCAGCAACTGACGTTCCCCCAGGACGTCGTACCCCGCCACCACAAGAAGGGCACGGTGGTCGCCGACCCGCCGAAGCCCGGTCGCGACCCCCTGCGCGCCGACGGCCCGGAGCCCACGCCGACGGCCAGGACGCGCAGGTAAGGGCTGCGGTCAGCCGGGGCCGTCCGCTGTGGGGGGAAACTTACCCACCAGAGCCCCAAAACTATGGCAAAGCAGTCTGGGAAGAGGGCAGTTGACCATGCCATCGTGCGGCTTCGTCGCCTACCTGGCCGCGTCGCAGCGCGACAGGGGTGGCGCCGCGGCGGCCTGACCGTCGTACGGCGGTCCTCCGGCGGGGCGGCCGTCGTCCGTCGGCCAGGTCAGCGGACGCCCGCCGCGTCGAGCAGGGTGGTCACCGTGGGGGCGACGAGCCCCGGCAGCTTGTCGGCTCCGATTCCCGCCCGTGCGCTGGCACCGTCGAAGACCAGGCTGAGCTGCCGGGCCAGCAGGTCGGGATCGCTCGCCCCGCCCTGTTCGGCCTCTCCGCGGAAGTAGGCGGTCAGATTCTCCTTGACCCGGTGGGCCACCCGGCTCGCGGGATGGTTCTGATCCTTGAGCTCGATCTGCGCGGCCAGGTAGGGACAGCCGTGGAACTCGGGCGCGGCCGACTGCGACTCCACCTGTGCGAAGACGTGCAGGATCCGCTCGCGGGGCGAACGGTCGTCGTCCGCCGCGGGCAGGAGGGTCGCCACATAGTCGGAAGTACGCTGCTCCAGACTCGCCGCGAGCAGTTCGTCCTTGCTCTCGAACAGCTGGTACATGGAGCGCTTGGACACCCCCGCCGCCTTGCACAGCGCCTCGACGCCGATGTTGACACCGGATCGGTAGGTCAGCGCGGCCGCCGCGTTCAGCAGCCGCTCTCGGGGGCTCGGCTTCGCTTCGGTGGTCATACTGCGAGGTTAGCTCGATTCCGACAGAATGAAAACTGATCGGTTTCCAGGGTGTCGGACGGGGAGCATGGTGAGATGTCCGACTTCACGGATCCACCGCTCGCGGTCGACAACCGCGGCAACGCCCTGGTCACGTTCGTCCGCGCCACAGAGGGAGCGCCACCGCGTGACGCCCCGCTGCCGGCGTCGTTGGTCGCCCTCTGGCACGCCGACCGTGTCCTCCTGGTCTTCGACCGGTACCGCCGGCACTGGGAACTGCCCGGTGGGCGTACCGAGGACGGGGAATCCCCTCGCCAGGCGGCCGCACGCGAGTTGTCGGAGGAGAGCGGTCAGGTGTCCGACGGGCCGCTCCGGTTCATCGGATACGCGGGCTTCGTCCTCGCGCCGGACCGTCGAGCCGAGTACGCGGCCCTGTTCACCGGCAGCACCACCACGATCCGGGACTTCCGGGCCAACGAGGAGATCATGGCGATCCGCTGGTGGAACCCGGACCCCCGGGAACCGTTGCCCGCGGGTGTTCACCCCTTGGACGCCCACCTGGCCCGACTCACACGCGACTGAAACACGGCCCCGGGGGGTCGGCGATCACCGGGGAAGCCGTCCGGCGCGAGACCGGCTTCCTTCGCGTGCCCCTTGTCATCACCGACACGTCCGGCTTCTGTGGCAGCCCTGGACTCGGCTCATCCGGAACACAGGGCCGTCATGCCGGCCGCCCTCGGCGCGGTCGACGACCTGCGGCGCTGGACGGCGGGGTCGTGTCGTCGTGTCGTGGTGCCGGAGATCTCGGGGGGACCGCCTGGGCATGGCCCAGTCCGTCCGCGTCCGCTGCCAGGCGCTGGACACTCGACCCTGCCCTCGCCGACGCCGTGACCGCAGCGTTTTTCCGCCGAACGCGCGCTCGGGGATCAAGCCGCGTGGATCGATCACACCTCCGGGCACTACGCCCGTGGGCTGAGAGCTCGCCTCCCGCGATGAGCTGTGGAGAGCCCTCTCCCCCGGAGCCGGGCTCGAACGGTCCGCCCGGCCAACTCAAGCTCACCGTCCGGGCGTTGCTGCTTCGCAGGGGGAACGACGCGTAACCCCTCTTTGCCCATACTTTAGTCTGGGGCGCGCCGACAGCTGGTGGAACGTCTGTCGCAGTCTCAGAAGGGGGTCGCCTCATGGCGGATGAATTCAAGGTCGACCTCGGCCAATTGGACTCTTTTGGCCGGGTATTGAAGCAGTCTGTCACTGATCTGGAGGAAGCTCGCAAAGCGCTCTCCGCTGTCAGCGCCGAGCAGATCGGAACTCCGCGGCTGGACGAGGCGTGTGAAACCTTCCAGAACAAGTGGAAGTACGGAACCGGCCAGTTGAAAGACATGATCAAAGCGGTGGACGAAGGCGTGGAAAAGACCGCGCTGAGCTACAAGCAGTTCGAGGAGAACCTCTCGAAGGCCCTCAAGAAGATGGAAGAGACCAACGCCGCGAATACCGGGGGGAAGTGACCGGTGGCCGACAACCCCTACCCGAGCCTCGGCTGGAACCCGGTCCCCGGCGTACCCGAGCAGGTCACCTCCCTCCACCGCAAGGTGAAGTCAGCGGCCGACACCCTCAACAACTGCCACCGCCAGATCGAGTATCTGCTCGGAGCGAGTTCCAGCTGGCAGGGAGACGCCGCGAGCGCGTTCCGGGACACCCTGGACGGCGACCTCAAGACCGCCATGAGGAACGCCGGGCAGTCGCTCGAGAAAGCCGCCGCGGCGCTCGGCACATGGGAAGGCGACCTCACCTCCCACCGCGACCTGGCCAAGAAATACGACGATGCCGCGCGCGAGAACAAGGCCGACGCCGACAAGGCCAGGACCCGCTACGACCAGGCCAAGGGGAACCCGGACCTCAAGCTCGCCGGCAAGGAATACCCCAGCCAGGCGGAGGCGGATGCCGCGACGGAGCGCCTGCGTACCGCAGAGCGCGAACTGAACGAGGCCACCACTCACCTCAACACCGCCAACACCGCCTACAACGACGTCATCGCGAAGGCGAAGGAGTTGGAGGGCACCCACACCGACGCGGCCGAGGCCGTCGCCCGCACCCTCGACGAGGCCGACGACAAGCTGGCCCCCAAGGAACCGGGGTGGTTCAGCAAGACCCTCAGCGCCATCGGCGAGGGCCTCAAGGCGGTCGGCGAGTTCCTCGTGGAGCACGCCGGCACCATCGGCGCCATCGCCGGACTGCTGGCCCTGCTCCCTACCCCGCTGGCGCCGGTCTTCGCGGGTATCGCGGTCGCGGCGAGCGCGGTGTCCATGGCCAAGAACCTCTCCAGCGAGGACTTCAGAGATTCGCTGATGGGCGAGTACGGCTGGAAGGAGGGCGCGTTCGCGTGGGGCTCCATGGTCGGTGACACCCTCGGCATGGTGCCCGGAGTCGGCGCCCTCGCCCGGGCCGGCAGCGAGGCGGGTCTCGCGGCGGCGGTCGCACGAGAGGGCGGCGAGGCCCTGTCGGTCGGCTCGAAGCTGGGGGCATTCGGCAGGGAGATCGTGCCCGCGTTCAACTTCAAGGCTCTCGACGTGGCGACCGACCCCGCGACCGGAGCGCTCCAGTACGGCATCAACGGCGTCAACGTGGCGGCGAACATGGCGTCGTCCTTGGAAAACATGGGTGTGTTTCCGAAGAACGGCCCCGGACACGACGCGTCCGAGATCACCAAGGGTGCGGCCGCCTCGACCGGCTTCAAGAGCGGCGCGCTGGCCATCGCGGAGGACATCGGTGAACTGGTGGGAGGCATTCGGCTGTGAACGGATTCCTCGACACGGTGGAGGCCGAGCCGAAGCCGGAATTCTGGTACGGGCTGCCCTACGGATACCTACGGCTGGACCTCCAGCCGTCACCCGAGGGCATCCAGGAGGTGGCCCGGCAGCTCGACGCGCTTCCCGATGACGTCCGGGACCGCGCCGACCAGGTGTTCCGGCTCTATTCCGTCGTCCTGACGATGCTGCGGAGCCAGGCCGTGATGGGGTGCGCTCTCGGTATGCACCCGGACGAGCGCGGCGAGCCCACGCTGTCCGTCCTCACCGTCTCCACCGTCCCGACCTCGGGAGCGCACCCTGAAGCCGTGCTCCTCCAGATGCTGGGGGACGGCGGGACGGGGCCGGACAACGGCATCGTGCCCGTGGAGCTGCCCGCAGGGACCGGATACCTGTGGGAGACGGAACGGACCACGATCGCGCCGACAGCTCCCCCCGAGGGGCAGGAAGGGCCCGCGGAGGGGACCGTCTGGCAGGGCACGGTGGCGATCCCGGTTCCTCGCACCTCGTCGATCATCACCGTGCAGCTGGTCACCGCGTCGGTGGAGCTCGCCGACGACTACCGCGGCGTGCTGCTCGGCGTCGCGCGTACGGTGACGTTCGAGGACCCGGCGGCACCGGACCCGGCCGAAGTGGACAACGCGCCCGGGCCGTTCCCGGATTCCGGCTCAGGGGCAGAGGAAAGGAGCCCGTTCGGATGACGGAGCGAGATCGACGGAGAGATCATCTGGTCTCGGACACCGCGCCCGCGCCGTACCCGACCGACGGAACGGACTTCCGGGGCGCGGTGCGCTACCACTACGGCGTCACGCTGAGGAAATTCCTCAAGTTCTTCCCGGTGTTCCTGCTGATGTGGGGCCAGATTTTCGTGACCCGGATCGGGTATCTCCTGCCGGTGGCCATCGTCGGCATGCTCGGCCTCCTGTGGACGCTGTTCCTCTTCGCCGGTCGCATGGACCTGGCCCGGAAGTGCTCGCGAGTGTTCAAGACCTACCCGCTGGAATTCCGCACCCCGGTCGAGAAGATCGGCATGGAGTCGACGCACACGCTCTTCCTGCGCTTCGGAGACCAGGGCGGCACCCCCTTCACCTTGCGTGCGAGGGACGCCCTGGCGCGTGGTCGGTGGCCTGCCGGCATCACGGACGGCGTCTGGTTCGCCGGTGACGAGCCCTTCGGCGGCGCGATCATCGTGCCGGGCACCGGCGAGATGCTCTTCCTGCAGCCCAGGGACTGGGCCGCGAGGGACGAGGACCGCGACAGCGCGGGACCGGAGCGGATCGAGAAGGCGAGGCGCGCAGGCATCAGGCGTCCCGCTCGTCTCAGGTAGTGCGCTCACCGGACTGAGCGGACGGGTCTGCGGGGTTCCCCTGCGGGCCCGTTCGTCGTACGGGCCCCGCGAGGGTCCGTGGCCCCCGGCGGCGCAGGTCGGCGTTAGGCGACCGTGGCGAGGGGCACCGGTGCGCGTGGCGGACCTGGGCATCACGGTGACCGGCGATGCCCCTGAGGTCGAAGAAGAACCGGCGCGGGCTCCCGGTCGGGTTGCCGTGGATGTCGAGGCGCCATGCGGCCAGATGATCGGCGTTCATGTCGACGCCGATCACACCGTGCGCGGGCGCGGCGGCCAGCGGGACGGCTTGGGAGACCGGGATCTGCCAGGAAGTCAAGATCCTCTCGCCCCAGGTACTGACCAGCCTGTGACCCGGTGAGAGACGGCGGGCCCGTCAGGGCCGGGGCCGCAGGGTTCGCCCCGGCGAGGGCGGACTCCCGCCGATGTCCCTGATCAACTCCGCGCACACGTCCCGGAGTTTGACGTTGCGGCGCTGCGAGGCGGCGCGCAGCAGGTTGAACGCCTCGTCGGCCCCGCACCGCTGCTGCCCCATGATCACGCCGATCGCCTGGTCGATGACACTGCGCGACTCCATCGCCGTTTGGAGGTCGGCGGCGTACTCCTGCGCGTCGGCGATGCGCTGCGCGAGTGCGAGGGCCCCGGTGGCCTGGGCGGCGAGCGCGCGCAGGCCGGCGAGGTCGGCGTCGGCGAACCCGGAGACCTTCGGCGAGTACAGGTTGAGGGCGCCGGCGGTGTGCGTGTGGGCGGCGATCGGCAGGGAGGCCGACGAACGCGTACCGCAGGCGGCCGCGTAGGCCGGATAGGGTCCCCAGCGCTCCTCGCCCAGCATGTCCGCGACGACGACTTCCTCGCCCGTGCGCAGCGCCTGGAGACAGGGCCCGTCGTCCTGCCCGTACTGGGCCTCGTCCAGTTCGGGAGCGCTCGTACCGACGCTGGCCACGGTCAGGGGCCGCCGCTGCCGCTCCAGGGTGATTCCGACCCCCTGGGCCATGGGCGCCATGGCCAGCGCACTCTCCGCGAGCACCCGGAGGAACTGTTCGAGGGAGTCGGTGCTCACCAGGAGAGACGTCACGTCCGGCAGTGCATTCGGTTGATCGGTCATGATCGCTGTGTCCTTCCGGGCGTGAGACCCGTCGGCCGGCGTGGTGGGGACCGCCAAAGACCACGGGGATCCAGCCCGAAGGGATACCTCCAGCGAGGTGGCCGCCCCACTTGGGCCAAAGACCCGAGCGACGGCCTGCTCCTCCCACTGTCCTCCTCGACCCCCGCAACGGCTCGGCGCGAACAGCACCCTCACCGTGAAGGCCGCCGGAGTCCACGGCGTCCCGGCCGACGCGACCGCCGTCCGCTCCGAATTGTCGCGGCTGGTCACCCATCGCCGTTCGAGGTGGATTACCGCACCGTTCGGCGCGCGAAAATCTATCGTGGCTGGAGTAGACATTGGGTGCCGTCATGGCTATGGTTTCTCTCGTAGCCCAGAGAGACAGAAGGGCCCGGCAGACACGAACTGCCGGGCAGTAACACGTAGTTGCAGTGTGCAGGACGGTCCGGTGGTGGAGTTCCGAAGCCAGAGTTTTTGCGGTACGGCGACGGGGCTGACGACCGGACCGGGTGGCCCGCAGTGATCAGGGGCCGCCGTTGGCAGTACCGAGTTGGCACTACCCAGCAGTGAAGTCAGTGAGCAGTACCTCGGTGAAGGCGTCGGCTGCGGGCGCGCGCACCGGGAGGTTCGGCAGTGGGGTTCCAAGCCAGAGCAGACGCAGGACGGGCGACGGGGCTGGCTGCCGGAGAGTGGCGCTTCGCGAGGCCACCAGTGGTTCGCAGTATCAGCAGTTCAGCAGTGCGAGCAGTACGCAGTACCCGTTTGGCAAGTGATTGGTTGAGAGGGAAGAACGGAGGAGCCGAGCGCCATCAGGATCGCCCGGGCGGAAGTCTCGAGCCCGGGTACCGCAGGACATCGATAGTGAGGTGGTCTCCGGTCAGGCAACAGCGATCCCAGCAGCCCCGACAGCATCTCGGTCGGGTCCGCGGAAACAGAAGGCCGGCGCAGTACCAGGGTCGGCAGATGGTGTAGCAGTTCCTCCGGGGTCCTGGTGCCGCACGGCACCAGGACCCCTCCACGCGTTCCGCAGAGAGGTGAGATGACAGCAGACGATCCCCTCGGCCGTCTCGACGACGACGATTACCCCGCCTACACCATGGGCCGGGCTGCCGAGATGCTCGGCACCACCCCCGGCTTCCTCCGCGCCCTCGGCGAAGCCCGCCTCATCACCCCGCTCCGCTCCGAGGGCGGACATCGCCGCTACTCCCGCTACCAGCTGCGGATCGCCGCCCGCGCCCGGGAACTCGTCGACCACGGCACCCCCATCGAGGCTGCCTGCCGCATCATCGTCCTCGAAGACCAACTGGAAGAAGCCCAGCGCATCAACGCCGAGTACCGCCGCGCCGCCTCCCGGCACACGGTCGGCATCTGACCCGCAGTCCGCAGCGAGTGGCAGTCCGCAGCGAGTGGCAGGCCGCACTCATCCTTCGATCTCAGAATACGGGCGCATGATCGCCGAAGACACTCAGCCGCCGGAACGCAGGCCCGACCCCCAGCCTCGCCCCGGCACCGCTCCTGACGTCCTGCGACCCGTGGCCGATGCGCCTGCCGACGCAACCGGCGCAACCGGCGCAACCGGCCGACTGGCTGCCGCCGCTCCGGAAGGCGCGGCGGAGCGTATGGCGGCCGCGCTGAAGCCGAGGATGCGCGGCTGGCTGCACGCCGGCGTGTTCCCGCTGTCTCTGGTCGGCGGCATCGTCCTGATCGCCGTCTCGCGCTCGGCGGCGGCAGCGGCGGCCTGCTCGGTGTACGCGCTGTCGGCCTGTCTGCTCTTCGGCACCAGCGGTGTCTACCACCGCGGAACGTGGGGGCCGCGCGGGGAAGCGGTCCTGCGACGGCTGGACCACGCGAACATCTTCCTGATCATCGCCGGCACCTACACCCCCCTGGCGGTCCTTCTGCTGCCCACGGGTCAGCAGCGGGTGCTGCTGGCCGTGGTGTGGGCCGGTGCCCTGGCCGGCATCGCCTTCCGCATCCTGTGGATCGGGGCTCCCCGGTGGCTCTACACCCCGTGCTACATCGCACTGGGCTGGGTGGCCGTCTTCAACCTGCCCGACTTCGCACGCAACGGCGGCACCGCGATCGTCGTACTCGTCGTCGCCGGCGGTCTGCTCTACACGGCGGGCGCCGTCGTGTACGGACTCAAGCGCCCCGACCCCTCACCGGCCTGGTTCGGCTTCCACGAGGTCTTCCACGCCCTCACCATCGCCGCCTTCGGCGCGCACTACACGGCCATCCTCCTGGCAGCCGCATGACCGCGGGTCGGAGGCGGCCCCACGCACAGGGCTGAGGCCCCGACCGCAGACGGTCAGCGAGAGCGGCGGGCGGGGGCCCCGGTGGAGTCCTGGGCGTCATCGAGCGGTGAGGAACCGATGTGGCAGCGGTTGACCCTCTTGGCAGCGGGGGGTCACGACCGTGTTCAAGGTCGACGGTGATCGCATGACCGAGCACAGGAAGGCGTGGATGGTCATCGTCAGTGGTGGGCCCCTTGGCGAGGAGTCGTTCTTCCGTGCGGACCTGGGTGCGGCCGACGCGTGCCTTGATTCGTTGCTCGCTCACCTTGAGAGCAAGGGCTTGTCGCCGTTCGCATGACTGCGTCGTCCTGGTGGTTGACGCAGCCACTCGATGCGAACTATGGGCACGACGGCCACTGAGGGTCAATTGGCAGTTCAGCAAGGGTGGCAGGGGTCTTACTCGGCTGACTGCGGTCTGTGCGGTTGCTGTACTCCGCTGCCGTACAGCGACTTCGGAGGACCCGTGACCGCCCTGCCGGCGAGCGTAGACCGCGACATCCTCGATCACCGGATCATCGTTGCGATCACGGCGATCCGCGAAACGCGAGGCTGCACGATCCATGAGGCCATCGACGTGTTCGCGGCACGGTATGAGGAACTGCGCCGGGATCGTCCGGACGACTTCAGCGTCAGGCCCGAGGAGTATGGCCGGGGCTTCGTAGGCGGGGATGCCTCCGGCGTCGCCGGCTCTGCGAACTCCGTCGGGAGGGGACCAGGTGACTCTTGGGAGCCGGGCTTCCCCCATGGCTGAGTTGCGGGTGTGTTGCCGCTCGGTCGGTGAACGGACAGGAATCGGTCAACACCTTTCCATCTCCCCTTGGCCGGGGCTGGCACATGCCTGTTCACTGCGCCGTATGCGACACAAGAAACCCATGAGATCCCTGATCCGTCCGAGACGGACGGCCACCGTACTGACCGGCGCGCTTGCCGCACTCGGCCTGTCTCTGGGAACAGCCGCCGCGGACACGGTGCCGGCGGAGTTCGGGACCGACTACCACGACCCGGTGACGGCCGCCCCGGCCATCTCGACGCCGCACACCAAGTCGTGTTCGGTCACGATCGCCCAGGCGCAGTTCAAGGACTTCACCCCCTACACCGGCACCTACACGCCGCCCACCGGCTGCGGCACCCCCGGCCGCTGGTCCAAGGTCGTCCTGCGGATGGACGGGAGCGTGAAGGGACGGCAATACGACCGGCTCGGTTATCTGGACATCGGAGGTGTACAGGTCTTCCGTACATCGACGCCTGAGCCCTCGCAGGACGGGATCAACTGGTCCGTCGAGAAGGACGTGACCGAGTACGAGAAGACGCTGAGCAGCGCACAGTCGGTCGACATGCTCATAGGCAACGTTGTCAACGACACCTACACCGGCGTGCTCGACGTCAAGGTGACCCTCACCTTCTACGCCCCCGAGTCCGGCCGCACACCCTCCGCCCCCGACCGGGTCATCCCCCTCAGCGATGGCGACAGCGTGACGACCGGCGCCTCGCTGACCACTCCACGCAACTCCACGCGGATTCTCGCCGAGGTGTACGCCACCGGTTCGGGCGGCGGCTGTGAGGAGTTCTGGTACTCGGTCGTCACGCCGTCCGCGTCGTACTCCTGCCAGGGCGGGGACGACGGTCCGTACCGCGAGGTGCAGGTGAGTATCGACGGGAAGATCGCCGGAATCGCATCGCCGTATCCGAACGTGTGGACCGGAGGCTGGTCGCCCTATCTGTGGTCGGTGCTCCCCGCCCCACACGCCTTCGACGTACGGCCGCTGGAGTTCGACCTGACTCCGTTCGCGGGGCTGCTCAACGACGGCAGAGCGCACAACGTCGACGTGTCGGTGGTCGGGGTGCCGAGCGGCCAGACGGGGTGGAGCGCGCCGACGAACATCCTCGTGTGGCAGGACGCACACAAGTCGGTGGTGACGGGGGCCGTGACGTCGTACAAGAAGGCGGATCCAGCGGTGAGCAACACCTACACCGACGGTTCGGTGCGCCACCTGGTGACCGACGGCAAGGACCGGTTGATGGTCACCGGCTACCTGGATACCTCCCACGGCCGGGTCACGACGACGGTCGAGCGAACAGTCACGAGCGCGATCGACCACCAGTGGACGCCGGACGAGAACACCGACGACCAGACCGGCACGTGGAGCGACGACCAGACCGTGACCACCAACGGGCACGTCTTCCGCACCGACCGCACCTACACGCTCGACGGCCGCGCCACCATCGACAGCGCCAACCGCCTGCGCGTGATCATGTCCGTCGCCGACCGGGCGCACCTCGGCCCCACCCGCATCGACGACACCTACCAGGGAGACGCCACCTTCACCCTCGGCGTCGCCCGCGAGGACCGGCACGCGGTGGCCACGACCAGCGAGCGCTACCGGCTCCGGGCTCCCGGCGCGTGCTACGACCACACGCTCGCGACGGAGCAAGGGGTGCTGACGAAGGACGTGCGCGGCTGCTGACCCCGGACTCGGCCCTTGGCGCGCAGTTGCTCCACCGCTGCCGCGAAGCTCCGCACCACGGCATCGCGGCGGAGCCTCGTCGCCGAGATCGGACGGCCGTCCCCCTCCGAGGGGACGGCCGATGAGGCGGTGAGTCGGACGATGGCCTCACGGCGGGAGGCCATCGTGTTCGCCTGGCCACCGCCCGTTGCCTGACTGCCGCAACTCCTCATCGTCGACGATCAGTTCGGTCGAGCCAGTGCTTGCCGTTCCTCCGGCCCACCGGGCAGCCGACCAACTCCGGCGCACCGCAGAATTGCGGCCCCCGCCCATCGGCTTGGACAACAAAGAACCCCCGGGCCAATGACCTGGGGGTTCATGGAGCGGGTGACGAGAATCGAACTCGCGCTCTCAGCTTGGGAAGCGACGGCGCTTGGGCGGGCTCTATGGCCCTGACCTGCGAAGACGCCCTCTCTGCTAAAGGTCTGTCCGGTCGGATCGCACCGCTGTTGACCGTGGCTGCCTGCTCTTACGGGCACGCTGTGGGCACGGACGCCACCAGCAGTCGGGCCATGCGTGCGCATGTCGCTTCCGCCGAGCGGACCGCATCGTCTCTCGGGTTGATCTGGTGAGTCCGTCGCGACTGCACATACGGGAGCCGACGCTCAGACATGGACCCATGAATGTTGGAGACGTATTCTTCTATGTACATCACCAACATTGTGTGCGAGGTGCGGTATGTCTGTGACCCAGATCGACATCGACGACGATGCCCTGGAACGCGCCATGGCTCTGTCCAAGGTCAGGACCAAGAAGGAGGCGGTCAATCTCGCTCTGCACTTCTACGCCGAGCAGCAGGAGCGTGCGGCGCGCATCAGCCGTCACTTCGAGCGTGCGCGTGAGTGGGGTGCCGTCGAGGACGCCGAGCGCCTGCACCGGGCGGAGAAGCACAGCCGGTGATCTACTTGCTCGACACGTCCGGCCTGGTCCGGCTGCTCCGCGATCCCAAGCTGCAATCAGCCTGGTACGACGCGATCGATGCCGGGGCCGTCGCATCCTGCTACGTGCAGCGCGCAGAGTTCCTCCACAGCGCCCGCAACGGGCGCGAGTACGACGAGATCACGGAGATGTTCACTGATCTCTACCCGGACGTGTCGGTGCCGAAGAACGCGGGGCGCTGGATCGGCGCGGTGCAACACCGTATGGCCCAGGCGGGGGAGCATCGCAGTGCCTCGGCGGTGGACCTCGTCATCGCCGCCACCGCGGCCCATCACGGTCTGGCTGTCCTCCATGACGATGCCGACTACCGTGCTATTGCCCGGCACGCATCCGACCTGACCGAGCACAACGTCCACGACGTCGACTGAGGTGCCTGCGCCGCCCGACGGTTTGTAGATGGGGAAGTTTTCCGAATAGGTGGCCGGACTCTCCCACGCGGTGTGATCGAGCTCGGCCGTCAACGGCACCCGGACGGAGTGCGGCACCGGCCCCGGCCACTCGTTCGCGGGCTCGGCCGGACAGTGGTGGTGATGTTCCTCGATTGGCTGGTCGCGTTGGGCACGGACACCCTGCCCTGCCCGGACACGGACGTCACCGCCCCGTATGGCCGTCGACTCTACGCTCGGTGATGTGCAGGTCGCGCCCTGCCTGGTAGACGTGTGCGTTTCCGGCCGCGTGGGCCGAGATGCGCACCGAGCCGATGGACGACTGCTCACCAGGAGGAAGGAGCTCGCGAGCCTCACGCAGAACCCGCTCCAGGGCGGGCGCCGCGGCGGGGGCGGTCGCCAGGAGAAGCATCATCCGCCCTTGCCACTCGTCGGCCAACCTGGCCTCTGCCTCGCCTTCACCCTCACGTCCAACGACGATCTGCTCCCGCGTCTCGTCGAGAGCAGCCTCGACGTCCTCGGCGTCGGCCGGCCGGAAACGCCGCCACAGCGCGGCAACCCGGTCGCGCGTTGCGCTCCACGCCTCTGTGGCCATCAGCGCGACCACGGTCGTACCAGCGGTCTGCGTGAACTGCACCAACTGTGGATCCATTTGCTCCCCCGGTCGCGACGTTCCCCCTGAGACAGGCATGTGGCTGAACACCCGTGCGCCCAGGGAAAAGCCTATGGCTTCTCCCCTCATCTTTGCTGTCATGCCTAAAAGTTGACCTGATCACTCGGAGTGCGGCGCATACGCCGTCCCCTCAGTTCGAGTGCCGAGCCCCGGTCTCCTGAGGCCTCCAGCGATTCTTCCAACAGCTCGAAAGCGTCGAGGCATTCGTGCCGCAGGTTCGCCGGAAGGGTGACGGGGAGCCTTGCATAGACCGCGAGCGCTTCGTTGATCTTGTCCGGCACTTCACCTGGATTCCTCCGTCCTTCCACGCGTAACAGGGCGGCTCCACAGAGGAAACGGACGAGTGCGACCTCCAAAGGCACGACACCGAGTGTGGCACGGGGACGGATCAGGTCGGCTGCAAGGTCTGCCGCCGGGCATGCCTCGTCCCATTGCTCGGCTCCGCCCCGTGCGATTGCGAGGGTGTACGTCGCGACGGCCAGAGCGGGCCGGTATTCCTGACGGCCTTCGTCGACCCGGCGTTGGTCCAGCGCGACCAGTTCCTCTGCGATGGGTACCAGCTTCTTCCGATGTCCCAACTCCCGGTAGCGCGCGAAGAGGTAGTGGAGTTGGCCTTTCAGCATGGGTCCGAAGCGGTCGGGCACGATCCTGGCGAGTTCCCTTTCGATCGCGGCGGATTCCTCCAGGGACGCAAGTGCCTCGTCCGTCCGGCCTGTTCTCCACAGGGCCCTGCCGAAGGTGTCAAGGGCATTGGAGAGTACCGGAGAGTAAACGGCTCCCTGGGCCTCGGCCAAGCGTCTGCGGAGGTTGAGGGACTCCTCCGCGGCATCAAGAGCCAGAGCGTCGTTGCCCCAGGCGGCGGCCGCTCGGCTGAGGGTCGCCAGCGCCGTGGCGAGTGCCCCGGTATGGGTGTTCGGGTCGGTCTCGTCGAGGTTCCTCAGGATGTGGACTGCTTCGTCGGCGGGAGCCAGTGCTTCCGACGCTCTGTCCAGGTGTACGGCGAGACAGTTTCCGACATTGCTGAGTGCGACGGCCAGCCGGAGTTCGAACTCGCCAGGAGCATGGCGAGCGAGGCTCCGATAGTGGGAGACCGCCTCCCGTGCGGCATCCAGAGCAGGCTGATTCGCCCCGGTCAAGGAGAGGCATTCGGAGAGATTGGACAGCGCGCCGGCGAGATGGGCGCGGCAGTCCTCCGCACCGTCTGCCATGAGCCGTCGGAGAAGAGCGACGGCCGCCGCACCGTGGTCGACGGCTTCCGCATAGCGGCCGTTCTCACCGAGTGCTGCGCTCAACGCGGCGTTCACGAGTGCCCGTTGGTCGTCAGGGAAGAGATGCGCTTTGTCCGACAGCCAGGTGAGGAGGGCGACGTAGCCGGCATTGAGGTCGACGGGACGGCGCTGCGCGAGAAGCTCGTACAAGTCGAGTACCAGCACGCCGTCGAGGTTGCGCAATTCGGTGAGGGAGATGATCGCGGTGCTCCCCGCCTCCAGACAGATCTCGGGGTGTTCGCGTAATAGGGGGATGAGGTGTTCGCGTGCGACATGGGGCCATCGCTTAGCCGTCTCGGCCAGTGTGATGAGCGCGGTACGCGTCCACGGGGTGCCACCTGGTTTCAGGAGAAGACCGAGTGCCTGAGCGCTCCACGGGTCCGCCGGGAACGCGCAGTCGTGCCCCGGGGTCATCAGCGCCAGGAAGTCCTCGTTGAGTCGGTCCGGGTAGAGCGGTTCGAGCACGGAGTCCGCTCGGCTCGGTGGGTAGCACACTGCGTGGCCCTTGATGAGCCTTCCCGGATGCTCCCACAGCTCGACGGGGGCGGCCTGGAGAGCTGCTGTCCCGTCTGCATACGACAACGGCCCCGTCAGCGCCGCGATGTACATGACCTGGGACATCACGTTCGGGTCGGCCTTGAGCATGCCACGTTCGTGCAGGCGCGCCCAATGGTCGCGCTCGCGTGCCAGGAGGTAGGCCGAGAGCTTGTCGGGGTCGTCGGGCGCGGTGCTGTCCTGCACGGCCGCGAGGACGTTGGCGAGGGCGGACATGTGCAACGTCAGTACTTGGTCGTAGGCGCTGTGGTCCTGGAGGCCGGAAGGGGGGCGGGGGAGGAGCGCGGCGGGGGCCTCGAGAGCGGCGGCGAAATGACGGACGGCCTCGGAGAAGAGGAGCGCTCGGGCCGATGGCTGCCTGACGAGAGGTCCGAGCCGGAGCGCTTCCGGCACCATGTCGAAATTTCTGGTGACACGAGATTCGAGCATCTGCCACCACGTACCCGCCGACCGCGCCAGCAGCAATATCAGCACCGGAGCTGATTCGGGGGAGGACATGTCGTGGATGAGCCGGAGCAGATCATCGGTGTCCCATTCCTGGGCGTAGTCGACCACGATCAGCGTCCCTGAGGTGGTTCCAACCGACGTGATCTCCGGTGCGGGACCAGTCAAGGAGTAAGGTTGCCGGACCGCATGAAAGACGCTCCACCCTTCCTGCCGCCATATCCGGGCGGCCTGAGCGGCCAGCCGCGTCTTGCCCTGACCCCCTGGCCCATGAATGAGTCGCAACGCGACATGCGGGCGTCCTCGACAGCTGTCCCGCCAAGAGCGCAGGGTGTCCAATTCGGTCTCCCGGCCGACGAACTCGACGATCTCATGCCCGGCTCGGAGCAACCGGCTGGGCTGAGCGCGCGCCTCCTCGGCCGACAACGCCTTCGAGGGCGACGGCCACATCCTGAGCTCGTACGGCGCGCTCTCACCGTGTATCACCACATCTCCGCCCGCTTGCACGATGCGCGCGGAGTCCGAGGCCGACGCGTACTGCTCCACTGCGACACTCCGGGGGACGAGAAGGAGACCCACAGATGTCACGGCATCCCTGGGCGCTGAGCACGGTACCGGTAAGTGAGTGCGCAGTGGTGGCCCATTTCCCCGGTGGGGACGGCAGTCCGCGGAGCGCGGCGCCAGGCTCATGCAGCTGGCGATCTCCTGCACCCGTTTTCGACGCCGGACATGCCTTGCCCAAACGGTCAGACACGATAATCAGGTGCGGTGCCCCTCGCCGACCGGTCTGGACAACAAAGAACCCCCGGGCCGATGACCTGGGGGTTTCATGGAGCGGGTGACGAGAATCGAACTCGCGCTCTCAGCTTGGGAAGCTGATGTTCTACCATTAAACTACACCCGCGCGGACACCGGACAGGACCGGTGTCGAACGCAACGTTACCTTACCTCATGCCAGGCCCCCGGCGCCGAAGCCGTGGGGCCTGAGTGTGTTCGTGGGGTGGGACGGGGCTGCGGGGCGCGGGAGTTGGGGCGTACGGTGGAGAGGTGGGAGAGGGTCCGGGCGGGGTCGGAGTGCCGCCTGGAGGGCCGTCCCGTCCATCCCGTAATGTGGCTTTTGTCGTCAGGCGAACAGCAGCCGGACGCGGCTCTTGGGGAAGGGACTCTAGGACTTGATGGAGCGCACCGTCGTCCGTTGTGCCGATGGGCACGTGTTCAGCACCGCTTCGTTCCCGATGCAGCAGGCCGAGCGCCTCGGTCCCGGACGGCTCGTCCGGTGTCCTCGCTGTGCCCGGCTTCGCAGCGTCGTTCCGGTGACCTTGGAGAAGCACTGAAGGTCGGTACCAGGCGCGCGGGCCGTCCGATGGTGGTCGGTCCGCGCGCCTTGCGTATCCTCGGGGCGTGCTTCTCTCAGACAAGGACATCCGGGCCGAGATCGACGCCGGACGGGTACGGATCGATCCCTACGACGAATCCATGGTGCAGCCGTCCAGCGTCGACGTACGGCTGGACCGTTACTTCCGGGTGTTCGAGAACCACCGGTACCCGCACATCGACCCCTCCATCGAGCAGGTCGATCTGACGCGGCTCGTGGAGCCGGAGGGGGACGAGCCGTTCATCCTCCACCCCGGGGAGTTCGTCCTCGCCTCCACGTACGAGGTCATCACGCTCCCCGACGACCTCGCCTCCCGCCTCGAGGGCAAGTCCTCCCTCGGCCGGCTCGGGCTCGTCACCCACTCCACCGCCGGCTTCATCGACCCCGGCTTCAGCGGACACGTGACCCTGGAGCTGTCGAACCTCGCCACGCTTCCCATCAAGCTCTGGCCGGGCATGAAGATCGGCCAGCTGTGTCTGTTCAAGCTCTCCTCGCCGGCCGAGTTCCCCTACGGCAGTGAGCGCTACGGCTCCCGCTACCAGGGCCAGCGCGGACCCACCGCCTCCCGGTCCTTCCTCAACTTCCACCGGACCCAGGTATGAGCAACGCAGACGTGCGGGAGAACCTCACCTACGAGGCGTTCGGCACCGCCGTGCGCGAGCTCGCGCAGACCATCGCCGACGACGGCTACGAGCCCGACGTCGTGCTCTCCATCGCCCGCGGCGGAGTCTTCGTGGCCGGCGGCCTCGCGTACGCCCTCGACTGCAAGAACATCCACCTGGTGAACGTCGAGTTCTACACCGGCGTGGGGACCACCCTGGAGATGCCGGTCATGCTGGCCCCGGTCCCCAACGTCATCGACTTCTCCGACAAGAAGGTCCTCATCACCGACGACGTCGCCGACACCGGCAAGACGCTCAAGCTGGTGCGCGACTTCTGCCTCGACGCCGTCGCCGAGGTCCGCTCCGCGGTCATCTACGAGAAGTCGCAGTCCCTGGTGAAGTGCGAGTACGTCTGGAAGCGCACGGACCACTGGATCAACTTTCCGTGGAGCGTTCTGCCCGTGGTACGGAAGTCGGGGGAGCCGATCACTCCGTCGAAGGAAGCCCTCTGAGACAAGGCCGCTTGTCGCTCCGCCCGCGTCACCAGGACTCGGCCTGCAGGAACAGCGTGATCACCTCCGCGACGAACCAGACGGAGAACACCAGGCACGCGAGCCACAGCCCCCACAGGGCCCAGCGGACCTCTCGTCGTATGCGCATGTGCGGATCGCCCCCTCGAATCCCGGTCCGACGAAAGGCTCCCGGCGTTCGCAACCGGGAGCCTTTCGTCGTCACAGCGGAAGAACCGCCGAAGAACCTAGAACGTCCCCAGCTTCACGATCGACAGCAGTGCGATCAGCTGGATCGCCGACGCGCCGAGCGCCTTCGGCCAGGGGAGGTCGTGGGACCTGGACACCATCAGGGTGAGCAGGGCACCCGCCGCCACCCAGGTCGCCCAGCCCAGGAGCTGGACGAAGGACGCGTCGCCGCCGAAGAACATGGCCACGATCAGGCGGGGCGCGTCGGTCAGGGACATGATCAGCATGGACAGGCCGACCGTGGGCTGCCACGCTCCGTCGCCGCCGAGCTGGCGGGCCAGGGCGTGGGTGACGACGCCCAGGACGAACGCCGACAGGACCATGGCGACGGCCGTGGTCAGGACGATGGGGATCGCGTTCGACAGGGTGGCGTTGATCACGTCCTTGCGGGCGCCCTCGAAACCGAACACCGCGAGCAGGCCGTAGAGGAAGGTCACGACGAGGGCCGGGCCCCACATCGTGTAGTCCCGCATCTGGAGGAAGGTCTGCTTGGGCGAGAGCAGGATGCCCTTCAGGAGTTCCTTCCAGTGCAGGCGGGGGCCCACCGGGCCGGCCGGGGCCGAGCCCGCGCGGTAGGTGCCGCCCTGGTTGTAGGGGTCGTCACCGACCGAGAACGCCTGGGTGTGGCCCGGGTTGTTCGCCGCGTACGGGTCATGGCCGCCCTGCGGGTGCGGGGCACCACCGGGACCCGCGCCGTCGCCGAAGTACTCCGGCTCGTCGTAGCCCCCACCGCCGCCCTGGGGCCACTGGCCCGGGTGGGGCTGGGGCGCGGGGGGATAGCCGTACGGCTGTCCCTGGGGCGCCTGCTGCCCGTACGGAGGTTGTTGCGGTCGCGCGTGAGGAGCGCCGTTGTCCCGGCCGCGTCCGATCCTGAATCCAGCCACGTCTTCGAACGTACCTGGTCCTGGAGAGTGACGGGCGCGGCCGGGCATTTCGGGGACGGCTTTGCTGCCGAGCTGTGACATCCCCTAAGGGGCGGTCAGAGAGGAGTCGGGGGCCGTCTCAGGGTGGTGCCGTACTGGGCGTACGCAGTGTGCGAGACCGTACGGCTCCCCTCTCCACGGCACCTCAGCCGATGAGCCCCGTGCCGAAGCCGCCGTACACCCGCGGCCGGCCCACGCTCCCCGGCCCGAACGTCCGCGCCCCCGTCGTGGTCACACCCGTCAGGGCCGTCACCGCGCCGATGCCCTCGTCTTCGAACCCCGCCGCGACCGTGAGGTCGGCGTGGCCGTCGCCGGTGACGTCCGACAGGAGCACGTCCGAGCCGAAGTAGTCCGTCGCCTCTGCCGCGCCGGGTATGCCGGAGGTGTTCTGGGTGAACGTGCGGGCACCTTCGCGGGAGACGCCCGACGCCGCACCGTTCATGACGATGGTCGCGCCGGCGTCCTCGGTCGTGCCGAGGTCCTCGAAGACGACGCCGATCGCCAGCTCGCCGTGTCCGTCGCCGTCGACGTCGGCGATGGACACCGCGCCTCCGAAGCCGTCTCCGGCTTCGTCCGCGCCCGGAACTCCCGTGGAGGACTGGGTGAGTTCGGCCATGGGGGCGTCGCCGTTGACCGGGCCGCCCTCCGAGCCGCGGATCACGACGACCCGGCCGCCCAGGCTGCCGCTGTGGTCGTCCTCCTCACTGAAGACGTTGCCGAGGGCGATCTCGTCGTAGCCGTCGCCGTCGATGTCGCCCAGGGCGATGGAGGTGCCGCCGTTCAGCGGGCGCGGCACCGACGTGTCCAGGCCGGAGGGCGAGCCCAGGTACGCGACGCCCTTCGACCAGCTGCCCGATGCGTCCGTCGTCCGGTCCGTGCGATAGGTGAGGACCAGGTCGGCCCTGCCGTCGCCGTTCGTGTCGCCCGCGTCCATCGCGTCGAGGGCGTACGCCTGCTCGGGCACGTCGATCCGCTGAGCGGGACCGGAGACGCCGCCGCTGATGACGTACGCGTGCGGGGAATCGCTGCCCACGACGAGGTCGGCGTGGCCGTCGCCGTCGAAGTCTCCGGCGGTCAGCGTCCTGCCCCATTCGCCGTGTGCGGCGGGCGCCGGGTCCGTGACCGTGGTGCCGTTCGCGAGGCCGCTCGCCGAGCCCCACAGGACCGTCACCGAGCCCTCGCCGTCGTCCTCGCCGGATGCTCCCACCGCGAGGTCGGTGTAGCCGTCGTCGTTGAAGTCGGCCACGGCTAGGGCGGAACCGAAGGTGTCGTCGGTCTCCGCCGTGTCGGGCACGCCCGCGCTGTCCTGGCTGACCGTGGTGTGGTGGACGGGGTCGAGGCCGGTGGGGCCGCCGTGGACCACGGCCACGTAACCGGCGGATCCCTTGCCGTCGAGCTTCGCGTACGGGGCGGCGAAGGCGGCGTCGCCGTATCCGTCGCCGTTGAAGTCCGCCAGGTGGCGGTCGGTGTCCGCGGCTGTCGCCGGTGCGGCGGCGAAGGTGAGCAGACCGCCGGTCAGTGCGGCGGCGGTGGCCGTGGCGAGGGCGAGTCGCATCCGTCTCGGGTGCGGCTGGGGCATGCGGGTCCTCCTGCTCGGGTGCCGATCGTTTCGGTGACACGGAAGACCCTCGCCGGTGTGCCGGGGTTGTACGGATGTCATGAATCGGTCAGGAACTCCGAGGTGGAGAAGGTGACGGACGGTTCGGCGGTGACCAGCCCCTTCTTCGCGCCGGAGAACACCGCGACGGTGTCCTTCGTCTCGCTCCGGTACGTCCGCACGGCGAGGTCCGCCCGCTCGTCGCCGTCGAAGTCGCCGACCGCGACGACCCGGGTGGCGCCGGTGGCGGGGGGTGCGACGACGACCGTCGCCTTGGCGGACGGGCCCGCCGTACGGCCCTGGAAGACGCGCAGGCGTGAGCCGCTGGAGACCACTTCGCTCAGGCCGTCGCCGTCGAAGTCGGCGGCGTCCAGGACCGAGCCGGGGGAGGACAGGGAGCCCTTCGCCCCGTTCGGGAGGTCGTAGCGCAGTGACGTTCCTCCCATGGCGCCGATCGCCGCGTCCAGGGCCTTGCCGCGGCCGAAGGAACCGAGGGCCACGTCGATGCCGGACGGCAGGACGGCTCCGGTGCGGGTGGGGCCCGCCGGGCCGCCGAGGACCACGGCGGAGGGGCCGGTGCCCTGGGTCGTACGGACGATCAGGTCGTCGTAGCCGTCGCGGTCGACGTCGGCTGCCGGGCCCGTGGGGACCTCGCCGGGCGACTGGATCGGGGCGCCGGCCCCACTGGGGGCGCCCGCGCGGGTGAACGGGCCGCGCAGGTAGGTGAGATGGCCGCCGGTCGCGTGCAGGACCAGGTCCTTCGCGCCGTCGCCGTCGAAGTCGCCGCAGACCGGCTGGTCGGGCCAGTCGTTGCCGACGCGGGCGGCGGGCGGGACGGTGAGGAGAACCGCCTTGCCGGTCAGGCCGGCCGGGGAGCCGAAGAGGATCTGGAGCGGGACCGGGGGTTGGCCCTGGCCGTCGTAGGGCGGGTCGGTGGAGACGACGAGGTCCGTGAAGCCGTCCTTGTCCAGGTCGCAGGTGGCCTCCGCGTCGAACAGGGCGGGGAGTTGGCCGTCGGTGGCCGCGCCCTGCCGGGCCGGGGCGATCAACTGCCGGGCGCCCGGGACGAGTCCGCGCTCGCTGCCGTAGACGATGCCGATGCCGGGGTCGTCGGCGTGGGCCTGCTCCTTGACCAGGTCGCCCAGGACGAGGTCGCGGTATCCGTCGCCGTTGAAGTCGTCCGGGGTCCTGCTGCCCTTGCCCTTCGGGACGGGGACTCGGGCCGGGGCGTCGGCGATCCGTGCCGGGGTGCGGTCCGCGGATCCGGTGTGCGGGGTGGGACCGCAGGCGGCCAGGAGGAGGGTGCCACACAGGGCCGCCGTACCCACAACACCTCTACGCGCGCGCACCGTTCACCCCGTCAGCATCATTGACAACGACCCCGGCAATGATGCACGTGTTCGACAGGTGGCGACAGCCCCGTACGACCCTGGAGTCGAGTGGTGGACGCAGACGCGGTGTTGCACATCCTGGACCTGTTGCGGCGGGCCGGGGCGGAGGTCTGGGTCGGGGGTGGGTGGGGGATCGACGCGCTGGTCGGTGAGCAGACCCGGGACCATCGCGACCTGGACCTGATGCACCGGCGGGAGCAGGAGCCCGCCGTGGTGGCGGTCCTGGCCGGCGTGGGCTTCGTGGAGAGCCTCGACCTGCGGCCGGTGCGGTTCGTGGTCACCGATCCCGGCGGACGGGAGGTCGATCTGCACCCGCTGGTCTTCGCCGGGGACGGTTCCGCCGTGCAGGCGTCGGGGGAGCCGGAGCGGCCCTTCGCGTACCCGGCCGCCGGCTTCGTGACCGGGAGCATCGGCGGGACGGCCGTTCCGTGTCTGTCCGCCGAGCAGCAGGTCTACTTCCACCAGGGGTACGAGCCCGCGGAGCGTGACCGGCACGACATGGCTCAGCTCCGGCGGGTCTTCGGGATCGCCACCCACTTCTGAGCGGAGACCGGTTCTGAGTGGAGACCCTTTCTGAGCGGGGACCGCTTCTGCGTGGAGGCCGCAAAGACGCGGCGCCCCCGGGCCCGGTGGGACCCGAGGGCGCCGAACAGCACCGTCGTGAGCGCTACTTCACCGGCTCCGGCTCCGGCTCGCTCTCCGCCTCCGCCGCGTCCTGCGGGTCGCCCGGGGTCTTCACGGACTGCAGCAGCAGCTGGGCGACGTCGACGACCTGGATCGACTCCTTCGCCTTGCCGTCGTTCTTCTTGCCGTTGACCGAGTCGGTGAGCATGACCAGGCAGAACGGGCAGGCCGTCGAGACGATGTCGGGGTTGAGGGAGAGGGCTTCGTCGACGCGCTCGTTGTTGATGCGCTTGCCGATCCGCTCCTCCATCCACATCCGCGCGCCACCGGCGCCACAGCAGAAGCCGCGCTCCTTGTGGCGGTGCATCTCCTCGTTGCGCAGGCCCGGGACGCCCGCGATGATCTCGCGCGGGGGCGTGTAGATCTTGTTGTGGCGGCCCAGGTAGCAGGGGTCGTGGTAGGTGATGATGCCCTCGACCGGGGTGACCGGGACCAGCTTGCCCTCGTCGACGAGGTGCTGGAGCAGCTGGGTGTGGTGGATGACCTCGTAGTCGCCGCCGAGCTGCGGGTACTCGTTGCCGATCGTGTTCAGGCAGTGCGGGCAGGTCGCGACGATCTTCTTCGCGGACTTCGGCTTGGCGGACTCCGGGACCACCTTGCCGTCGTCGTCCAGCTCCTCGCCGAACGCCATGTTCAGCGCCATGACGTTCTCCATGCCGAGCTCCTGGAACAGGGGCTCGTTGCCGAGGCGGCGGGCGGAGTCACCGGTGCACTTCTCGTCGCCGCCCATGATCGCGAACTTGACGCCCGCGATGTGGAGGAGTTCGGCGAAGGCCTTCGTGGTCTTCTTGGCCCGGTCCTCCAGGGCGCCCGCGCAGCCGACCCAGTACAGGTACTCGACCTCGGTGAGGTCCTCGATGTCCTGGCCGACGACCGGGACCTCGAACTCGACCTCCTTGAGCCACTCCAGGCGCTGCTTCTTCGCCAGGCCCCAGGGGTTGCCCTTCTTCTCCAGGTTCTTGAGCATCGTGCCCGCCTCGGACGGGAACGCGCTCTCGATCATCACCTGGTAGCGACGCATGTCGACGATGTGGTCGACGTGCTCGATGTCCACCGGGCACTGCTCGACACAGGCGCCGCAGGTGGTGCAGGACCACAGGACGTCCGGGTCGATGACGCCGTTCTCCTCGGCCGTGCCGATCAGCGGGCGCTCGGCCTCGGCGAGAGCGGACGCGGGCACACCGGCCAGCTGCTCCTCGGACGCCTTCTCCTCGCCCTCCATCGTCTTGCCGCCGCCGGCCAGCAGATACGGCGCCTTGGCGTGCGCGTGGTCGCGCAGGGACATGATCAGGAGCTTGGGGGAGAGCGGCTTGCCGGTGTTCCACGCGGGGCACTGCGACTGGCAGCGGCCGCACTCGGTGCAGGTGGAGAAGTCCAGCAGGCCCTTCCAGGAGAACTGCTCGACCTGGGAGACGCCGAAGACGTCGTCGTCACCGGGGTCGGTGAAGTCGATCGGCTTGCCGCCGCTCGTCATCGGCTGGAGACCGCCGAGGGCCGTCCCACCGGTCGCGTTGCGCTTGAACCAGATGTTCGGGAAGGCCAGGAAGCG
Source organism: Streptomyces sp. NPDC102270 (assembly GCF_044766405.1). Classification (NCBI taxonomy): domain Bacteria; kingdom Bacillati; phylum Actinomycetota; class Actinomycetes; order Kitasatosporales; family Streptomycetaceae; genus Streptomyces; species Streptomyces sp. NPDC102270. Next base: position 43,289 of record NZ_JBIWLX010000005.1, on the reverse strand, counting down.
GTGCCAGGCCACACCCATGTTGGTGTTGAGCGAGACGACGATCATCCACACGAAGGACGTGCCGATCTTGATCGTCGCGACGAGGTAGACGAGGTTCTGCAGCGCGGAGACGCTCAGGCCCTTGAAGGCCAGGACCAGCGGGTACGAGGCGAAGTACCCGGCCTCGTAGCCGTCCACGTGGTGCAGCGCGCCCTCCAGGCCGCGCAGCACGTAGATGGCGAGGCCGATGGTGAGGATGACGTACTCGACGAAGTACGCCTGACCCGCCTTGGAGCCCGCGAAGCGGGACTTGCGGCCGGGGCGGGAGGGCAGGCTCAGCAGGCGGATCACGATGAGCGCGGCGATGCCGAGCACGGTCATGACACCGATGAACTCGATGTACATCTCGAACGGCAGGAACTCACCGATGACCGGCAGCACCCAGTCGGCCTTGAAGAGCTGGCCGAACGCCTGCGCGAGGGTCGGCGGCAGGGTCAGGAAGCCGACCGCCACGAACCAGTGGGCGAAGCCCACGATGCCCCACCGGTTCATCCGGGTGTGGCCGAGGAACTCCTTCACCAGCGTCACGCTGCGTGCGTAGGGGTTGTCGGTCCTGCTTCCGGCGGGGACCGGCTGGCCCAGCTTGAAGTACCGGACGAACTGGCCGATGGCGCGTGCGAGCAGTGCCACGCCGACCACGGTCAGGACCAGCGACACGATGATCGCGGCGAGTTGCATTTCGGGGCTCCTCGGGCCTGCGAGGGGTCTACGAGAGGTCCGTGAGGACGGATTCTCGTCATTACTAAGCGGTAACTTATGCAGTCCGTCTGAGACTACCCCCATCCTCCGCCGCACTGTAGCCGGGCACGCAGTGATCTGAATCGCTGAGGGTTACCTTAAAACCCGATCGTGTTATTCGTGATGAATTGGTACATACGGCGCTAATTTAGGCTCGTGCTCTACGGGATCCTTGCCGCCACCTCCGCCCTGCTCCTCGCCGCCGTGCTCACCGCCCTGCTGCGGGTGGCCGCCCTGCGCCTCGGGATCGTCGACCGGCGATGGCGACGGCCGATGCCGCTGTCCGGAGGTGTGGCGATGGTGGCGGCCACCTGTGGTGTGGCGTTCGTCGGGGACTGGCGGGGCGTGACCCCGCTCGGGCCCGACGTCGGACGGCTGCTCGTCGCGGGGGCCGGCGTGGCCCTCCTCGGGCTCGTCGCCGACGTACGGCGGGTCAAGGCACGGTTCCTCGTGGGCGGTACGGCCGTGGCGGCGGTGTGTGTCGTGCCGTACGAGGAGACGGGGGTGGCCGCAGGCCTCCTCGCGGCCGGCTGGATCGTCTTCGTCGCCCTCGGGTTCAAGGCGCTGGACCACGCCGACGGGCTCGCCGGGACCGTCGGGGTCGTCACCGCCTTCGGGGCGGGGGTCTGTGCGGCGGCCGAGGTGATGGACGGGCTCGCCGTGCTGCTGAGCGTGCTGGCCGCCGCGCTGACCGGGTTCCTGATGCACAACTGGCATCCCGCGCGCGCGGGACTCGGCGCGTGCGGGGCGCTGTTCACCGGGTTCGTGCTCGCGTCCGCAGCCGTGACGACCCGCGCAGGGCAGGAACTCGGGTCCGGTGCGGGGGTGTTGTTCGCGCTGACGGCGGTGGTGAGCGCCGACGTCGTGCTCGTCGTCCTGGCCCGGCTGCTGTCCGGGCGGCCGCTGCTGCGTGCCGCCCCCGACCATCTCGCCCACCGGCTGCGGCGGCTCGGGCTCACTCCGCAGGGCGCGTCCGTCGTGCTGGGTGTCGCGGCCTTCGGCGGGGTACTCGTCGCGGTCCTGGTGCACCTCGGGTGGATCGCCGCGACCAGCGCCCTCTGGGTGGCCGGGGGCGCCCTGGTCGTCGTACTCGCACTCCTTCGTGTGAAGTCCAGCAGTGCGCCTCGTCCCGTATCGACGCAGGTCAGAGGGCAGTTGCGTGTAAGGAACGGATAAGAGTTGAGTCTTTACGACTCAGGTCTGTTGACCGAGCCGGGGCTGTCGTGCACACTTGAGTCTGTTCCACTCAAGTCAGCTGGAGGAATCAACCATGGCACGTGCGGTCGGCATCGACCTGGGCACGACTAACTCCGTCGTCAGCGTTCTCGAAGGCGGCGAGCCCACCGTCATCACCAACGCCGAGGGTGCCAGGACCACGCCGTCCGTCGTCGCCTTCGCGAAGAACGGCGAAGTGCTGGTCGGCGAGGTGGCCAAGCGCCAGGCGGTCACCAACGTGGACCGGACCATCCGTTCGGTGAAGCGTCACATGGGCACCGACTGGAAGATGGAGCTGGACGGGAAGCCCTTCAACCCGCAGCAGATCTCCGCCTTCATCCTCCAGAAGCTGAAGCGGGACGCCGAGTCCTACCTGGGCGAGAAGGTGACCGACGCGGTCATCACCGTCCCGGCGTACTTCAACGACTCCGAGCGTCAGGCGACCAAGGAGGCCGGCGAGATCGCGGGCCTGAACGTCCTGCGCATCGTCAACGAGCCCACCGCGGCCGCGCTCGCGTACGGCCTCGACAAGGACGACCAGACGATCCTCGTCTTCGACCTCGGTGGCGGCACCTTCGACGTGTCCCTGCTGGAGATCGGCGACGGCGTCGTCGAGGTGAAGGCCACCAACGGTGACAACCACCTCGGTGGTGACGACTGGGACCAGCGCGTCGTCGACTACCTGGTGCAGCAGTTCAAGTCCGGTCACGGCGTGGACCTCGCCAAGGACAAGATGGCGCTGCAGCGTCTGCGTGAGGCCGCCGAGAAGGCGAAGATCGAGCTGTCCTCCTCGACGGAGACCTCGATCAACCTGCCCTACATCACCGCCTCCGCCGAGGGCCCGCTGCACCTGGACGAGAAGCTCACCCGGGCTCAGTTCCAGCAGCTGACCGCGGATCTGCTGGAGCGCTGCAAGACCCCGTTCTTCAACGTCATGAAGGACGCCGGCGTCTCCATCAACGAGATCGACCACGTCGTCCTCGTCGGTGGCTCCACCCGCATGCCCGCCGTCGCCGAGCTCGTCAGGGAGCTCACCGGCGGCAAGGACGCCAACAAGGGCGTCAACCCGGACGAGGTCGTCGCCATCGGCGCCGCCCTGCAGGCCGGTGTGCTCAAGGGTGAGGTCAAGGACGTCCTGCTCCTCGACGTGACCCCGCTGTCCCTCGGTATCGAGACCAAGGGCGGCATCATGACCAAGCTCATCGAGCGCAACACCACGATCCCGACCAAGCGGTCCGAGATCTTCACGACGGCCGAGGACAACCAGCCGTCCGTGCAGATCCAGGTCTACCAGGGCGAGCGCGAGATCGCGGCGTACAACAAGAAGCTCGGGATGTTCGAGCTGACCGGTCTGCCGCCCGCCCCGCGCGGTGTCCCGCAGATCGAGGTCGCCTTCGACATCGACGCCAACGGCATCATGCACGTGACCGCGAAGGACCTGGGCACGGGCAAGGAGCAGAAGATGACCGTCACCGGCGGCTCCTCGCTGCCGAAGGACGAGGTCGACCGGATGCGCCAGGAGGCCGAGCAGTACGCGGAGGAGGACCACCGCCGCCGCGAGGCCGCCGAGACCCGCAACCAGGGCGAGCAGCTCGTCTACCAGACGGAGAAGTTCCTCAAGGACAACGAGGACAAGGTCCCCGGTGAGGTCAAGACCGAGGTCGAGTCCGCCGTCGAGGAGCTGAAGGCCGCGCTCAAGGGCGAGGACACCGCGGAGATCCGCACCGCGACCGAGAAGGTCGCCGCGGTCTCCCAGAAGGTCGGCCAGGCCATGTACGCCGACGCCCAGGCCGGAGCGGCCGCCGGCGGCGAGGACGCCGGTGCCTCCGAGGCCAAGGCGGACGACGACGTCGTGGACGCCGAGATCGTGGACGACGAGCGCAAGGACGGTGCCGCGTGACGGAGGAGACCCCGGGCTTCGACGAGAAGCCCGACGTCCCCTCCGGCGCCACCCCCGACGACGCCGAGCCGAAGGCCGCCCCCGAAGAAGGGGCGGCCCCGGCCGGGGACGCAACAGCGCAGATCGCCGGCCTGACGGCCCAGCTGGACCAGTCGCGCAAGGCGCTCGACGAGCGCACCGCGGACCTCCAGCGGCTCCAGGCCGAGTTCCAGAACTACCGCCGCCGCGTGGAGCGGGACCGGATCACGGTCAAGGAGATCGCCATCGCGAACCTCCTGACCGAACTCCTGCCCGTGCTCGACGACATCGGCCGCGCACGCGAACACGGTGAACTCCTCGGCGGCTTCAAGGGCGTCGGGGAATCGCTGGAGACCGTCGCGGCGAAGATGGGCCTGCAGCAGTTCGGCAAGGAGGGCGAGCCCTTCGACCCGACGATCCACGAGGCCCTGATGCACAGTTACGCACCCGACGTCACCGAGACGACGTGCGTGGCGATTCTGCAGCCTGGGTATCGCATCGGCGAGCGCACCATCCGCCCCGCGCGGGTGGCCGTGGCCGAGCCGCAGCCGGGCGCGCAGACGGTCAAGGCCGAGGACGGGTCCGAGGCCGGCGACGACAAGGACAACGGCCCTGAGGAGGGCTGAGGTCGAAGAGAACGATCGGGACACCGGAAAGGGGGCACGTCGAGGATGAGCACCAAGGACTTCATCGAGAAGGACTACTACAAGGTCCTCGGCGTCCCCAAGGACGCCACCGAGGCCGAGATCAAGAAGGCGTACCGCAAGCTCGCCCGCGAGTTCCACCCGGACGCCAACAAGGGCAACACCAAGGCCGAGGAGCGCTTCAAGGAGATCTCCGAGGCGAACGACGTCCTCGGTGACCCCAAGAAGCGCAAGGAGTACGACGAGGCCCGCGCCCTGTTCGGCAACGGCGGCTTCCGTCCGGGGCCGGGCGGCGCGGGCGGCTCCTTCAACTTCGACCTGGGCGACCTCTTCGGAGGCGGCGCCCAGGGCGGGGCCCAGGGAGCCGGCGGCTTCGGCGGCGGACTCGGAGACGTCTTCGGAGGCCTGTTCAACCGGGGCAGCTCCGGAACTACGCGCGTCCAGCCGCGGCGCGGCCAGGACATCGACACCGAGGTCACCCTCAGCTTCACCGAGGCGATCGAAGGTGCGACGGTCCCGCTCAGGATGTCCTCGCAGGCCCCCTGCAAGGCCTGTTCGGGCACCGGCGACGCCAACGGCAACCCGCGCGTGTGCCCGACCTGCGTGGGCACCGGCCAGGTGGCGAGGGGCTCCGGCGGAGGGTTCTCCCTCACGGACCCCTGCCCGGACTGCAAGGGCCGCGGCCTGATCGCGGAGAACCCCTGCGAGATCTGCAAGGGCTCCGGGCGGGCCAAGTCCTCCCGCACCATGCAGGTCCGCATCCCGGCCGGAGTGTCCGACAACCAGCGGATCCGGCTGCGCGGAAAGGGGGCGCCGGGCGAACGCGGCGGCCCCGCGGGCGACTTGTACGTCACCGTGCACGTCGACACGCACCCCGTCTTCGGCCGCAAGGGCGACAACCTCACGGTGACGGTCCCGGTGACCTTCTCGGAGGCGGCGCTCGGCGGCGAGGTCAAGGTGCCGACGCTGGGCGGCCCCTCGGTGACCCTGAAACTGCCCCCGGGCACGCCCAACGGCCGCACCATGCGGGCGCGGGGCAAGGGCGCGGTCCGCAAGGACGGCACCCGGGGCGATCTGCTGGTCACCGTCGAGGTGAGTGTCCCGGCCGAGCTGTCGGGGAAGGCTCGTGACGCGCTGGAGGCGTATCGCGAGGCGACCGTGGGTGAGGATCCACGGGCGGAGCTGTTCCAGGCCGCGAAGGGAGCATGATCTAGATGGACGGTCGTCGACGCAACCCGTATGAACTGACCGAGGAGACCCCGGTCTACGTCATCTCGGTGGCGGCCCAGCTGTCCGGACTGCACCCGCAGACGCTGCGTCAGTACGACCGTCTGGGGCTGGTGTCTCCGGACCGCACCGCGGGCCGGGGCCGGCGCTACTCGGCCCGGGACATCGAACTGCTGCGCCAGGTGCAGCAGTTGTCGCAGGACGAGGGCGTCAACCTGGCGGGCATCAAGCGCATCATTGAGCTGGAGAACCAGGTCGCGGCGCTGCAGTCCCGGGTGGCCGAGCTCCAGGCGGCCGTCGAAGGGGCCGCGGCGGCCATGCAGCAGCGTGAGGCGGCGGTGCACGCGTCGTACCGCCGTGACCTGGTGCCGTACCAGGAGGTGCAGCAGACCAGCGCGCTGGTGGTGTGGCGGCCGAAGAAGGCCAGGGACTAGGCACAGCATGAAGAAGGGGCCCGGAGATCTCTCCGGGCCCCTTCTCCATGTGCCGTCAGCAGCTGTGGTGTGTGTCAACGCCCGCTGAAGAACTCCACCGAGGCGCTCTGTGTGCCCTGGCGGCCGTAGGCGTCCACGGCGTACACCTCGGCGACGCAGGGGCCGTTCCAGGGAGCCGTCCACGAGAGGGCGCCGGTGGTGGAGAACCGGATGCCGCTGTCGCCGCAGGCGCCCGAGATCTGCCAGGAGTACCCCTTCAGGACGCGTTCCTCGTCACCCGTGCCGGGAGCCGCCGTGACCTGGACGGGGGCGCGCGCCGGCACTCCCTCCGTGACCAGGGTCAGCTTCGGCGCGGCCGGGCCCGTCGCGGTGGCCGGGGTGAGCCGGTCGACGGTGACCGCGGTGGAGGGCACCGAGTCGGCGCCCTGGGCGTCGGCGGCGGCCACGTAGTAGTAGGCCTTGCCCTGCGGGGCGGAGGTGTCCTCGTACGACGTCCCCGCAGCGCTGCCCAGCAGGCTCCAGGCGCCGTTGACGTAGGTGCGCCGGTAGACGCGGTAGCCGGTGGCGCCGTCGGCCGCGGTCCACGCGAGCGTGGTGGACGCGTCGGCGGGTGTGCCAGTGGCTCCGGTCGGGGCGGGCACCGCCGAGGCGACGGGACGGGTGACGGTGGCCGGGTCGGAGACCGGCGCGAAGTTCCCGGCCGTGTCGACGGCCTGCACCTTGTACGCGTACGCCGTCCCGGCGTCCGCCGTCACGTCCGTCCAGGAGGTCCCCCGGACCGGCTCGGGCCCGTCGGGGTCGGACTGCCCCACGGGCGCGCTCCACACCTCGTAGTGGTCGACGTCCTTGGACGAGGACGCCTGCCACGTGACGGAGTTGCCCGCCGTGGTGCCCAGCGCGGTCACCCCGGTGGCCGCCGTGGGTGCGGTCCGGTCGGCGGTCACCACGGCCTGGTCGGCGGTACCGCCCGACTCGTTGCCGGCCTTGTCGTAGGCGCGGACCTCGTAGTAGTACGTGGCGCCGGTGGGCGGCGGGGTGTCCGTGTACGAGGTCGAGGTGGTCGTCGTGAGCGGCTTGGTGCCGAAGGAGGTCCCCTTGAGCCGCCGGTAGATCCGGTAGCCGGCGAGGTCCATCTCCTTGTTCTTCGCCCAGGTGAGCTTGGCTGTGCCGGTGGCCTTGTCGTACGAGACCGAAGGGGCCGTAGGGGCCAGCGGTTTGACCTTGTCGACGTCGGCGGAGGTCCGGGGCGCGTACGTGACCTTGACCTTGGCGGCGCCGGTCCAGTTGGCGTAGTCGACGCGGAGGGTGTGTTTGCCGGACGGGATGGTGACGTTGGCAGTCTCGGCGACCGTGGTGGAGACGTTCTTCCAGAGGTCGATCTTCCGTACGCCGTCGAGGTACACCCGCATCCCGTCGAGGCCGGTGGCGCTGAGGGCGAACGGGCCGCCGGAGCCGAAGTCGCGGGTCACGGTCCAGCGGACGCCGAAGTTGTCCTTCGGGAGGCCGCTGACCGGGGCGCCGGTCCAGCTCTGGTCGATCACGGTGTCGCAGTCCGTTTTCTTCGGGGCGCCGGACAAGCTCGTGTTCGCGTAGAACTGCCGCTGGAACACGGGCGAGGCACACGACACGGCCGCCGAGGCGGGAGCCGCCGTCAGGGAGACGAGGGTGCCGGCGGTGGCGAGGACGACGGCGGCTGCGGTCGTCCGTCTGGCTGACTTCATTCGGTCCTCTGGTCGTACGGGGAACAGCAGTTGTGCGGCTGCTGTGATCACGACTCGCGAGGTGTGAAGTTGGTTGTACTAGTGTTCGCGCCAAGTCTTCACACCATTGGCGGAGAGTGGCGTTGCGCACTCGTTAAGTGATTCCGCTTGACGTCGATGGGCGGCCCCGCGTTGGCTTTTCAGTCACATGGGCCGCAATGCCGCGCCCGCGTCCGGAAAGCACCAGAAGTGAGCAGCCCCATGCGTCGTATCGCCATAGCCGTGGCCGCGTCCACGATGACCCTCTCGCTGGCCGCCTGTGGCGCGCTCGGCGCCGCGAGCGGGAGCGAGGCGAGCCCGACCAAGGGCAACGACATCACCGTGGGTGTGCTCATGCCGGAAAAGACGAACACCCGCTACGAGGAGTTCGACTACCCGATCATCCAGCGCAAGGTCGCCCAGCTCACCAACAAGCAGGGCAAGACCGTCTACGCCAACGGCGAGGCCAACGCCAAGAAGCAGGCCGCGCAGATGCAGCAGATGATCGACCAGAAGGTCGACGTCATCCTGCTGGACGCCGTGGACTCGCACGCCATCGCGGGCATGGTGCAGAAGGCCAAGGACGCGGGCATTCCGGTCATCGCCTACGACCGCCTCGCCGAGGGCCCGATCGACGGGTACGTCTCCTTCGACAACGAGCTCGTCGGCGAGGTGCAGGGCCGCTCCCTCATCGAGGCGATCGGCTCCGGCATCGACACCTCCGACAAGATCGTGATGATCAACGGCTCGCCGTCCGACCCGAACGCCGGGCAGTTCAAGGCGGGCGCGATGTCCGAGCTCAACGGCAAGGTGACGATCTCCAAGACGTACGACGTCGACGGCTGGAAGCCCGAGACCGCGCAGAAGGACATGGCTGAGGCGATCAGCGCGATCGGCAAGGGCAACATCAAGGCCGTGTACTCCGCCAACGACGCCATGGCCGGCGCCGCCATCCAGGCGATGGAGAACGCGGGCATGAGCAAGCTCCCGCCGATCACGGGCCAGGACGCGGAGCTGGCCGCGGTCCAGCGGATCGTCTCGGGCGAGCAGTACATGAGCGTCTACAAGCCGTACCCGGACGAGGCCGAGGCCGCCGCCGAGATGGCCGTGACGAAGGTCCAGGGCAAGGGCATCCAGTTCGACGCCCTCGCCTCGGACAGCGTCGACAGCCCCACGAACAAGAAGATCCCGGCCCAGCTGGTCCAGGTCGTCGCGCTGACGAGGGACAACATCAAGAGCACGGTCGTCAAGGACGGCATCTACACCGTCAAGGACATCTGCACCTCGGACTACAAGAGCGCCTGCGCGGCGGCGGGCCTGCAGTAACCGGCCCTTCCCCGCCCCTCCCCGGAGTTCACGCCACCCGCGTGAACTCCACCGTCACCTCCGGCGGTGCCCCCGGCACCCCCCGGTAGATCCCCTTGTGCGGGGTCACGTCGTCGTAGTCCCGGCCCCGGCCCACCACCACGTGGGACTCGTCGGCCCGGACCCGGTTGGTGGGGTCGTAGCCGCACCACTCGCCCGCCCAGTACTCGACCCAGGCGTGGCTCTGCCCCGCGACCGGCCGGTGCAGCTCCGCGTCCCGCTCGGGATGCAGATAGCCGGAGACGTACCGCGTCGGCAGGCCCACGCCCCGCAGCAGCGCGAGGGTGACGTGGGCGATGTCCTGGCAGACCCCGGCGCCCTGCTCCCAGGCCTCGGCGGCGGAGGTGTTCACGCCCGTGGTGCCGGGCAGGTAGGAGACCCGGTCGGCGACGAGGTCGGACACGGCGACCGCCGTCGCGTGGACGTCGAGGCCGGCCGCGAGCTCCCGTGCCTTGTCGACCAGTGCGGCCGGGACGGTCGTACGGACTGTGGGATCGAGGAACTCCAGCAGGCGTGAGTCCGCGGCCTGTCGGGCGAGCTCGGCCCAGGCGGGCGGTACCGGGAGCGGGCCCGCCGGGTGGGTCTCGACCAGGCTGGAGGCCGTGATGGTGAGATGGCCGTGCGGGTCCATCAGGTCGAAGCCGGTGACCTGGGTGCCCCAGTAGTCCCAGTACGACCAGGTGGGCGTGGCCGGGCTGACGGTGACCCGGGAGTCCAGGGTGGTCTGGGAGGGCAGGGTCAGCGGGGTCATGCGGACCTCGTTGTGGGACGAGGCGACGGGCTGGGCGTACGACACGTGCGTGACGTGCTTGATCCGGAGGCGGCTGGTCATGCTCACGCTCCTTCCTGGGCCCATTCGACGGGCCCCTGGTACGGGAAGAACCGCTCCGCCACCGCCTCCGCGGCAGCCATGCAGGCGCTCTGCAAGTCCCCGAGGAGCAGCGGGAGTTGATCCTCCAGGGCGTGCAGGTCGAGGTATTCGAGGCGGGTGCGCATCCGGCCGATGGGGCGGCGCGCGGGGTCCTGGCGGGGGCGGCCGAGCGCGGTCAGGCACTCCTCCGCCGTCGTCAGGGCGTGCAGCGCGGAGCGCGGGAAGTCCCGATCCAGGAGCAGGAATTCGGCCACCCGCGGGGTGTCGCCGAAACCGCCGTACACGCGCGCGTACGCCTCGTCGGCGCCCGACGCGCTCAGCAGGGTCGGCCAGTCGGGCGCGTGGGCGGCGTCCAGGACCCGGACCGACAGCAGCCGCACGGTCATGTCCACCCGCTCCAGACTCCGGCCGAGGACGACGAAACGCCAGCTGTCGTCACGGCTCATGGTGGAGTCTGCGAGCCCGAAGAAGAGAGCCGCGCGCCGCCGTACGAGTTCCAGATAGGCGTAGGGGCCGGTACGGCGGGCCGCGAGGCGCTGGTCGGCCAGGGCGTGCCAGGTGGAGTTCAGGCACTCCCACATCTCCGAGGAGACGGCCTCACGGGCGCTCCTGGCGTTGAGCCGGGCCGCGCCGAGCGCGCCCTCGATGGAGCAGGTGGAGCGGGAGTCGAAGGCGAGCTGGTCGAGGACCTGCTGCATGTCGACCCGGGGGCCGCCCGCGTCGACGCCGAGGATCGCGTACAGCGACCGGCAGGCCAGGTCCTCGTCGCGCCAGGGGTCCTCGAGGAGGCGGTGCAGGTAGGCGTCGAGGATCCGGCCGGTGTTGTCGGCCCGCTCTACGTACCGGCCGGTCCAGGTCAGTGCCTCGGCTATCCGGGAGAGGATCACGTCGTTCACTGCTGTCCTCCTTCCTGTACGACGGTGGGAGTGCCGTCGGGACCGTGCTGACGTGGGGCGATGTCCAGGCGGGCGGTTCCGTTCGCGGGCGTGGGCGGTTCCGCGGGGCCCTCGGCGAGCACCCAGGTGTCCTTGGAGCCGCCGCCCTGGCTGGAGTTGACGATCAGGTTGCCCTCCTGGAGGGCGACCCGGGTCAGGCCGCCGGGCAGGACCCAGATGTCGTTGCCGTCGTTGACGGCGAAGGGGCGCAGGTCGATGTGGCGGGGTGCCATGCGTTCGCCCGCGAGGGTGGGGGAGGTGGACAGGGCGACCGGGCGCTGGGCGATGAAGCCGCGGGGGTTCTCGGCCACGGCCCTGCGGGTCTTCTCCAGCGTTTCGCGGTCGGCCTTCGGCCCGATGACGATGCCCTGCCCGCCGGCCCCGTCGACGGGTTTCACGACGAGCTGGTCGAGCTGGTCGAGGACGGCCTGGAGCTGGCCGGGTTCGTCGGGCCGGAAGGACTCCACATTGGGGAGAATCGGTTCTTCGGAGAGGTAGTAGCGGATCAGGTCCGGCACGTAGGTGTAGAGCAGCTTGTCGTCCGCGATGCCGTTGCCGACCGCGTTGGCGAGGGTGACATGACCCGCCATGGCCGCGCCGAGGATGCCCGGGCAGCCGATCACCGAGTCGGGGCGGAAGTGGAGCGGGTCGAGGAAGTCGTCGTCCAGGCGCCGGTATACGACGTGGACGGGCACCTCGCCGCGGGTCGTGCGCATCCACACCCGGTTGCCCCGGCACACCAGGTCGTGCCCCTCGACCAGCTGCACGCCCATCAGCCGGGCGAGCAGGGCGTGTTCGAAGTAGGCGGCGTTGCTGGGGCCGGGGGTGAGGACCACGACCCGGGGGTCCTGGACGCCGTCGGGCGCGGCGGCGCGCAGGGCGGCGAGCAGCTTCTGCGCGTAACCGTCGACGGGGACCACGTGCTGCTCGGCGAAGAGGGACGGGAAGACCCGGGTCATGGCGCGCCGGTTCTCGATGACGTACGACACGCCGCTGGGAACCCGGACGTTGTCCTCCAGGACCCGGAAGTCGCCCTGTTCGTCCCGGACCAGGTCGATGCCGGCGACATGGATGCGCACACCGCCCACGGGTTCGAGCCCGTGCGCGGCCCGGTGGAAGTGCGGGGAGTTCAGCAGCAGCCGCCAGGGCACGACCCCGTCCTCGAAGGCGCGGGCGGGCCCGTAGGCGTCCGCGAGGTAGGCCTCCAGGGCCCGGACCCGCTGGCTCACCCCGCGGCGCACGAGATCCCATTCCAGGGCGTCGAGGATCCGGGGCACGAGGTCAAGCGGCCAGGGCCGCTCCTCGCCCGCGAAGGCGTAGGTCACGCCCCGGTCGGTGAACGCCCGGGCCATCTGGTCGGCCCGGAACCGCAGTTCACTCGGCTCGATCGGCTGGAGCGCGGCCAGTACCGGCTCGTAGGCGGTCCTGACCTCGCCTGGCCGCTCGAACATCTCGTCCCACGCGTCGGCCAACGCGTATGCGTCAAATATGTCCGCCATGGCCTGACGTTAAGTGCGGCACGTAACGGGGTGATCACTGCGTGGTTTCCGGCAGTTCACGCGCGGAGCGGACGGTTCCGGCCGGGGGCGAAGGGCCACGGCGAGGCACCCGTGAGGGTGGCCGCGTCACCGTCAGCTTGTTGCAGAAGGGCGGGCGGAGGGCCGTAGGTAACGGGGTATACCGGCCGTTTTCCCCGCCCTTGACCCGAGGAGCCGTGTTGCGGAGCCGGTCCGGGCCGCGCATAGTTGCTCCGCCGAGGGGGCTTCGACGCTCCGATGGGGAACAGGACAGAGGGCGGTAGACGCTGGAACCGGGGGTGGGATGGGCAATGACCGGGCTCGGGACGGACGACCATCCACACGGTGCTGACCGGCTGTGCGAGGCCGGGGACCGGGTGTACTCCCGGGCCGTACGGCGCGGCCGCGTGCCCCGCGCCGACGCCGGGCCGGTGCCCTGCCTGCTGGAACTGGCCCTGCTCCACCCGGACCCCGACGACATGGACTGGCTGGTGCCGACGGCACCGCAGGAGGTCATGACCCGGCTGCTGCGCGAGGTCCACGACGAGGTCAGCGCGAGCCAGCGGCGGGTGGGCGCGGCGGTCGCGGCGGTGGAGCGGTACGCGGGCCTGGGACCCAGTCTGGTGCCGGGCGCCGGTGAGGGGACCGCGATCCGGGTCCTCGACGGTCTCTCCCGGATCCAGGCCGCGATGGACGAGGCGACCGAGGCGTGCACGACGGAGGTCCTCACGGTCCAGCCCGGCGGCATCCGTCCCGAGCACGAGCTGACGGAGGGCCTGCACCGGGCGCTGGCGCTGCGCGGCCGGGGCGTACGGATGCGGGACCTCTACACCCATGTCGCCCGGCACGGCCAAGGGCTCCTGAACTACCTGGAGTTGATGGGCGGCTCGGTGCAGGCGCGGACGCTGGACGAGGTCATCGACCGGCTGATCCTCTTCGACCGCACGGTGGCCTTCATCCCCGCGAACGCCGACCGCACCCTCGCTCTGGAACTGCGGCACCCGGCGCTGGTGGAGTACCTGGTCACGGTCTTCGAGCGGCTGTGGCGCCTGGCGATCCCCCTCACCGCCCCCCTGCCCGACACCGGCATCGAGGGCATCTCCCATCGCGAGCAGTCCATCGCCGCCCTGCTGGCCGAGGGCCACCAGGACGCGGTGATCGCGGAACGGCTGGGAATCAGCGTGCGCACCTGCCGGGCCCATATCGCCCGGCTGTCGGAGACGCTCGGGGCGGCCAGTCGTACGCAACTGGGCGTGCGGATAGCGCAGGTGGGCCTGGACGGCCCCACCGCGGTGTCCCCGATCACGCTTCCCGGTCAAGAATCCCGGACCGTCCGATGAGGTAGCCGAGCTGGGCCCGGCTCTCGCTGCCGAGCGTCGCCGCGAGTTTGGCGATGTGGACGCGGGCGGTGCGGATGTTCATGCCGAGCCGGTCGGCGATGACGGCGTCGGTGTGGCCCTCGATGAGGAGCGCGGCGATGGCGCGCTGGCGGGGCGTGATGCCGTCGGGGGAGGGCGGGTGGACGGCCCGGGGATACATCGGCGTGGCCAGGCGCCACAGGCGGTCGAACGTGGTGGCGAGGAAGTCGGCGATGGCCGGGTGGCGGATCTCCAGGGCGAGGGTGCGGTCCTTGTTGGCGGGGATGAAGGCGACCACGCGGTCGATCACGATCAGACGCTGGGTGACCTCGTCGAGGGTGCGGGCCTCCACATCCCCCCGCAGACGCTCGTAGCGGGACAGGATGCTGGGCGCGTGGCGGAGGGTGTGCTGGTAGAGCGTGCGGATACGGCCGCCACGGTCGAGCAGGGCCTGGTCGCGCACGAAGGCCTCGGCGTGGATCCCGGCCGGGGAGTGGGTCTGACCGGTGTGCGGCTGGATGGTGAGGACCTCGCCCGAGGAGTCCGCCACGGCCCGGTGTATGGCCTGGCCGATACGGTCGAGACCGCTGAGGACGCTGATGGTGTCCGCGACCGCGGTGTAGCGGCTGTCGATCTCCGCCAGCGACTCGAACACCGCCGCCAGCCGCTCCTCACGGCGCCGTTCGTCCGCGACGCGGTCCGCCACGCCACGCAGCAGCCGGCGCAGGGCGAAGGCCGGGGCGATGGGCCGCAGCCACCGCAGGTCCTCGATGTCCGGCTGCACCAGACCGAGGTCGACGAGACAGGGCGCCTCGTCCGCCTCCTTCGCGCTCACCCGCCCTTCGCGCAGCGCACGGGTGTACAGGTGCAGACCCGCCTCGCAGAGTTCTTCCGGCCCGTGGGTGTGCGCCCCGCTCACGGGTGGACGTCTCCCCCCGGCATCGGGTGGTCGGGCTTCAGGATGCCCGACTGGGCGATGAGGAAGCCGAGCTGGGCGCGGCTGCCGCTGCCGAGCGCCGTGGCGAGCTTGGCGATGTGGGCCCGGCACGTGCGTACGTTCATCCCCAGCCGCCGGGCGATCGCCTCGTCGACATGGCCCTCCACGAGCAGCTTGGCGATGGAGTGCTGGATGTCCGTGATGCCGTCGGGGGCCGTTACGTAGGGGGCGCCGGCGTTCAGGGGCACGGCACGGCTCCACATGAACTCGAACACCTTGATCAGGTACCGGACGAGACCGGGGTGACGGAGTTCGAGGGCGACCTGGCGGTCGTCACGGGTGGGGATGAAGGCGACGGTCTCGTCGCAGATGATGAGGCGCTCCACCAGTTCGTCGATGGTGCGGTACTCCGCCTTCCCGTCGGCGAAGTGGTCCACCCAGGCGAGCCTCTCCGGGCTGTACCTGGCCGTGTGCTGGTAGAGGGTCCGGATCCGCACACCGCGCTCTATGAGCGGTCTGTCGCGTTCCAGCGCCTCCATGAGCCTGGTCTCGGAACTGCGGCGACCGCTCGGCTGGACCGTGAGCATCTCGGTCTGACACTGGGCGGTGGCCAGGTCGAGTGCCGCGTTGATGCGGTCGAGGCCCTCCAGCACGGTGATCGAGTGGGTGGAGGTGGTCTCCTGCGCGCTGAGAGCCATGAACGGCTCGAAGACCTCGGTGAGCGCGATCGACAGCCGCCGGTTCTCGCTGATCTCGTGCTCGATGGGGTGCAGGCGCTGCGCCAGGGCGACGGCGGGCGAGACGGGGCGCAGCCAGCTCGCGTCGTCCGGGTCGGGGTGCAGAAGGGCGAATTCCATCAGACACGGAGCGGGCTCGATGTCCGCTCGGAGGATTCGTCCCGTGCGCAGAGCGTTTGCGTAGAGGCGCGTTCCCTCATCACACAACTCGGTCATCGCATGGGGATGTGTCGCCTTAATCCCATTTGTTGCCAAATCTCCACCCCCCAGGGTCCTGAACATGCAGGAACATGATGCACCGATCGTGTGGCCATGACGTGCCTGAATGAGCCATCGTCTTACTCGACGGGGGAAGAGGGGACCTTCAAGTGAGGACGAAGCCGACTATGCGTAAGAGAATGCTTCGCTCGGTGCTTGTCGCCGCCTTCTCCGCCGTTGTGGCCTTCGGGACTCTGAGTGGCCTCTCCGGTACGAAGAGCGATGCGCGCGAGACGGGTGGTGCGCAGTCTGTTGTTGTCGCGGATGACGATCTGATCGTGTTCCCGGCTGACAGTAAGTGGGACTGAGGCCGATGACCACCCCACCCGACGACCGCTCCTTCCGCAGAGAAATGGCCACCGCCTACCGCTCCGGCTGGCACTTCATCGATCTGGTCACCGCGATCCCCCACCCCGGTGACTCGTTGATGGTGACTGTCTTCGGCGAACCGGTGGTCGTCACGCGGGACGAGGACGAGGACGTACGGGCGTACCGGTGTCTGCGGCGGCCTCGGGGGGCGCCGCAGCCCGTTCGGTGTGCCATCCGGTACGGAATGATCTTTGTGAACCTGGACCAACGAGACCATCGGCTGGTGGAACCGGAAACCCCCACCCCCCGGACCATCTCAGCCACCCCCCGCAGTGCCTGACGCGATTCCCCCGTCGTAACAGATCGCTCAGGTGCTTCCCCCCGCAGCGGCGTCACCGTGACCTGAACACGGTGACGCCGCTGCAGTTTTGGGCGACATTTCGCGGTATCGGGTGATCGGGCCGCGGCTCAGAAGGCCGCTCGGAGGCCGCTCGGAGCGCCGCTCAGAAATGCCCCATCGCTCCGGTGAGCGAGATCTCGATGACCACGCGCAGCGGGTTCGGCGCCGGCGTCCGTTCGTAGCGCTCGGCGTACCGCCGCACCGCGTCCGCCACCCGGTCCGGCTCCGTGCGGACGTGTGCCAGCCCTTCCAGCGTCGCCCACCGCCGCCCTGCCACCTGGCACACCGCCACCGTCGCCCCGCTCTCGCCGGCCGCCAGCACGTGCCGTACCTTCGCGCTGGTCCGGCTCGTGATCACCCGGGCGAGACGGGCCTCGGGGTCGTACGTCACCCCGACCGGCACCACGTGCGGGCTCCCGTCCGGGCGGGGTGTCGTCAGTGTGCACAGATGCCGTTCGCGCCAGAAGCTGAGGAACGACGGGTCCGGGGCACCCGGATCCTGGGCGTAGGAGGTCATGCCGGGACGCTAGCCCCTGATCCCTCCCACGGACTGCCTTGAGTGGAATAGACTCAACTTTATGTACGCTGAATGAGTCAGTGCAGGAGTCGGTACAGGAGCTGACACCGAGGAGGAGTACGGACCAGTGGATGCCGAGCTGACCAACCGGAGCCGGGACGCCATCAACGCGGCCAGCAACCGGGCCGTGACCGAGGGACACCCGGACCTCACCCCCGCCCACCTGCTCCTCGCTCTGCTCCAGGGGCAAGGCCAGCGGCAGGACAATGCGAACATCGTCGACCTGCTCGCCGCCGTCGACGCCGACCAGGCCGCCGTGCGGGCCGGGGCCGAGAAGGTGCTCGGCTCGCTGCCCAGCGTGGCCGGGTCCACCGTCGCGCCCCCGCAGCCCAACCGCGACCTGCTCTCCGCCATCGCCGACGCGCAGGCCCGCGCCCAGGACCTCGGGGACGAATACCTGTCCACCGAGCACCTGCTCATCGGCATCGCCGCCAAGGGCGGACCGGCCGCCGAGGTGCTGACCCGGCAGGGCGCCACCCCGAAGAAGCTGCTCGAAGCGTTCCAGAAGGCCCGAGGAGGGCGCAGAGTGACCACCGCCGACCCCGAGGGCCAGTACAAGGCCCTGGAGAAGTTCGGTACCGACTTCACCGCCGCCGCACGGGACGGCAAGCTCGACCCCGTCATCGGCCGCGACCAGGAGATCCGCCGGGTCGTCCAGGTGCTCAGCCGCCGTACGAAGAACAACCCCGTCCTCATCGGCGAGCCCGGCGTCGGCAAGACCGCCGTCGTCGAGGGGCTCGCCCAGCGGATCGTCAAGGGGGACGTGCCCGAGTCGCTCAAGGACAAGCGGCTCGTCGCGCTCGACCTCGGGGCGATGGTCGCCGGGGCGAAGTACCGCGGTGAGTTCGAGGAGCGCCTGAAGACGGTCCTGGCCGAGATCAAGGACTCCGACGGGCAGATCATCACCTTCATCGACGAGCTGCACACCGTCGTGGGCGCGGGCGCCGGCGGCGACTCCTCCATGGACGCCGGCAACATGCTCAAGCCCATGCTCGCCCGCGGTGAGCTGCGCATGGTGGGCGCGACGACCCTCGACGAGTACCGGGAGCGGATCGAGAAGGACCCCGCCCTGGAGCGCCGCTTCCAGCAGGTGCTGGTCGCCGAGCCCACCGTCGAGGACACCATCGCCATCCTGCGCGGACTCAAGGGACGCTACGAGGCCCACCACAAGGTCCAGATCGCCGACAGCGCGCTGGTCGCGGCGGCCACCCTCTCCGACCGGTACATCACCTCCCGCTTCCTGCCCGACAAGGCCATCGACCTCGTCGACGAGGCGGCCTCCCGGCTCCGCATGGAGATCGACTCCTCGCCCGTCGAGATCGACGAACTCCAGCGCGGGGTGGACCGGTTGAAGATGGAGGAGCTCGCGCTGGTCAAGGAGACCGACCCGGCCTCCCGTGAGCGCCTGGAGCGGCTGCGCCGCGACCTCGCCGACAAGGAGGAGGAGCTGCGGGGCCTGACCGCCCGCTGGGAGAAGGAGAAGCAGTCCCTCAACCGGGTCGGTGAACTGAAGGAGAAGCTGGACGAGTTGCGCGGCCAGGCCGAACGCGCCCAGCGCGACGGCGACTTCGACACCGCCAGCAAGCTGCTCTACGGCGAGATCCCCACCCTGGAACGGGACCTGGAGGCCGCGTCCGAGGCCGAGGAGGAGGTCTCCAAGGACACCATGGTCAAGGAGGAGGTCGGCCCCGACGACATCGCCGACACCGTCGCCGCCTGGACCGGCATCCCGGCGGGCCGCCTCCTGGAGGGCGAGACGCAGAAACTCCTGCGCATGGAGGAGGAGTTGGGCAAGCGGCTCATCGGCCAGAGCGAGGCCGTGCAGGCCGTGTCCGACGCCGTGCGCCGCACCCGGGCCGGTATCTCCGACCCGGACCGGCCCACCGGCTCCTTCCTCTTCCTCGGCCCCACCGGTGTCGGCAAGACCGAACTCGCCAAGGCGCTCGCCGACTTCCTCTTCGACGACGAGCGGGCGATGGTCCGCATCGACATGTCGGAGTACGGCGAGAAGCACACGGTCTCCCGCCTGGTCGGCGCGCCCCCCGGCTACGTCGGCTACGAGGAGGGCGGCCAGCTGACCGAGGCGGTGCGCAGGCGGCCGTACAGCGTGGTGCTCCTCGACGAGGTGGAGAAGGCCCACCCGGAGGTCTTCGACATCCTGCTCCAGGTGCTGGACGACGGGCGCCTGACGGACGGTCAGGGCCGTACGGTCGACTTCCGCAACGCGATCCTGGTCCTGACGTCGAACCTGGGCAGCCAGTTCCTGGTCGACCCGATCACCTCCCAGGAGGAGAAGAAGGAGCAGGTCCTCGAGGTGGTCCGCGCCTCCTTCAAGCCGGAGTTCCTCAACCGGCTCGACGACCTGGTCGTCTTCTCGGCCCTGACCAAGGACGAGCTCCGCCGCATCGCACGCCTCCAGATCGACCGCCTCGCCAAGCGGCTCGCCGAGCGCAGGCTCACCCTGGAGATCACCGACGAGGCACTGGACTGGCTCTCGGTCGAGGGCCTGGACCCGGCCTACGGTGCCCGGCCGCTGCGCCGCCTCGTCCAGACCGCCATCGGTGACCGGCTCGCCAAGGAGATCCTGTCCGGCGAGGTCAAGGACGGCGACACGGTCCGGGTGGACGCGTTCGGTGACGGTCTGATCGTGGGACCGGCGACCGGTCGTCCGGAGACGGGCAAGACGCTCTGAGCGGCGTGGCGGGGGTCGTCCCGGCCCCCGCCCCGGCTCTCACAGCGTGAACGCCACGAACTGCCTGCACCTGGGACCGCTTGCGCCGGTCGTGGACGGTCTCGATCCGCACGGAGGCCCGCTGCCCGGCGACCGGCAGGACGCTCCGAGCGGCATGGGGGTCGTTCCGGCCCCGCCCCGGCTCTTGCAGCGTGAATGCCACGGACCGCACCTGGGAGCGCTTGCGCCGGTCGTGGACGGTCTCGATCCGTACGAGGCCCGCTGCCCGGAGACGGGCAAGACGCTCTGAGCGGCATGGGGGTCGTTCCGGCCCCGCCCCGGCTCTTGCAGCGTGAATGCCACGGACCGCACCTGGGAGCGCTTGCGCCGGTCGTGGACGGTCT
>NZ_JBIWLX010000005.1:0-22898 GCF_044766405.1 Streptomyces sp. NPDC102270 | reverse complement strand
CTCGATCCGCACGAGGCCCGCTGCCCGGCGACCGGCAGGACGCTCTGAGCGGCATGGGGGTCGTTCCGGCCCCGCCCCGGCTCTCACAGCGTGAACGCCACGAACCGCACCTCGGACCACTTGCGCCCGTCGTGGACGATCTCGATCTGCACGGAGGCCCGCTGCCCGGCGACCGGGCCCGCGTTCAGGCACGCGTCGACCTGGGCGTCGCCGCACTGCGTGGTCCGCAGCCGCGGCCCCTCGGGGAAGGTGGCTGCCACCCAGGCGCCGATCTCGCCGCGCGGCATCCGGAAGCGGGCGTTGTAGCGGGGCTCCGGCCCGGCCTCGATCCCGCACCAGGTGTCGTACGCCCCGGCCGGCAGCTTCGCCCCGCCGAAGGCCAGCGCCTGGGCACACGAGGTCTTCTTCACGTCCGCGGCGACCGAGTCGTCCGTGAACAGCCAGGCGATCCCCAGCGCGATCAGGGCCCCCACCACCAGCGTCGGCACGGCCAGGATCGCCAGGACGACGCCCCATCTGGTCCCGCCCGGCTCGGTCTGTTCCGGCACCGTCTCGATCTGCGCCTCGATCTCCGTCTGTGTCATGGCTTCCCCGTTTCCTCGACCCCTGTTTACCGTGGCTGACCGGATCATGTCAGCCCTGGGAGGACAGGTTCCGTCTGGGCTTGCCACCCCCCTCCCCGGATGGGGGAGGATGGCGGAATCCGTACGAAGGGAAATTCACGGTGACCATCGATCCGTCCTCGATTCCGAACTTCGGGGGCCAGCCCGAGCCGCAGCCCCAAGGACCGGCGGGCCCCGTCGTCCCGGATCAGGATCTCGTGAAGCAGCTCCTCGACCAGATGGAGCTGAAGTATGTCGTCGACGACGAGGGTGACCTCGCGGCGCCGTGGGAGCAGTTCCGTACGTATTTCATGTTCCGTGGCGAGGGTGACCAGCAGGTCTTCTCGGTGCGGACGTTCTACGACCGGCCCCACCAGATCGACGAGAAGCCCACGCTGCTGGAGTCCATCGACGACTGGAACCGGCGCACCCTGTGGCCCAAGGTCTACAGCCACACCCATGACGACGGCACGGTCCGTCTGATCGGTGAGGCGCAGATGCTCATCGGCACCGGCGTCAGCCTGGAGCACTTCGTCTCCTCGACCGTCAGCTGGGTGCGCGCCGCCATCGAGTTCGACAAGTGGCTCGTCGAGCAGCTCGGCCTCGAGGAGGAAGTCAACGACGCCGAGAAGCCCGAGGACGACGAGTAGGCGCCCTCCGGCTACCGGGGCGTATCGGTTGACATGACCGGATACGCGCCGCAGGCACCGAGAGCCCGGCCAGGGCACCGGCCACCACGGCCACGTGCCGGGGCCGGGCTCTCACCGTCCGCCCGTCCACAGCCTGTGGGTAACTTTCCGACGCTCCCGAGGTCACCGCAGGGGGTGGGCCGGGACAGCCCGGCGAGGGCGGCCGGCACCGTGCGTACCGCGACCACGCGGCGAAGGGCGTCAGGACCGGTTCCCCCTGGCCTTTGGCCCCGAGCTAGAAGGCCGCCGTCCGGTCTTCGCTGCGCGGGTCGATCACCTGGTGCTCGGTGTAGACGCCGGCGCGCGCCTCACGACGCCAGGGACGCCCGTAGGTCACGGCGTCGGCGGCGGCCTCGGAAGTGTCGTCCAGGTTCACGACGGCTACCGATGGCGAGTCGTCCGTGGGACACCGGGCAAGCCAGTCGCCGTTGGGAGCGACGATTCCGGACGGTGCCTTGGCGCTGTGCTGTGCCGGCACCGCCAAACTGACCCAGTAGCTGTTGACCGTGGCGTGGCCCTGGGCCTGCGCGGCGGTGTTGCCCGGGGTGCCGCTGGTGGAGAACAGGACGCAGTCGACATCCAGCTTCTCGTATTCGGCGAACAACTCCGGGTAGTGGATCTCCATGCCGAGCAGGCAGCCGAAGCGCACACCGTCGACCTCGAAGGTCACCGGTGAGACGCCCGGCGAGTACATGTACGACACCTTCGTCTTCGACAGCAGGCGCTCGTCGTACCGCGTGACGACAGCGCCGCGATCGGAGATGACGTAGAGGCTGTTGTGTGGACGGTTCGGGCCGGTCAAGCGGTGCACCGAGGCGATCACCGTCCACAACCGCAGCTCGCGGGCCAACTGGGCGATCGCAGCCAACTCCGATTGGAGCACCGGCCACCGGCACCGGTCCCAGTCCGCCGGGCCGACCGCGACCGGGCCGTCGACGGACATGACGTGCTTGCCGGGAAAGCAGATCGCGCCTTCCGGGAAATGCACGACCCTCGCTCCCTGAGCACTGGCCTCGCACATCAGAGCACGGACCTCACGCCCGCTTTCGCGCAGCGCTGCAACGTCTTGGGGGTCTTCGCGTACGGGGGTCTGCGCCACGGCGAGCCGCACGCTCTTGGGAGTCCTTGCTTCCGACATGACGTCTCCTGAGGGAGTCGGACGGAAGTGCCGCAGGGCGGACGTGTAGGACTCGCCGGTCTTGGCGGCGCGGGCACGGACCTGGTGCTTGAAGTTCCTACGGGCTGTCATCGCGGCCTTCCACGCCTTGAGCGACGGCTCCCCAGCAACCTCGCCCGAGGCGATCGGGCTGCGACAACGGCCTGAGACGCTGGTCCCTTTGCCTCCGATGGGAGACCGCGCTGGGGTCGGTCGCGGGAGGTTCGGCGTAGGCCACGCAGTCGGTCATCATGCCGTCGCGCACATCCTCCGTCAACATCCTCCGCCCTGTCCGGCGCACGGCCGAGCGGCCGACCACTGGGGCGACCCGACCCTGCGAATGACCCGGTCAAGAAGGTGGAGCCGCCGTCGCCGAGCGGGCCCTGAGGCCGGAGGAGCGGGAGTCACCGTGATCCAGGAAGTTGAGGTGGCCCATCGGCGGTCACGGCGTGAAGCGGCAGCGGAACGTCCCATCACCGCGCAGGTCGTGCCGTTCGACCGCGGGGAGGCGATGGGGGGATCGATGACGATTTCCACACCGAGCGGCGCTGCTCGGCACAGGAGCAATTACGGCAACCAGGCCGTGTCGCACTGCGTGGAGGTGGCCGACGGGATTCCAGGAGGCCGCCGTCCCCGTCCGTGACAGCAAGGTCCCGCACGGTCCGGCACTGTGCTTCGAGGCCGCCTCCTGGGCCGTCCTCATAGGCGAGTTGAAGGCCGACCAGCACCGTCCTTAAGGCGGCCGGGCCTCGGCCGCCGTCCACGTTCCGGGCTCACCGGGCCCTTGCCCGCGAGGGACCGGCGGGCCACTGACCTCCTGAAAGAACCGGGGGCAAGAACTACCCACCCACCCACCCACCCACCCCGCCAAGCGGCTCGCGTCACCCGTCCGAGTGACCGGCTTGCAGGCGCGGGATTCGGGCGGTTACGTTCGCCGCGACAACCGCAAACAGATACGGCCCCCGGCCGGGACGGCAATCCCGATCGAGGGCCTGACCGATCAGGAAGCTTCGACCTTCCCAATGGCTGACTCGCAGTCTAACGCGCCCCTGCGCGCCGACGCCGGAGCCCCGACCTCCGGCGTGATCCACGTCCGCACCCGCCTCACGGCCGACTTCACGGTGATCTCCAACGCCCTCGCCCAGCGACGCGGCAGCGCGGTCACGGTCGGCGTCGCGGCGTACATCGCCTCCCTGCCCGACGGCTCCTCCGTGACCATCTCCGCCCTGTGCGAGCACTTCACCGAGGGCGAGATCCTCATCTCGCGGGCCCTCAGGGAACTCGAAGAGGCCGGATACCTGGAGCGTCGGCGCGAGCGGACACCCACCGGGCAGGTCCGTACCCGGACGTACTTCTACGACGTCCCCGGCGGCGATCCCGAGCCCGATCCGGACGGCCCGCCCGAGTCTCCCCCACCGCGTCGGCCCCGGAAGCGTCGCGGCACTGCGGCTGTCACGCCCCCGTCGGCGGCTGTACCGGAAACGGCGCAGGCGCCCGCCCCGGGCGAGGCGGAGACGCCGGTCCCGGCCAAAGCGGAGACGCCAGTCCCGCTCTCCGACGCCGACCCCACGGCCATCGCCGTACTCACCGCCCTGCGCCGGATCGACCCCCGCCTCGTCCTCTCCGAGAAGGAAGCCGCCCGCCTCGCCCCGGCCGTCACCCGGTGGCTCGCGGCGGGCCTTCTGCCCACGCACATCACGGACCACCTCACCGCACGGCTGCCGGACCACTTCCTCACCCGCCCGGTCGGCATCCTCGCCTACCGGCTCAAGGAGACTCCCCTGCCGGTACCGACCAGAAGCGCAGAAACCCCCGCACGTCCGATGGTCTTGCCCATGCAGAACTGCGACGGCTGCGACCTGGCATTCCGTTCGGCGGAACCCGGCCGTTGCCGAGGCTGCCGGGCCGAGGACCAACTCCGAGCGGCCGGCTGAGCCGATGATGACCGGGTGTGTGGTCCATCCCCAGGTGGGAGGCTTGATGTGGCACGATGCGAAATCCGGCGCCAAGAGGAGGTGGGGCATGGTCGACAGGTTCAAGGACGGACTTCTGACGCCCGCAGAGACCGCCTCCTACCTTGAGATTCCGCAGTCGACCCTCACCTCGTGGCTGAAGGGCAGGGCTGCCGGAGCGCCACTGGTCCACCAGGTCGAGCCGGCACGGAGGGGGCAGCCGTCGGTGCCGTTCATCGCGGTGGCCGAGGCGCACGTCCTTCGTTCTCTGCGCTCCCTGGGGCTCCGCATGAGCGAGATCAGGGAGGCGGCCGCTGCTGTCCGGGATGCCTTCGACACCCCCTACGGCCTCGTGTCCAAGCGGGTCGCCACGGATGGCGTGGACATCTTCATCGAGCACGGTTGGGGGGATCTTCGCAGAGCTCGCGACGGCCAGGTGCCCATCCAGGAAGTGGTCTCCGACTATCTCCGCTACCTGACCTGGGAGCCGGGCGACGACTTCCCCTCCAGCCTGCGGCTGAGGCAGTACCCGGACTCCGTGCCGGTCGTGATCGATCCGAGGTTCGGCCATGGTCTCCCCGTGGTGGCCGCCAACCGCGTCACGGTCCAGGCCATCACCGACCTGTGGGAGGCCGGGGAGACCGTCGAGGACATCGCGTACGACTACGACATGACGCCTGAGCAGGTGGACGCGCTCTGCCGGGCCGTGGTGCACCTTGCCGCCTGAGTTCTTCCTCGACCGGAACCTCGGTCGCCGTGTCGCGGAAGGACTGAGAGCCTGCGGGTGGACGGTTCACCGCATCGGGGACATCTTTCCTGACGACGGGCAGGACGTTCCGGACGAGGAGTGGATCACTTACGGTCTCGACCGGTCCTGGGTCCCGCTGTCGAAGGACGGGCGGATCAAGACCCGGGATCTGGAGATCCAGCCCGTCCTGGAGCGCGAGGCGGTGCTGTTCTACCTGGACAACCAGCAGTTTCACAGTGTCGAGATGGTCGAGCGTCTCGTCGTACGCCGTGACGCCATCCACCGGGCCGTCGAGAAGGGCGGCCCGGCAGCCTACGCCGTACGGCACGACCGTGTTGAGCGCACCTGGCCGTGACGGGCCGGCGCCCCAGGTGGTTGGGACTGCCCAAGGCCGAATGACCGGCGACGGGTGTCGACCCGCACGAGTTGCGTGGCTTGTGCCCTTCCATGTCCAGGAGCGGGGCGCCCGTCCACAGCCTGTGGGCGGGCGCCCTCTTTCCGCGTGGCCCCTCTCAACCCGCCAGTGCCTTGAGCCGGGCCGCCGCCTCCTCCAGCACCGCGGTTTGCTTGCAGAACGCGAACCGTACGAACGGTGCCCCCTCCTCCCGGTGGTCGTAGAAGACCGCGTTCGGGATGGCGACGACGCCCGCGCGTTCCGGCAGGGCGCGGCAGAAGGCGAAGCCGTCGCTCTCGCCGAGGGGGCGGATGTCGGTGGTGACGAAGTACGTGCCGGCCGGCTTGAAGACCTTGAAGCCCGCGTCCGCGAGGCCCGCCGCCAGCAGGTCACGCTTGGCCAGCATGTCCTCTCGGAAGGCGGCGAAGTAGCTGTCGGGGAGGGCGAGCGCCTCGGCGACCGCGTACTGGAAGGGGCCGGAGGACACGTACGTCAGGAACTGCTTCGCCGAGCGGACCGCGGAGACCAGGCCGGGCGTCGACGTGATCCAGCCGACCTTCCAGCCGGTGAAGGAGAACGTCTTGCCGGCGGAGCCGATGGAGACCGTGCGCTCCCGCATCCCCGGGAAGGTCGCGAGGGGCAGGTGCTCGGCGTCGTCGAACACCAGGTGCTCGTACACCTCGTCCGTGACCACCAGCAGGTCCCGCTCCACGGCCAGCTCGGCGATCGCCGTCAGCTCCTCGCGGGTGAGGACCGTGCCGGTGGGGTTGTGCGGGGTGTTGATGAGCAGCAGGCGGGTCCGGTCGGTGACCGCGGCGCGCAGTTCGTCGAGGTCCAGGCGGAAGCTGCCGTCGTGCGGCCGCAGGGTGACCGGGACCCTGGTCCCGCCCGCCATCGCGATGCAGGCCGCGTAGGAGTCGTAGTACGGCTCGAAGGCAACGACCTCGTCACCCGGCTCCACCAGCGCGAGCAGCGCGGCGGCGATGGCCTCCGTGGCGCCCGCCGTGACCAGCACCTCGGTGTCGGGGTCGTAGGCCAGGCCGTAGCGGCGCTCCTGGTGCGCCGCGACCGCCGTGCGCAGCTCCGGGACGCCCGGGCCGGGCGGGTACTGGTTGCCGCGTCCGTCGCGCAGCGCCCGCACGGCCGCCTCCCTGACCTCCTCGGGGCCGTCCGTGTCGGGGAAGCCCTGCCCCAGGTTGATCGAGCCGGTCCGCAGAGCCAGGGCGGACATCTCGGCGAAGATCGTCGTCCCGAACTCGGCGAGGCGGCGGTTGAGCAGGGGGCGCGCGCTGGAAGTCATGCCGGTCATCCTGCGCCCAAGCTCTGGAGTTCCTCAACTCTGCTTTGGCCCGTGAGACGGAAGGGCATCTCCAGCTCACGCAACCGGCGAGGCGCCCACGGGGGGTCGCTTCGAGGGGGTAACGGAAGGAGGGTGAGCCATGGTCATCGGCTTCATCCTGGTGGTGTTCCTGGTCCTGTGCCTCGTGGGCGTGGTGGCCACGGTGTTCCGGAACGGCTCGACGCGTCGGCGTATGCGGGCCCACAGCGGCGGCGGCGCCGGCGCGGCCGGCGGCAGCTGGTGGGCCGGGGGAGACGGCGGCGGATCGGACTCCGGTGGCGGCGGCCACCACGGCGGTCACTCCTGCGGCGGCGGTCACTCCTGCGGCGGCGGGTCGTCCTGCGGCGGCGGGGGCGGATGCGGGGGAGGCAGCTGACACGGGGCAGCTGAGCTCCGCAGGGGGAACCGCATCCGAAACGGGGGAGCGGGGGAACGCGGGGGCGTGGGGCCGGACCTGGGTCGGGCCGCACGCCCCCGCTTGTCGTTTCTTCACTCCGGTGCCCCGGCGCACGCTCCGGCCGCCGTGGCGTGCGCCGTGGTTGAACAGATGAGCTGGGGAGCCCACGCAGGGATGGAAACCCCCCGAAGTTGGGTAAAAACCCTGTGACGGCACCGCCGTTCATGATTCCCTCTAAACCACCAACGCAGCCCCTCGGACGTTCTGCGGACACCTCCTGACCTCCCGACTGGGCTGACCGGGCCGATCCCCCCACAGTCGCCCGGGTGCGCCGGAACCCCACACCACCCTTTCTTTGCGTGCTAGCGGAGCCGATCCATGCTCACGACCCTGAACACCTCGTACACCGACACGCGCGCGGCCGACCTCGCCTGGGCACTGGGGCGTGAGCCGCTGCCCGCCCTCGCCGAGCTCGACCTCGAGATGGCCGGGGCGAAGCTTCAGTTGAGACTCCTCGGCGCCTCCCACCAAGTGCTCCTGGAGGAGGACCGGGGCACCTGCTCGGAGACGGTGGCGTGCATCGCCGGCAGCAGTACGCCGCTGCCGCTGGGCGTGGCCAAGCGGGTGGGGAACTGGGAGTACGAGTTCGCCGCGCGCGTGGAAGTCCTGTCACCGGGCGAGTTCGCGGGCCGGGCACAGGAGTTGCTCGCGCTGGTGTCCGACCATCCGCACGGCCTCGCCGGGGTCTTTCCCGGCAGCCCGCACGCGTTCACCGCGCTGCTGGCCCAGTGGTACGAGGGGCAGGTGCACTGGCGGACCTGGCACGCGTATCCGCAGGACGGGCAGTTGGTGGCCACGCGGACCCGCGTCGGGGTCAGGGTCCCGGTGGAGACGACGGGTTGAGCGACGGGACGTTGGGTTGAGCGACGGGACGTCGGGTTGAGCGACACAAACCCCTGTTTCCCCGGTTCACTCCCGGTTCCACACGTGTGGGTGACGAAGCGTGCCGGAGCCGTGACGTAACGTCGCATCGTGATCGAGCCGCACGCCCCCGCCCCGCCCGGCGCTCCGCCCTCCTGGGCCGGGCCCGCGCGGCTGCCGGTCCGGCAGCGCACCGGGCGGTTTTTCGTGCTCGCGTGCGTCTTCGTCTGCGCGGCCTGCGGACTGGTGTACGAGCTCGAACTGGTCGCTCTCGCCTCGTACTTGACCGGTGACTCGGTCACCCAGGCGTCCGTGGTGCTGTCCGTGATGGTCTTCGCGATGGGCATCGGCTCGCTGCTCGCCAAGCGGCTGCGCCGGCACGCGGCGGCCGCCTTCGGCGCGATCGAGGCGCTGCTCGCGCTGGTCGGCGGGTGCAGCGCGATGGCGCTGTACGCCGTGTTCGCGTGGACCGGTGACTGGGGCGGGCTGTGGGCGAGCGGCCCGCGCTGGCTCCTGGTCGCGTTCTCCCTGGCCATCGGGCTGCTCATCGGCGCCGAGGTCCCCCTGCTGATGGAGCTGATCCAGCGCATCCGCCGCCAGGACGCCGGCGGCGCGGTGGCCGACCTGTTCGCCGCGGACTACGTCGGTGCCCTGGTCGGCGGCCTGGCCTTCCCGTTCCTCCTGCTGCCCCTGCTGGGCCAGTTGACCGGTGCGATGCTCACCGGCGCGGTCAACGCGGTCGCGGGCGGCGCCCTGGTCCTCGGCCTGTTCCGCCGCGACCTGACCCGCCGGGCCCGCTGGCTGCTGCTGGTCGCCAACCTCGCCGTGCTCGGCGTCCTCGCCACCGCCACCGTCCTCGTCGACGACTTCGAGCGGGCCGCGCGGGAGGCGGTCTACGGCAAGGACGTGCGCGTCGCCCTGCAGACCGGCGTCCGCGAGATCGCCCTCACCGGCGGCACCGGCGGCCGCCCCCTCGACCTCTACGTCGACGGCCGTCTGAGGGTCGGCGGCCGCGACGAGGACCGCTATCACGAGGCTCTCGTCCACCCCGCGATGGACGGCCCCCACGCGCGCGTGCTCGTCCTCGGCGGCGACGACGGCCTCGCCGCCCGCGAGGTGCTCAGGTACTCCGGGGTGCGCCGGGTCGACATCGTGGCGCTGGACCCCGCGGTGGTCGACCTGGCCCGCCACGACCCGGCGCTCTCCCGGCTCAACGGCCACGTCTACGGCGACGCCCGCCTCCACGTCAGCACGGCCGACGCCTTCCGCCGGCTGCGGACGCCGGCGCCCGTGCCGTCGTACGACGTGGTGATCGCCGACCTGCCCGACCCCGGCGGCACCGCGAGCGCCAAGCTGTACTCGGAGGAGTTCTACGGCCTCGTCCGCGCCGTCCTGGCCCCCCGCGGCCGTCTCGTCGTGCACGCCGGGCCGGTCGCCTCCCGCCCCCGTGTCTTCTGGACGGTGGAGGCCACCGTGCGCGCGGCGGGCCTGCGCACCACGCCCTACCGCGTCGGCGGCCGCGACTCCGGCTTCGCCGCGGGACCCGGCCGCACGGCCGGGGCGTCCCGCGCCCCCCGCGACTGGGGCTTCGTGCTGGCGTCGCGGGGACCGCGCCCGGCACTGGCCCTTGCCCCCCGGGGGCCCCGGCCGACGACCCTGACGGAGGAGTCCCTGCGGGCGGCGGTGCGGGCGGCACAGGCGACCAGGATCCGGGACCTCGGGGCGTCCACGTTGGTGCATCCGCGCTACTGATCCGCGCCGCGGGACGGAACGGCGCTGTCACTTTCCACCAACGGGGGTGCAGGACCGTCGCCCCTGGGTAGGCTCGGCAACCATGGAGCATGAGGTGTTCGTTCCGGTTCCGGTCGAGCGGCTGAGGCAGACCCTGGGGGACCCCGTCAGGGTGGCCCGGGCGGTCCCCGGGCTCCAGCAGGACGCCGGCGCGGACCCCGTCACCGGGCGCCTGAAGGTGCGGGTCGGCAGCCACTCCATCACCTACCGGGGCACGGCACACGTCTCGGCCCGGGACGACGGTTCCTACGCCGTCGAGGGCGAGGCCGGCGAGACCCGCGGCACCGGCTCGGTCAAGCTCGCCCTCACCCTGCGCCTGCGCGACACGGACGGCGGCACGACCCTCATCTTCGACGGCACGGCCACGGCGGACGGGCGCGTCACCGAACTCCCCCAGGACGCGGTGGGCTCCGCGGTCGTACGCCTGCTGAACCGTTTCGCGGAGGCGCTGGGCGAGACGACGGAGGAACCGGAGCGGGCGGAGCCGACGGAGCCGCTGGAAACCGAGGAGGCTTCCGAGACGCCGGAGGCCCCGGCCACCCCCGAAGAGCTCCCCGCCCCCCTCGTCGAGGACTTCACGGAGCCCGTCCACCCCCCGGCCGAGGCCGCCCACGCCCGTCGCACGATGATCGGCCGCAGCGCGGAAGAGGTCGACCACGCGCCCCCGAGAGGGCGCTACGCCCCCGTCCCCGCTCCCCAGACGGTCGCCTCCGGTCTGCCCCTGCGCTGGGCGGCACCCGCGGCGGCGGTGGCCCTGGCATCGGCGATCGTGGTGGGAAGGGTTCTGAGAAAACGCCGTTGAGTAGGGTCGTCCCGTGAGCCAAGAAGACATCACACTGACCGCGGGCGACGCGGAAGTGACCTTGCAGCCGGGAAACGGCGGACGGGTCGGGGGACTTCGAGTCGGAGGCGTCCAACTGCTGCGCCAGGGCGAGCGGTTCGGCTGTTTCCCGATGGTCCCCTGGTGCGGCCGCACCCGGGACGGGCGGTTCCGTGACGGGGCCGACGTCCACCAACTGCCGCTCAACTCCCCGCCGCACGCCATCCACGGCACGGCCCGCGACGGCGCCTGGACCGTCGCCCGCAGCAGCGCCGACGAGGCGGTCCTCACGTACGACCTCGTCGAGCCCTGGCCCTATGCGGGCCGCGTCACCCAGATCGCGGCGCTCACCCCGGACGCCCTGACCCTCACGATGTCGGTGGAGACGTACGACTCCTCCTTCCCGGCCCAGATCGGCTGGCACCCCTGGTTCAACCGCACCCTCGACGGCGGCGAGCCCGTGCGGCTCGACTTCACCGCCGCCTGGCAGGAGGAGCGCGGCGACGACCACCTGCCCACCGGCAACCGCGTCGAGCCGAAGCCGGGCCCCTGGGACGACTGCTTCGGCATGCCCGGCGGTGTCGACGTCACGCTCACCTGGCCCGGGCAGCTGGAGCTGAAGGTCGCCAGCCGCGAGGAATGGGTCGTGGTCTACGACGAGCAGGAGGCCGCCGTCTGCGTGGAGCCGCAGACCGGGCCGCCCAACGGCCTGAACACCCTGCCGTGCCTGGTCACGCCCCTGGAGCCGCTGGAGGCCTCGACGACCTGGAGCTGGCGGCGCCTCTAAGCTGACAGGCATGACTGACGCACGCGCCGCCCTGAAGCAGCAGATTCTCGACAAGGCCGTGGTGCACGGCAAGGTGACCCTGTCCTCGGGCCTGGAGGCCGACTACTACGTCGACCTGCGCCGCGTCACCCTCGACGGCGCGGCGGCCCCGCTGGTCGGACAGGTGCTGCTGGACCTGACCGCGGACCTGGAGTTCGACGCGGTCGGCGGCCTGACCATGGGTGCCGACCCGGTCGCCGGCGCCATGCTGCACGCGGCCGCCGCGCGCGGGAAGCGCCTGGACGCCTTTGTCGTGCGCAAGGCGGCCAAGGCGCACGGCATGCAGCGGCGCGTGGAGGGCCCCGACATCGCGGGCCGCCGGGTCGTGGTCGTCGAGGACACCTCCACCACCGGCGGCTCCCCGCTCGAGGCGGTCGCGGCCGTGCGCGAGGCGGGCGCGGAGGTCGTCGCGGTCGCGACGATCGTGGACCGGGCGACGGGCGCCGCGGAGAAGATCGAGCAGGGCGCGGGAGTGCCGTACCTCTTCGCGTACTCGAAGGACGAGCTGGGACTGGCCTGACCACGGACCGGTCGCGGGATGGACCATCCGGCCGAGTCTGGAAAGATGAGGCCGACGATGACGTCGAACCCCCACACAAGGTCTAGGTCAGGGCCGTAAGCACGCAGTACGCCAACCCGCATATACAAGGAGCGGACACATGCCGATCGCAACTCCCGAGGTCTACAACGAGATGCTCGACCGGGCGAAGGCAGGCAAGTTCGCCTACCCGGCCATCAACGTGACCTCGACCCAGACCCTGCACGCTGCGCTGCGCGGCTTCGCGGAGGCCGAGAGCGACGGCATCATCCAGATCTCGACCGGCGGGGCCGAGTTCCTGGGCGGCCAGTACAGCAAGGAGATGGTCACGGGTTCCGTGGCCCTGGCTGAGTTCGCGCACATCGTCGCCGAGAAGTACCCGGTCACCGTCGCCCTGCACACCGACCACTGCCCCAAGGACAAGCTCGACGGGTACGTACGCCCGCTGCTCGCCGTGTCCGAGGAGCGCGTGAAGGCCGGCCGCAACCCGCTGTTCCAGTCGCACATGTGGGACGGCTCGGCGGAGACCCTCGCCGACAACCTCTCCATCGCCCAGGAGCTCCTGGAGCGCGCCCGCGCCGCGAAGATCATCCTCGAGGTCGAGATCACCCCGACCGGCGGCGAGGAGGACGGCGTCACCCACGAGATCAACGACTCCCTCTACACGACGGTCGACGACGCCATCCGTACCGCGGAGGCGCTCGGTCTCGGTGAGAAGGGCCGCTACCTGCTGGCCGCGTCCTTCGGCAACGTCCACGGCGTGTACAAGCCGGGCAACGTCGTGCTCCGCCCCGACCTGCTGAAGGAGCTGAACGACGGCGTGGCCGCCAAGTTCGGCAAGCCGGCCGGGTCCCAGCCGTTCGACTTCGTCTTCCACGGCGGCTCCGGCTCCACGGAGGAGGAGATCCGCACCGCGCTGGAGAACGGCGTCGTCAAGATGAACATCGACACCGACACCCAGTACGCCTTCACGCGTCCGGTCGCCGACCACATGTTCCGCAACTACGACGGCGTCCTGAAGGTCGACGGCGAGGTCGGCTCCAAGAAGACCTACGACCCGCGGACCTGGGGCAAGCTGGCCGAGGCTTCGATGGCCGCCCGTGTCGTCGAGGCGACGCAGAACCTGCGCTCGGCGGGCACGAAGATCAAGTAAGGCCCGCTGAGGCCGATTGCGGTGAGCCCGGTGCCACGGCACCGGGCTCGCTGTATACCTGGGGTCATGTCCGACGTCCGGCTGGCCTCGCCGCAAGGCAAGTGGATCCTGCTCACCACCGTTCTCGGCTCCAGCATGGCGCTGCTGGACTCGACCGTCGTCAACGTCGCCCTGCCGGCCATCGGCCGCGACCTGGACGCCGACCTGGCCTCCCTCCAGTGGACGGTCAACGCGTACATGCTGACGCTGGCCGGGCTGATCCTGCTCGGCGGTTCCCTCGGGGACCGGTACGGCCGCCGCAGGGTCTTCGTGGTCGGGGTGGTGTGGTTCGCGGCCGCCTCCCTGCTGTGCGGCCTCGCCCCGAACGTGGGCGTCCTCGTCGCCGCCCGGGCCCTCCAGGGGGTGGGCGGCGCCCTGCTCACACCGGGGTCCCTGGCACTGATCCAGGCATCCTTCCACCCCGACGACCGGGGCCGGGCCGTCGGCCTGTGGTCCGGGTTCGGGGGTGTCGGGGCGGCCGTCGGCCCCTTCGTGGGCGGCTGGCTGGTGGACGGCCCGGGCTGGCGCTGGGTGTTCCTGCTCAACGTCCCGCTGGCCCTGGTGTGCGCGCCGATCGCCGTACGGCACGTGCCGGAGTCGGCCGACGGACGGTCCGACCACGGGCGGTTCGACGTGCTCGGCGCGGTCCTGGGCGCGCTGGCGCTCGCGCTGGTGACGTACGCGCTGATCGAGGCGCGTTCCGGGTCCGTGTTGGTCGCCGTCACGGCGGTCGCCGGCGTGGCCGCCGGGGTGGCCTTCGTCGCCGTAGAGAAGCGCCGTCCCGACCCGATGATGCCGCTCGGGATCTTCGCGTCCCGGCAGTTCACCGCGGTCAACCTGGTCACCCTGTGCGTGTACGGGGCCTTCGGCGGGTTCTTCTTCCTGGGCGTCGTCCAGCTCCAGGTGGTGGTCGGCTACTCGGCCCTCCAGGCCGGTACGGCCCTGCTGCCGACGACCGTCCTGATGCTGCTGTTCTCCGCCCGCTCGGGCGCACTCGCCGACCGCATCGGGCCGCGCATCCCGCTCACCGTGGGCCCGCTGCTGTGCGCGGCGGGGATGCTGCTGATGCTGCGGGTCGGGCCGGGGGCGTCGTACCTGCTGGATGTGGTCCCGGCCCTCCTGGTCCTCGGCACCGGCATGGTCACGCTGGTCGCCCCGCTGACGGCGACCGTGCTGGGCTCGGTGGACGCCTCGCGGGCCGGGCTGGCCAGCGGCATCAACAACGCGGCCGCCCGGGCCGCGGGCCTGATCGCGGTGGCCGCACTGCCGCTGGTCACGGGGATGGGGGAGGAGGCGTACCGGTCGCCCACGGCGTTCGACAGTGCGTTCGAGTGGGCGATGACGGTGTGCGCGGGGGTGCTCGTGGTGGGGTCTGTGGTGGCCTTCGCGACGGTACGGTCGCTGCCGCCGGGGTGTCGCCGGCCGGAGTGCCGTACGTACGGGGCCGTGCTGTCGCCGCCGCTGGAAGGGGAGCGGGCTCGCGGGCGACTGGCGTAGGCCGCCTGTGCCACCGGTCCCCACGGACCCGTAGCGGGCAAGCCGCCTCCGGCGAGGGACACTGGACCCATGTCCATTCACGAGAACCTTCTCGGGGGCCCGCCCCCGACTCACCTCCCCGACGACCCGGAGCCCCGTGAGCTCCTGGCGAACGGCACCGCCCCCGCGGACGTCGCCGCGAAGTACCCGACCTCCTCGCTGGCCTGGGCGCAGCTGGCCGACGAGGCGTTCGACCGGGGCAGCGTCGTGGAGTCGTACGCCTATGCCCGTACGGGCTACCACCGCGGCCTGGACTCGCTGCGCCGCAGCGGCTGGAAGGGGCACGGCCCGGTGCCCTGGGAGCACGAGCCGAACCGCGGCTTCCTGCGCGCCCTGCACGCCCTCGCCCGTGCCGCGGGTGCCATCGGCGAGCAGGAGGAGTACGAGCGCTGCACGCAGTTCCTGAAGGACTCCTCGCTCACGGCGGCCGAGACGCTGGGCTGATCCATCATGTTCTCCGGGCCCGCCTGTGTGACCAGGCGGGCCTTGCCATTTCCGGGGAGCATGGAAGAGGATGCCCGGCGGGGACCGGGGCCCCGTGTCGGTAACGGCAGGGCGGACCGCTACCCGGAGTACACAGGAGACAGCGATGTCGTCCCACGAGGCTCAGGAAACGTACGAGCCGGAGACCCCGCATCTCGACTTCCAAGGCACGACGCCGTACGAGGACTACGTCAAGGCGGACGTGCTCACCCACCTCCAGCACACCCTCTCCGACGATCCCGGAGAGATGGTCTTCCTGGTCACGACCCAGGTCATGGAGCTGTGGTTCACCGTCATCGTGCACGAGTGGGAGACCGCGGCGGGTGCGCTGCGCTCCGACGACGTGCCGACCGCGATCGCGGCGCTGAAGCGTTCCGTGCGGGAGCTGGAGGCGCTGAACGCCTCCTGGAAGCCGCTCGGCCAGCTGACGCCCGCGCAGTTCAACTCCTACCGCTCGGCGCTCGGCGAGGGCTCCGGCTTCCAGTCGGCGATGTACCGCCGCATGGAGTTCCTGCTCGGCGACAAGTCCGCGTCCATGCTCGTCCCGCACCGGGGCGCGCCCCGCGTCCACGCCGAACTGGAGAAGGCGCTGCACGAGCCGAGCCTGTACGACGAGGTGCTGCGGCTGCTCGCCCGGCGCGGCCACGCGATCCCCTCCGCAGTCCTGAACCGGGACGTCTCGCGCCGGTACGAGCCGTCGCAGGAGGTCGAGGCCGCCTGGACGGCCCTCTACGCCGGCTCCGAGCATGACGAACTCGCCCGCCTGGGCGAGGCGTTGACGGATGTCGCCGAGCTGGTGTGGCGTTGGCGCAACGACCATCTCGTCGCCACCCGGCGCGCGATGGGCTCCAAGACCGGCACCGGCGGCTCCGCCGGGGTGGCCTGGCTGGAGAAGCGCGCGCAGAAGAACGTGTTCCCCGAGCTGTGGACGGCGCGGTCCCATGTCTGAACTCGCTTTTAAAGCACAGGAGTTGGACGCCGGTGACGAACTGGCGGGCTTGCGCGCGCAGTTCGTCCTCGACGAGGTGGTGTACCTGGACGGCAACTCGCTGGGCGCGCTCCCGGCCGCCGTCCCGGGGCGCGTCGAGGATGTCGTACGCCGCCAGTGGGGGTCCTTGCGGATCCGTTCCTGGGACGAGAGCGGCTGGTGGAGTGCGCCCGAGCGGATCGGCGACCGGATCGCCCCGCTGGTCGGGGCGGCGGCCGGGCAGATCGTGGTCGGTGACTCGACCAGTGTCAACGTCTTCAAGGCACTCGTGGGTGCGGTGCGGCTCGCGGGCGGTCCGGCTGCCGGTCGTGACGAGGTGGTCGTCGACGCGACCACCTTCCCCACGGACGGCTACATCGCCGAGTCCGCCGCCCGGATGACCGGCTGCACCCTGCGGGCGGTGACCCCGGCCGAGGTGCCGGGCGCGCTGAGCGGCCGTACGGCGGCCGTCCTGCTCAACCACGTCGACTACCGCACCGGACGCCTGCACGACCTGCCCGGTCTCACGGCCGCCGTGCACGCGGCGGGCGCGATCGCCGTCTGGGACCTGTGCCACAGCGCGGGCGCCCTGCCGGTCGGTCTCGACGCGCACGGCGTCGACCTCGCCGTCGGCTGCACCTACAAGTACCTGAACGGCGGCCCCGGTTCACCGGCGTACCTCTATGTGCGCCGCGAACACCAGGACCGCTTCGACTCCCCGCTGCCGGGCTGGACCTCGCACGCCGACCCCTTCGGCATGAGCCCGTCCTACGCTCCCGCCGAGGGCGCGCTGCGGGGCCGCGTCGGCACCCCCGACATCCTCTCCATGCTCGCCCTGGAGGCGGCGCTGGAGGTCTGGGACGGGGTCTCGGTCGAGTCGGTGCGCGCCAAGTCCCTCGCCCTGACGGACTTCTTCCTGGAGTGCGTCTCGTCGTACGTCGGCGAGGGTCGCGTCGAATGCGTGACCCCCCTGGCCCACGGGCAGCGGGGCAGCCAGGTCGCGCTGCGCTGCGCGGACGCGGGCGAGGTGATGAAGCGGCTCATCGAGCGGGGTGTGGTGGGCGACTTCCGGCACCCGGACGTGCTGCGGTTCGGCTTCACGCCGTTGTACGTCGGGTTCGCGGACGTGGAGCGGGCGGCGCGGGTGCTGGCTCGGGTGCTGGGGGAGACGTTCGTCCGCTGACAGGTGTGCCGTGGTGTCGGGCCGGGGTGACGTACACCCCGGCCTTCGTCACCGCCACCGCCGCGTCCGGGCACGTCATCGGCCTGATAGCGTCCCGGCCAACGGCCGGATTCTCCTCCAGGATGCTTCACGGTCCGTCAGATCCGTTTCAACGCTGAGAGGTTGGGGCATGCCGGACGACGCCGCAGAAGCCCGTGCCGTGGCGGAGGAGGAGTCGGCCTTCTCGCACCCGGCGGTCGACCCCGACGCCACCGCGGCGTACGGCGACGACCCCGACCAGGTGATCGACTTCTACGCCCCGCGCGTGGCGGTGTCCCCCGGGGGCGGTCTCGCGCCGCTGGTGGTCGTCCTGCACGGCGGGGCGTGGCGGGCGCCGTACGACCGGCGGCATGTGACGCCGTTCGCGGACTTCCTGGCCCGGCGGGGGTTCGCGGTGGCCAATGTGGAGTACCGGCGGGGCGGGGTCTCCCTTCCGGGGCAGGGTGGTGCGGCCGGGGGCGGGGCGGGTGACGTAGGCCCTGTGGCCGGGGGTGGCCCGGGTGACGTCGGTCCTGTGGCCGGGCGCTGGCCCGAGACCTTCGACGACGTGGCCGCCGCGATGGACGCGCTTCCCGGGTTCGTGCGGGAGTTCCTCCCGCAGGCCGATCCGCGCCGCATGGTGGTCACCGGTCACTCCGCGGGCGGTCACCTCGCGCTGTGGGCCGCGGCCCGGCACCTCCTGCCGGCCGACGCCGCGTGGCGCATCGACCGGCCGGCGCCCCTGCGCGGGGTCGTCGCCCTCGCCCCGATCGCCGACTTCACGGTCGCCGACAAGCTGGACGTGTGCGGCGGGGCGTGCCGTCAACTCCTGGGCGGCGAGGAGGGGTTCAGCGCGCGCGTGCCGTACGCCGACCCCGCCCTGCTGCTGCCCACCGGCATCGCGACCACCCTCGTCCAGGGCCGCAGCGACACGGTCGTCCCGCAGGCGGTCGCCGAGGCGTACGCGGACGCGGCGGCCAAGGCGGGCGAGGTGGTGGGTCTGACGCTGTTGGAGGACGTCGGCCACTTCCCCCTGATCGACCCGGCGGCGGACGCGTGCGCGGTGGTGGCGGAGGAGATCGCGCAGTTGGCGTGGTGAGGGCGGTTTTCCGGCGCCTGTCCGTCCGCTCCCTGCGTCTGT
The DNA here is from genome assembly GCF_044766405.1 of Streptomyces sp. NPDC102270. Lineage (NCBI taxonomy): Bacteria > Bacillati > Actinomycetota > Actinomycetes > Kitasatosporales > Streptomycetaceae > Streptomyces > Streptomyces sp. NPDC102270. Next base: position 4,205 of record NZ_JBIWLX010000005.1, on the reverse strand, counting down.
CCGCCCCCTCCCGGTGATACCCGTAATACCTGAGAGCTACGACCTCAAAGAGCTCCCTGGCGTGACGCGGACGACAGTCTCGGCTCCGTAACTTCCCTTCCGTACAAGCCCGATGGCCGGGCGGATGGGGAGGAACGGGGACTGTGGGGAGCAGCTGGCGGGGTTTGAGCGTGGGCCGCGGTGACGCGCGGCGGCACAGGGGAGACGACCGGCGCTCCCATCGGTGGCACCGGGCCCTCCTCGCCACCCTCATCATGGTCGCGGTGGTGGCCCCCTCTCCGCGGCCGCCCGCCCGGAAATCCCCGCCCCGCCCCCGGCCACCCTCCCGAGACTCACCGCTTCCACCCTCGACAGGACCTACGCGGCCAACACCGCCAACCCCGCAGAGGCCGCCCGCATGGCCGCCGCCCACGGCGACACCCACCGCGCCGCGGCGGACCGCAAGATGGCCGCGTCCGACCGCCACCTGCTCGCCTTCGACGGCCGGGGCCCCGGAAGGGCGACGGAGGTCTTCGGCGACCTCACCCGCGCCGACCACCTCGCCGTCCTGGTCCCCGGCTCCGACACCTCCCTGGACACCTACGACCGCTTCCGGGCGACGGCGATGTCCCTGCGGCGGCAGCTCACCAGCACCGCTGCCCACGGCACCCGGACCGCGGTGGTCGCCTGGCTCGGCTACCGCACCCCGGACACCGTCAGCACCACGGTCCTGACCACCGGCAGGGCCGACGAAGCGGCCCCCGACCTGCGCGCGTTCATAGGCCGGCTCCGGGGTGTCGTCGGCGCCACCTCCGTCTCCCTCGTCTGCCATTCCTACGGCACGGTCGTCTGCGCGAGGGCCGCCGCCCACCTGGACATCGACGACCTGGCCCTCGTCGGCAGCCCCGGCACGGGCACCGGCACCGCCTCCGCGACCCTCCGGTACCCCCGTAGTACCTGAGAGGGATGCCGAAGGACCCGTCTCGCTGGTGACGACGGTGACCCCCGCCCGCGCCTACCTTTTTGACTGTGACCGAGACGACCCAGACATACATGACACCCCCGCACGGCGACAGCGGCGAGCTCGACGCGTACCAGCCCCGGAGCCCGGAGTTCAGGGCCGCCGTGGACGCCCTGCGTGGCCTGCGGCACGACTTGATCAGCGATGCCCTCGCCTATCGCCCGCTGCCCCCGATGCGCGTCGACAGGGGGCTCTCCCGCAGGTTGCCCGGCCGAGCGCGGGAGTACGTGGCCTGGACACCGCACGTGCTGATCACCGCGGCCGGCCTGCTCGCGATGCTCATCGGCTCGGCCAACAGTGACACCGACGAGGTCACCCGTCTCTTCGTCGGCGTGCTCGCCCTGGCCCCGGTACTGCTGACCATGGTGCGGCCGGTCCTGGCCTTCTGGGTCTCGATGGGCGCGACCGCAGCCACCTACGCGGTGGCTTTCACCGCCTGGGACGAGTGGCCCTGGCTGGACGGCAGCTTCGCCTGCCACCTCATGGTGCTCACGCTGGTGGCCATACGCACCAGGCCGCGCACAGCGGCGTGGATGTGGCTGCTGACTGGGGTCTACGGCCTGATGTGGGAGGGAGCCTTCAGCGGCGGGCACTACAACAGCTCCGACACGGTGCAGCTGCTGTTCGTCTCCGCCCTGTCCCTGCTCGCCGTCAGCGTCTGGCACATACGCCGTGACGCCCAGGAGACGGTGACCGCCCAGCAGACGGTGACCGCGCACGAGCGCTCCCGCCGCACGCTCCTGGAGGAGCGCACGACCATCGCCCGCGAGCTGCACGACGTGGTCGCCCACCACATGTCGGTCGTCGCCATCCAGGCGGAGGCCGCGCCCTACCGGGTGGAGAACCCGCCCCCGGAGCTGGAGAAGGCGTTCGCCACGATCCGGGAGAACGCGGTGGCGGCCCTGACCGAGCTGCGCCGCGTCCTGGGCGTGGTGCGCGCCGAGGACTACGAGGCACCGGACGCCCCGCAGCCCACCCTCGCCGACCTGGACGCCCTGCTCGGCAACGTGCGGGAGGCGGGCCTGAGCGTCGACAAGGCGGTCACCGGCGCGGTGCGTGAACTCCCGCAGGGCGTCGAGCTGTCGGCGTACCGGATCGTGCAGGAGGCACTGAGCAACACCCTGCGGCACGCCCCGGGGGCGAGCGCACGGGTCGAGATCGGATACGTCCTGGGCGGCCTGGGCCTGCGCATAGTCAACGGCCCGCGTCCCGAGCTGTCGCTGCTGAAGCCCTCGCCCGGCGCGGGCCACGGCATCACCGGCATGCGGGAGCGGGTGTCCATGCTGAACGGCGAGATGACGGCGGGTGCCACGGACGAGGGCGGGTACGAGGTGGCGGTGTTCCTCCCGGTGCCGCGCAGGGACGAGGGCGAGGCATGACGATCCGGGTCCTGGTCGCGGACGACCAGATGATGGTCCGCGAGGGCTTCTCCGTCCTCCTGAACGCGATGCCGGACATCGAGGTGGTCGGCGAGGCCGTCAACGGCCGCGAGGCGGTCGACAGGGTCCGCGAACTCGCCCCCGACGTGGTCCTGATGGACATCCGGATGCCTGAGCTGAACGGCATCGAGGCGACCAGGGAGATCGTCGCGGCGGACGGCACGGCGAAGGTCCTGGTTTTGACGACCTTCGACCTCGACGAGTACGTCTACCAGGCCCTGCGCGCGGGAGCCTCGGGCTTCCTCCTCAAGGACGCCTCGGCCCGCCAACTCGCCGAAGGCGTAAGGGTGGTGGCCTCCGGGGAGGCCCTCCTGGCGCCCTCCGTCACCAGACGCCTGATCACGGAGTTCTCCAAACTCTCCCAGTCCCCGAGGCTCATGGCCTCGGCCCACACGGCCTACGGCGACCTCACCGACCGCGAGACGGAGGTCCTGATCCTCATCGCCCAGGGCCTGTCGAACTCGGAGATGGCCGAACGCCTGATGGTCGCCGAGTCGACGATCAAGACCCACGTCAGCCGCATCCTGGTGAAGCTGGGCCTGCGGGACCGCACCCAGGCGGCGGTGTTCGCGTACGAGGCGCGGCTGGTGACGCCGGGGTAGCGGGCGGGCGGCGGTCCTCTTGGTGACGTGGTGCGGCGTCAGTCCTCCAGGCGGACCGGCATCAGCATCGAGAAGCCGCTCTCGTCGTCGGGGCGGCGGATCGCGATCGGGGCCGTGGGGGCCCCAGAACCGTTGAGCCGGGGGCTCATCACCGGTGAAGTGCCCACCACGGGCGAGGCCGGGCTCGTGCGTATCGACACCAGGGCGAAGCCGGTGAGCGGTACGCCGACTCCCTGCCGCTCACGGCGTGGCTCCCTCCGCCGCCTGCCCCCTGCCGCACGCCGCCACCCACGCCGGATCACCAGTGGCCACCCACCGCAAACGGGCCGCCAGCAGTTCCTCGTCGAGGAGTTCACGCACAAACCCGTCGACGATTCCCGGCCCGCCAGAGTCGGACATCACGAGAACTCGTAGACCCAGTGCCCCATCGAACGCCTCCTGCCAGGTCGACGACTGCTCCGCTGATCAGGTGCGAGAGGGGAAACAGTCACTTCATCGGACGATGATGCGGACGCCGCGTGCTCGTCCGTCGAACGCCCGCCGTGGTGATCGCCGAGTCCCTGTCTTCGTGACCGCCGGCCCCTTCCTTACTCGTCACCGTCCTTTGTACTCACCGTCCGTCCACTGTCCAGGAGAGCGCCTGGGCCAGGGCTTCTGCTTCGTTCGGCCGGCTGATGCCTGCCGAGTGTCCGCACCTGAGCTGACGTGCCGCTGGGTCTCCTGGGGGCCGTGCCAGTCCAGGCACATTACGGTGGCGTCGTCCTCGAGCCGGCCGTCGGCGGCGTCCCGGACTGCGGACGTCAGCGTCAGCGCGACCTCCCGCGGGTGCAGGTGCCGGGTGCGCTCCAACAGGGCGGGTAGGTCGATCTTCTCTCCATGACGTTCGAGCATGCCGTCGGTGAGCATGAGCAGACGGTCACCGGGCCTCAGATCGATCTCTTGAACGCGGTAGGGATGGGACGTGGTGAGTGCGGACAACCCGAAAGGACGGTCCACCTCGCAGGTGATCGTCTCCCCGACCCCCTCTCGCAAGCGCAGCGGCCAGGGGTGTCCGGCATTGACGAGCTGTGCCCGTCCGCTGTGGAGGTTGATGCGCAGCAGCTGGCCGGTGGCGTGACCGTGACCGTGGTCGGCCAGTGCCTGATCGGCCCGGTGGGCCTGCTC
>NZ_JBIWLX010000004.1:132952-513307 GCF_044766405.1 Streptomyces sp. NPDC102270 | reverse complement strand
GGGGGGGGGTGTCCGTCCTCGGTCCGGCGGATGCCGTGTCTTGGGTGGTGCCCGGTGACGGACGCCGGCCGCTGCGGGCGGACACCCCCCACCCCGTCCCCTTCCCGCCGTACGCGGCCAACGGCCCGTCGTGGCGCGCGGGCAACTGCGCGACCGGCCCCCACTGGCCGGCAGCCGCTCTCGACAACCTCAAACGTGCCCTAGGCACGCAGTGGTGTCGTTTCCAGCGTTGCTCGGGCTGCCTTCAAGGCCGGGTGAGTCTGTTGCGCTACGCGGTGGAAGGTTTCCTGGGCCGGGCGGGCCGGCCAGGCCGGGGGGAGGTGGCGGGCCGGGAGTCTCGGGTCCGTGCGGATGGTGCGGAGCCAGTCGCTGACCAGGCGCAGGCGGGTGCCGATCGGGTCGTCGTCGGTGCCGTTGACCAGGTGGGCGCTCCAGCGCTTGTCGAAGGCGACATAGCGGGCGGCGATGGACTCCAGGTCCCAGGTGTCGCGGATCATCTGCTCGATGTCGGTGACCTCGGCTGCCTGGGCGTGGAAGATCTTGACGTGGGCCGTGAGACCGAGGTCGGTGACCACCGCGGAGACGTCCACGTGGCCGGGGGCGATCCACAGCCCGCTGTACAGGGCGCCGAAGCCGGACCAGGTGAGGCGTGAGCGCAGGTCGTGGCGCTGGCGTTTCCAGGAGTCGGGCAGGGAGAAGGCGAGCAGGGTCCAGGAGCCGTCCCAGTCGTCGTTGACGGCGCCCTGCTTCCAGATGCGGGTGCGGCCGTCGATCAGGACGCGGGTGGCCTGCGGGGTCAGGCCGAAGAACATCTTGCGGCCCTCGCGCTGCCGCTGGAGCAGGCCCCGGTTGACCATGCGGGTGAGGGTGGAGCGTACGGCCTGTTCGCCGACGCCCACGCGGCCCAGGACGTCGATGATGCTGCCCGAGTAGACGCCCAGGTTCCCCTCCTCCAGGACGTGGTTGCCGAAGAAGGTGAGCATGAGGGACTGCGGGCGCGGCTGCGGCCCTTCCGCGGTGTCCAGGATGTCGTCGTCCTCCACGGGGGCAAGGGTACGGCCGCCCGCCGACCGTGCGGCAGGCGGTCGTACGAGGTCACCGGCGGTCGGCGGGGTGGGCAAGGTCGTAGGGGCGCAGGTAGGGGGTGGGGTGGTACCGGACGTAGCGGGCGGGGGTGGTGGGGTCGGCCGCGGTGGCGCGGGCGTTGAGGGACGCCGGGTCGGTGCCCTGCCAGTGGCCGGTGGTCAGGCGGTCCTCCAGGGTGTGGAGGGCGGCCAGTTGTTCGGCGGGGCTGAAGGTGCAGTGGCCGGCGTTGTCGACGTAGGCCTGGCGCAGGAGGGGGGCGGAGCCCGCGGCCGTCACCGCGCGGCGCAGGGCGCTCTCCGTCTGGACGGGGACCAGGGGGTCGCCGATGGTGTGGAGGGAGAGCTGGGGCTTGGCCAGCTTGCCGGTGAAGCTGCTGGTGCTGCTCATCCACGACACGGCGTTCTGGTCCGCCTTGATGCGCGGGGCCCGGTTGAGGGTGGCAAGGTCCTTGGTCAGGGAGAGGCCCGCCTTCTTGTACAGCTCGGTGACCTCCTTGCGGACGGAGGACTTCCCGAGCAGACGGGCGTAGTCGATGCCGGTGTTCCAGGACATGTTGCCGCCCGCCCGGGCCTCGGCCTCCTGGCGCCGGTTGAAGGCGGCGATCTTGATCAGGCCCTTGACGGCGTCGTACTGGTTGGCCTGTTGGGCGTCCCAGTCGGTCGCGGCGGGGCGGGTCTGGGTGGGCGCGTTCCAGACCGGGATGTTGTGGAGGGCCGCGGCGAGGGCGATACGGGCCCGGCCCTCGGCCGTGGACTGGGCGGAGTCGACCTTGGCGGTGAGGGTGTTGGCCGCGTCGGTGGCCGCCTGCTGGCTCGGGAGGTTCACCAGGGGGACGTCGGAGCCCAGGAGCGTCTTGAGGGCGAACACCGGGTCGAGGGTGTTGTTCCAGTTGGCGACTCCGCCGTGGACCAGGCCGCACATGGAGAGCGAGCCGTCGATCGCGTCCGGGTGGCGCTCGGCTATCGCCGTGGTGACCAGGCCGCCGTACGACCGTCCCCAGGCGAGGGTGCGGGAGGCCTGCCCGAAGCGGGTGGTGAAGGCCTTCAGGGTGGCCATCTGGTCGGGGACCGCGGCGGTGACCGCCCAGCCGGTGGACGCGTACGAGGAGCCGATGAGGGCGTAACCCTGCTGGAGGAGAAGGGGCTTGGTGGCGGCGTCCGGAGCGTCCTGGGCGGGGTTGGCGGGGCCCGCGTTGTAGCCGTGGCTGAACAAGAGGACGGTGCCGTTCCAGTTGGTGGGGACGTCCATCATGTACGTGGCGCCGGAGGGGAGTTGGCCGTCCACGTGGGTGGTGGTGTCGGTGGTGGCCGTCGCCGCGGGTGCGGCGGTCAGGGTGAGCAGAAGCGCCGTCGCGCAGGCGATGCGGGTGCCGTGCCTCATGCGGTGATCTCCTCCGTGTGGGGGGTGGTGGGGAGTTCGGGGGCGGGTTCGTCGCCGAGTGAGGTACGGCTGGTCTCGCGGACGAACCACACCGTCAGGGCCGTGATCAGCGAGCCGCCGCACAGCAGGATGGCGACGGGGGTGCCGTTGCCGCTGCTCGCGACCAGGCTGCCGGCGATCACCGGGGAGAAGCCGGCGCCGACCAGGGTGGCGCCCTGGTAGCCGAGGGAGGCGCCGGTGTAGCGGACCTTGGTGCCGAACATCTCGCTGAACAGGGCGCCGAGGGGGCCGTACATCAGCGACTGGGAGATGCCGTGGCCGATGACGACGGCCAGGATCAGGGCCCCCGACGACTTGGAGTCGACCAGCGCGAGGACGGGGAACGCGGTGGCGGCGGACAGGATCGCGCCGGTGAGGACGACCGGGCGGCGGCCGAACCGGTCGGAGAGCGCGGAGCCGCAGGGCAGCACGACCAGGGCGACCGCGGCGGAGACGGTGAGCGCGGTGAGCACCTGCGGGCGGGGGTAGCCGATGCCGGTGGCGTACGCGATCAGGTAACTGGTCAGCAGGGACTGGGCGGTGAAGGCGCCGATGCCGACACCGCAGGCCAGCAGCACGGGCTTCGGGTGGCGCAGGACGTCGAGGACGGGGAGCCTCGACTCCGCGCGGTCCTTCTTCACCTCGGCGAACAGCGGGCTCTCGACCACCTTGAGACGGACGAACAGGCCGACGCCGAGCAGCAGCAGGCTCAGCAGGAACGGCACGCGCCAGCCCCAGGCCGCGAACTGGTCCTTGGGGAGGGTGGAGACCAGGGCGACCACGGCGGCGGAGATCAGGGAGCCGAGCGGGGCTCCCATCTGGGTGAAGCTCGACCACAGGCCACGGCGGCGCTCGCCCGCGTGCTCCACGACCATCAGCGTCGCGCCGCCCCACTCACCGCCGATGGCGATGCCCTGGACCACGCGCAGGGTGATCAGCAGGACCGGGGCCCAGACGCCGATGGTGTCGTACGTGGGCAGCAGGCCGATGAGGAAGCTGGCGCCGCCCATCAGGCCCATGGTGAGCAGCAGCATGTTCTTGCGGCCGAGGCGGTCGCCGAAATGGCCGAAGACGACGCCGCCGATCGGGCGGGCCACGTATCCGGCGGCGAAGGTGCCGAACGCGGCGATCGTGCCCACGGCGGGGTCGGCGCCGGGAAAGAACAGTTCGCCGAAGGCGAGGGCGGCGACGGTGCCGTAGACGAGGAAGTCGTAGAACTCGACGGCGGTGCCGAGCAGTCCGGAGAGGGCGACTCGGCGGAGTTGGCGGGTGCGTTCTGATGCGGTGGGGGACGGGGACATCGCGGTCTCCCTTGAGCGGGGGAAGGACACCGCGAAATTAGGCTGTCTGGTGACCGTCGTCAATAAAGTGCACAACATTGACAGAGAAGTGATGGGGGGGGGGCGGCGTGACGTGCATCACTGGAACCCGCTGATCCGCCCAGGCAGTTGAGTGCGTGACCACAGATATGCGAACCCGGATACGGGCCGGGGATCCGGACGCCTTCGCGGAGCTCTACGACGAGTGCGCGCGCTCGGTGTACAACCACGCCTTCCGGCTGACCGCCGACTGGTCCGTGGCCGAGGACGTCATGTCGGCGACGTTCATGGAGGCCTGGCGGCGCCGGACGTCGATCGAGGCCGACGGGGGCTCGCTGCGGCCCTGGTTGCTCGGCATCGCCACCAACGTCTCCCGGTCCCACTACCGCAGCAACCGGCGCTACCGGGCCGCGGCCGGTGCGGCGGCCGCGGCGGGGGTGGCCGAGGTCGCCGACCATGCCGAGGAGACCGCCGGGCGGGTCGACGACCGGCGCCGGATCGCCGCCACCCTGACCGCGCTCGGCTCCCTGAGACGCCCCGAACGCGAGGTCCTGGTGCTGTGCCTGTGGGAGGGGCTGGAGTACGCCGACGCCGCCCGCGCCCTCGGTATCCCCGTCGGCACCGTCCGCTCCCGGCTGTCCCGGGCCCGCGGCAGGCTGCGGAAGCTCGCCGAGGCCGAACTGGCCCAACCAGCACGAAAAAACAGGGAACTCACCCGAACAAACCGGCAGATAACAGGTGATCGCGACTACGTGATCCGGTCCGCACAGGAAGGAAACCGATGAACGCCAGCCCCTCCCAGCCGCACCCGGCCGAGTGGACGGAGACCCAGGGTCTTCTGCCCTCCGTGGAGCGGGATCTGCCGGCGGGCCGCCACCAGTTCCACAAGGAGCAGATGATGGCCCAGATCCGCGAAGACCTCCGTACCACCGAGATCGCCCCCGTACGCCGCAACCCGTTCCTGCGCCGGGCGGTCCTGCTGCCCGCGATGGCCTGTGCCCTGGCCGGCGCGGTCGTGGGCGGCCTCGCCCTGACCGGCGACGGTGACGCGAACACCTCCCTGGCCACCGGGCCCGCCCTGACGACCCGGATCGGCACCGCCGACGCCCGGGGCGCCGACCGCCTGCTCGACCACATCTCCCTGGCCGCCGCCGACACCTCCGAACCCGCCGTGCGCGACGACCAGTTCGTCTACATCGCGTCCAAGGTCGCCAGCACCTACGAGAAGACGGTCGACGACAAGACCACGGTGGTCAGCGAGAAGCTGCACTCCCGCCAGGTCTGGGAGTCCCCCGACGGCAGGGACGGCTGGCTGATCGAGCCGGGCAACACGAGCGAGGACGGCATCACCCTGGCCGGACCGAACCCGCTCACCTCGGCCTACCACCGGCTCGCCCAGCTGCCCACCGAACCGGGGGCCCTCCTGCGGAAGATCTACCAGGAGTCGGACGCCAACCGGGACCCCGAAGTCCCCCGCGACCAGGCCGCCTTCGTCGCCATCGGCGACCTGCTGACCGAGAGCTACCCGCCCGCCCGCCTCACCGCCGCGCTCTACAAGGCCGCCGCCGAGATCCCCGGCGTCGTCGCCGTGGACGACGCCGTCGACGCGGTGGGGCGCCACGGGGTCGCGATCGCGCGGCTCGACGAGCAGAGCGGGCAGCGCACGGAGTGGATCTTCGACAAGAAGACGTACGCGTTCCTCGGTGAGCGCAGTGTGCAGGTGGAACCGAGCGACACCTTCAAGAAGGGCACCGTGACCTTCACCGTCGCGATCACCGAGCGGGCGGTCGTCAACGAGATGAAGGAGGTGCCGGGGCAGGCGGGCTGACGGGTCAGGCCCGCTGCAGCTCCGGGGCGGGCCGCTCGCCCGAGCCGCGCACGATCAGCCGGGTCGGCACGGTGATGGTCCGGGCCCGGGTGCGGTCGCCGTCGAGGCGGGACAGCGCCGTCGTCGCCGCCGTTCTGCCGATCTCCTCGGGGACCTGGGCGACGACGGTCAGGGCCGGTTCGAGCGCCTCGGCGAGCGGGACGTCGTCGAAGGAGACGACGGCGACGTCCTTGCGTCTGCTGCGGGCGAGTTCGGCCACTATCCCCAGGGCGACGATGTTGTTGCCGGCGAACAGGGCCGTGGGGGGATCGGCCAGGCCGAGGAGCCGAGAGGTCGCGGCCGAAGCCCCCTGCTGGTCATGGGCGTTGGTGACCAGGGAACGGTCGTAGGGCAGACCGGCCCGATCGAGGGCCTCGCGGTACCCGGCGAAGCGCTCACGGCGGGTGTAGAGCTTGACCGGCAGGTCACCGACGAAGCCGATCCGTCGGTGGCCGTGGGCGATCAGGTGGGCGACACCGTCGTGGGCGCCGGTGCGGTTGGAGCTGACGACGCTGTCGGCGGCCAGGCCCGCTCCGGGACGGTCGATGAACACGACGGGCAGCCCCGTGGCCCGGTGCGTCTTGAGGTGGGAGTGGTCGGCGCCCACGGACGGCACGACCAGCAGGATGCTGACGCGGCGGGAGAGGAACTTGTCCGTCAGGGCGCGTTCCCGGTCCGGGTCGTCCGCCGAGGAGCCCATGAGCAGGGTCAGTCCGCGGTCGCGGACCGTGTCCTCGATGCTGCGGGCCACCGCTCCGAAGAACGGGTTGCCGAGGTCGGGGACGACCAGACCGATGGTGGTGTCGGGCCCGCCGACACGGATGTTGCGCGCCATGAGGTTCGGCTGGAAGCCGAGTTTGGCCACGGCGGCCAGCACTTGTTCCCTGGTCTCGGCCGACGCGGGCCCGTCCTCGTTGAGAACGCGGGAGACCGTCTTGGCGCTGACGCCCACTTCGCGGGCGACGTCGGCCAGGGTCGGGCGGCGGTTCGCTGCCATGGAGGAAACCGTCTCCTGTGCTCGTCGGGTTCCGGCCGCGGCCTCGGCCGGATGCCGTCGAGTATCGAGTGCTGTGGTCAGGTGGCCTGGACGCCCGCGGCCTTCGCGGCCTCGGAATCCGCTACGACAGTACCTCCGGCGTCATCGACGGTGAGCGCGCCCGTCATGATGGCGACGACCTCCGCCATGGAGTAGTCGGAGGGCTTGATCAGGGCGGCCCGCCGGCCCAGCCGGTGCACATGGATCCGGTCGGCGATCTCGAAGACGTGCGGCATGTTGTGGCTGATCAGGACGACCGGCATGCCCTTGTCCCGGACCCGCCGGATGAGGTCGAGGACCTGTCCGGACTCCTTGACGCCGAGCGCGGCGGTGGGTTCGTCCATGACGACGACACTGCGGGCCCAGGCGACGGAACGGGCGACCGCCACGGCCTGCCGCTGGCCCCCGGAGAGGGTCTCGACCGACTGGGTCAGCGAGCGCAGTCCGATCTTCAGGTCGGCCATGTGCTCGGCGGCCTCCTGGCGCATGCGCTTCTTGTCGAGCATGCGGAAGACACTGCCGAGGACACCGGGCCGGCGCAACTCGCGGCCGAGGAACACGTTCGAGGCGATGTCCATCGAGGCGGCCACGGCCAGGTCCTGATAGACCGTCTCGATGCCGTGGGCGCGGGCGCTCTGCGGCCCGGAGAACTGGATGGGCTCGCCGCCCAGACGGATCTCGCCCGCGTCGGGCGTCACCGCACCGGTAAGTGCCTTGATGAGGCTGGTCTTTCCGGCGCCGTTGTCGCCGATCACGGCGAGCACCTCGCCGGGCAGCAGGTCGAAGTCGGCGCCGTCGATGGCGGTGACCTGGCCGTAGCGCTTGACGAGACCGCGGGCCTGAAGGATCGGGGTGGGGGAGTCGAGGGCGGTCATCGGGCCTTCTTCCGGGACATCTGGTCGACGGTCACCGCGAGGATGACCAGGACTCCGGTGATCAGGGTCTGGTAGATCGAGGCGACGCCCATCAGCTGGAGCCCGTTGCGGAAGACCCCGACGATCAGGACGCCGATGAAGGTGCCGAGGACCGAACCGCGGCCGCCGAAGAGGCTGGTGCCGCCGAGGACCACGGCCGTGATGCTGTCGAGGTTGTCCGTCTGTCCGGCCTGCGGGTCGCCGACTCCGGTGCGGGAGATGAGGAGCAGGGCGGCGACGCCGTAGAGGAGACCGGCGACGGTGTAGACGCCGATGGTCAGGCGGGAGGTGCGGATGCCGTTCAGACGCGCGGCTTCCGGGCTGTTGCCCAGGGCGTAGACGTGCCGGCCCCAGCCCGTGCTGCTCAACGCGTAGGCGAGCAGCAGGAACAGGGCGATCGTGACGAGGGAGCCGTAGGTGATGTCTGTGTGGCCCATCGGGAAGGTCTGCCCCAGGGCCGTCAGCGGGCCGGGCAGGTTGGTGACCGTCTGCTCCTCGGAGTAGATGTGGGTCAGCGCGAACGCCACGTTGAGCATGCCGAGCGTGACGATGAACGGCGGCAGCGGGATCTTCTGCACCAGCAGCCCGTTCACCAGACCGAAGCCGCCGCAGACGACCAGGCCCAGCGCGATGGCGACCAGTGGGGGCAGTGAGCCCTCGGCGGCCATCTTGGCGATCACGATGCTGCCGAACGCCATCACCGCGCCGCACGACAGGTCGATGCCCGCGGTGAGGATGATCAGGGTCTGGCCGATGGCGAGGGTGCCGACGACCATGACCTGCTGCACGATCAGCGAGAAGTTCCCGCCGGTGAGGAACTGGTCGGAGGAGACGGCGAAGAAGACACAGGCGAGAAGGAGGGCGACGAGCGGGCCGGTGGTCGGTGCCGTGAGCAGCCTGCGGGCCGTGGTCGGCGCTTTGAGCTCGGCGTACGGCGATGAGGTGCTCGGAGGCGTGGACGTGGCGGTCATGCGAAGTCCTTGTCGGAAGACAGAAGTCCTGGTGGGACACGGGGGCGGCCGTCCCCGGGTCGGGGAGGTGCGGGGCCGGCCGCCCCGCTTGGGGGAGAGGCGAAGTCGTACGTCCGCTGGGGCCGGACTCAGCCCCAGCAGTTCTCCAGGCCGAAGGCGGTGTCCTTGGACGCGACGCCCGTCTGGGCCTTGTCGGTGATCAGGGTGACGCCGGTGTCGGTGTAACCGGACGCCTTCTTGCCGCCCTTGGCGTACGACACGACGGCCTTGACGCCCTCGGCGGCCATCTTCAGCGGGTACTGCTGCGACGTGGCCGCGATCTTGCCGTCCTTGACGGCCTGGGTGCCGGTGCAGCCGCCGTCGACGGAGACGATCAGGACGTCCTTCTCCCGGCCCTTGGCCTTCAGCGCGGTGTACGCGCCCAGGGCGGCCGGCTCGTTGATGGTGTAGACGAGGTTGATGCCGGGTTCCTTCTGGAGGCAGTTCTCCATCGCCGTCTGGCCCTTGGCCTGGTCGCCGCCCGTGTCCTGGGCGCACGCCACGTCCTTCTCGGTGGCGCCGAAGCCCTTGAGGAACCCGTTGTGCCGCTGGACGCCGACGGAGACGCCGGGCGCGAGGTCGAGGGCGGCGATCTTCGCCGTCTTGCCCTTCATCGCGGCCTTGGCGTACTCGCCGATCAGCTCGCCGGCCTTGAGGTTGTCGGTGGCGAAGAGGGCGTCGACCGCGCTCTCCGGCTCGGTCGGCGTGTCCAGGGCGATGACCAGCACGCCCTTGGCCTTGGCCTTCGCTATCGCGGGCACGATCGCCTTGGAGTCGCTCGGGGTGATCAGGATGCCCTTCACACCGGCGGCGACCATGTTCTCGATGGCGGTGACCTGACCGGCGTTGTCCCCGTCGAACTTGCCCGCCGCGGTCATGAGCTGGACGCCGTCCTGCTTGGCGGCCTTCTCCGCGCCCTCCTTCATCTTCACGAAGAACGGGTTGGTGTCGGTCTTGGTGATCAGCCCGACCTTCACCGTGCCCGATCCGGAGCTCGTGGAGCCCGATCCGGAGCCGGAACCGCAGGCCGTCAGGGCGAGGGCCGCGACCGACGTGCACGCGGCGACTCTGAGCAGGGAGGAAGGCAGTCGAGGGGTGCGAGACATGAACGACTCCAGCGGGATTGCGGGCGAGCGGCGGCATCGGAGCATGCCGTCCCTAGGTGTCATCGTTGACTTATGTCATCGTTGACACTGCCGAGGATGATGACCCCGTCTCCCGGCAACGTCAATGCCCCGCGCCTGTCACAAGTCCGCAACGGTGGCGGAGGGGCCCGGTCCGTGCCCGTTTCGGCGCACGTTCCAGAGGAAACGGCGGACCTACGAACACGGCGGCGGGGCCCGGCATGCCTGCCCTGGCGGCGCTGGACGCCCACGGCCGGGCCGCGTTCTCCTTCCACGCGCAGGACACCGCCGGGCCTGGTGCACGCCGGGCCCCTGACCCCGGTCCGGGAGTCCGGCGGTGCGGCGGTGGAGGAAGTTCCTGGCGGCGGCCCGCGTCCCACGCGACCATCGGCTCGCCCTCGACGCCCTGCCCGGCCGCTGCGGACTCCTGCTGCCGTACACGGCGCCCGAGCAGGCGTAAGACGTCCGGCATGCCGTCGGAGCACTGCGTCGTGATCACAGTTCGCGACCGTCGGCGGCGCGTGACGGACAGCGAGCTCCGCGGGAAACGATCGCGCCGCCACCGTTGACGAGCCGTGCGGATTGCATTCATCATCAGGCCTCGGTGTCAACGATGACATAGGTCAACGCTGACATTTCTTGCCGGCGCCGCGGAGGACAGCGCCGGTCCCAGGGCGTCACCACCACAGGAGACCCATGACTTCTGGACGTGTATCCCGGCATGCCCGCACACGGATGATCGCGGCGGCGGCGACCGTCTGCGCCCTGTCCGCGACCCCGCTCGCCCCGCAGGCCGCCGCGGCCGGCACCCGGTCGTACACCGAGACCTACCGGCCCCAGTTCCACTACACACCGCAGAAGAACTGGATGAACGACCCCAACGGCCTCGTGTACTACCAGGGCGAATACCACCTCTTCTACCAGTACAACCCGAGCGGCAACTCCTGGGGAGACATGTCCTGGGGGCACGCGGTCAGCAAGGACCTCGTGCACTGGAAGGAGCTGCCGCTCGCCCTGTCGCACGACGACAAGGAGATGGTGTTCTCCGGCAGCGCGGTCGTCGACCGGAACAACACGACCGGGTTCGGCACCAGGGAGAACCCGCCCATGGTGGCGATCTACACCAGCCACGACAAGAGCACGGGCGCCCAGGCCCAGTCGCTCGCCTACAGCACCGACCGCGGCCGTACCTGGACCAAGTACCGGGGCAATCCGGTCATCGACATCGGCTCGAAGGACTTTCGCGACCCGAAGGTGCAGTGGTACGCGCCGACCAGGAGCTGGCTGATGACGGTGTCGCTGTCCGCCGAGCACAAGGTGCGGTTCTACTCGTCCAGCAACCTCAAGGACTGGGAGCAGCTCAGCGAGTTCGGTCCGGCGGGCGCGACCGGCGGGGTGTGGGAATGCCCCGACCTGTTCCCCCTCGCGGTCGACGGGGACCCGAAGAAGATCAAGTGGGTCCTCGTCGTCAACATCAACCCCGGTGGTATCGCGGGCGGTTCGGGCGCCCAGTACTTCGTGGGCGACTTCGACGGCAAGAAGTTCACCGCCGACGACAAGGGCGGCTACACCCCGCCCGCCGGCACGGTCGTCCAGGACTTCGAGGGCACCGGATTCGACCCGTGGACGACCACCGGGACGGCGTTCGGCGAGACACCGGCGACCGGCGCGCTGGACGGACAGGGAGCGGTCACCGGATACGACGGCAAGGGCTTCGCCGACAGCTTCCACGGCGGTGACTCCGCGACCGGCACCCTCACCTCGCAGCCCTTCACGGTCGCGAGCCGCTATCTGAACTTCAAGGTTGGCGGCGGCGACCACCCGCACCAGGACGGGACCGTGCCGGAACGGGAAACCACACCGCAGGGAACGGTCCTCGCCGACTCCGGTGTCACCGTCACCAGCGCCTCACAGCCGCTGACCGGTCCGAACGCGCGGGGCAAGGCACTCGACATCGAGGCCACTTTCTCCCTCCGGGACGCCGAACGCTTCGGCCTCAAGGTGCGCACCGGCGCCGGGGGAGAGGAGACCGTCATCGGCTACGACACCACGACCGAGGAGTTGTACGTCGACCGGACCCGCTCCGGTGCCTCGGACTTCAGCAGCGCCTTCCCCGGCGTCCAGCGGGCACCGCTCAAGGCCGAGAACGGCAAGGTCGAGCTGCGGATCCTCGTCGACTGGTCCTCCGTCGAGGTGTTCGGCGGCAGCGGCGAGGCCGTGATCACCGACCAGATCTTCCCCGACCCCGACAGCCAGGGGGTGCAGGTCTTCGCCGAGAACGGCTCGGTGAGGCTGGACCGCGCACGCGTGCGGCACCTCGGCTCCTACCGCGACTGACAAGGACACGAAACCGTGAAGAAGACCCTGCTCGCCGAGTTCACCGCCCGTGAGGGAGCGCAGGACGAGGTCGCCCGCATGATCGTGGAGTACGCCGACAAGGTGCGTGCGGAGGAAGGCAATCTCGCCTTCGACGTCTACACCAAGGCCTCGCACCCCCGCGCCTTCTGGATCTTCGAGGTGTACCGGGACGAGGACGCCTTCCAGGCGCACCTGAACGCCCCGTACGGCGGCCCCTTCAACGCCGCGCTCACCCCGCTGATCGAGGAGACCGCCTCCGTGCTGACGTTCCTCGACCCGGTGGCCTGACGGGGCCGGCGGAGTGTCGGGGACGGGGTGTTGATCCGCCGGTGACGCCGACGGCCGTGTCCTGGCCGCTCGCGCCCCGGGGCCGGTCGGCCTCGCCCCGACGTGCTTCAGTCTTGTCGATGCTCCGGGTCGGTCCGGCGGGGTCCTCGTGATCCGGCTCCGGTCAGCCGGTCGCGCTCTCGCGGTCACGCCCGCGTGCTGCGGGCCGCCCGCCCCGGGCGAAGAGGTCGGCCAGGGGCAGGCTTGCCGCGCCGACCGTGACCGCGTCCGGGCCGAGTCTGCCGAGGTCGATGGAGACGCGGTCGGCGGGGTGGCGCAGGGCGTAGGCGTCGGCGTACCGGCGTACGGCGGGCAGGAGGCGGGGGCCGAGCTGGAGGCCCGCCCAGCCGCCGATGAGGATGCGTTCGGGCTGGAAGAGGTTGACCAGGTCGGACAGGCCGGCGCCGACGTACTCGGCCGTCTCCTCCAGGACGGCGAGGGCCGCCGGGTCCTCGGCGGCGAGCAGCGCGGCCAGCGCGGTCTCCTCGTCGACGTCCTCGGGCGGGTGGCCGCCCGCCTCGCGCCAGCGGTCGACGAGCGCCCCCGCTCCCGCGTACGCCTCCAGACAGCCCAGCGCGCCGCAGCGGCAGCGGCGCCCCCTGACCCGCACGGTCACATGGCCCCACTCCAGGGGGCGGCCGTACTCCACCCCCTCGGTGACGAGACAGGCTCCGATGCCGGAGCCGAAGAGGACGACGACCGCGTTGCGGGAGCCCCGGCCGGCCCCGAACCACAGCTCCGCCTGGCCCAGCGTGCGGGCGCCGTTGTCGATGAAGTACGGGACGGAGTCCGGGAGTTCACAGGTTGTACGCAGCAGGGACTCCAGCGGGACGGCGTCCCAGCCGATCGTCTGGCCGTGAACGACCGCGCCCTGCTCCGGAGTGCGGGCCACGATGCCGGGAACGCCGATGCCCACGCCCAGCAGGTGTTCGGGGGCGATGTCCGTGTCGGCGAGGACCTCCGCGATGCCGTCGCGGATGTGGCCGACGATCACCTCGACGTCGTAGCCGTGATGCGCCAGGGGCCGTTCAGTGCGGGCGAGTTCGGTGAGGGCGAGGTCGAAGAGCTCGACGCGGACGCGGGTCTCGCCGACGTCGACGCCGATCATGTGGCCGCCGGTGGGGGCGACGCGCAGCAGGGTGCGGGGGCGGCCGCCGTCGGACTCGACGGTGCCGGCCTCCTCGACCAGACCGTCCTCGACCAGTTCCGCGACCACGTTGCTGATGGAGCCGCCGCTCAGACCGGTGGCCGGGGCCAGCTCGAAGCGGCTCATGGGCCCGTCGAAATACAACCGTTGCAGTACGGCGGTCCGATTGCCCCGTCGCAGGTCACGCACCGTCCGCCCGTTCCGCCCCGCCATGTGGATCCCTTCCGACGCCGCCTCGACCTGCAAGATACCGCTGCGCCGACTCTTGACGCGACTTTCCTTCGCGTCTTAAATCACGCCATAAATTAACTCCGGGGTGGTGTTCGGGAAGCGAACGCACCCGGGGTCTCTCCCTGGAAGGGACTCCAGAGCCATGCGCAGAACCCGAGCCGCGGCCGCCGGTGCGGTCACCGTTTCCCTCATGACTCTCGTGACCGCCTGTGGCGGCGGCTCGTCGACGAGCGGCGGGTCCAACGACTCACCGAAGACCCTGACCTACTGGGCCTCCAACCAGGGTGCCAGCGTCGAGGTCGACAAGAAGGTCCTCCAGCCCGAACTCGACAAGTTCGAGAAGCAGACCGGCATCAAGGTCAAGGTCGAGGTCGTGCCCTGGGCCGACCTGCTCAACCGGATCCTCACCGCGACCACCTCGGGCCAGGGCCCCGACGTCCTCAACATCGGCAACACCTGGAGCGCCTCCCTCCAGGCCACCGGCGCACTGCTGCCCTGGAACGCCAAGAACTTCGCCGCGATCGGCGGCAGGGACCGCTTCGTCGACTCCGCGCTCGGCTCCACCGGCGCCCAGGGCCAGGACCCGGCCGCGGTCCCGCTCTACTCGATGGCGTACGCCCTCTACTACAACAAGGAGATCTTCGCCGACGCCGGCATCACCGAGCCCCCGGCCACCTGGGCCGAACTGATCGCCGACGGCAAGAAGATCCAGGCCAAGGGCAAGTCCGCGCTCGGCGCGGAGGGCGCGAACCTCTCGGAGAACATCCACCACGTCTTCGTCTTCGCCAAGCAGCACGGCGGCGACTTCTTCACCGCCGACGGCAAGCCCGACTTCACCAACGACAACGTAGTGGCCGCGGTCAAGCAGTACGTCGACCTCATGGCCAAGGACAAGGCCATCCCGACCGGCGACGCCGAGTACGCCCAGAACCAGTCGGTGAGCGACTTCGCCAAGGGCAAGCAGGCCATGCTGCTGTGGCAGTCCGCGTCCTCCAACCTCGAGTCCCAGGGTATGAGCGCGGACAAGTACGGCATCGCCCCCGTGCCCGTGCAGTCCGGCACCCCGGGCGCCGGCACCCAGGTCAACTCGGCCGTCATGGGCATCAACCTGGCCGTCTTCAAGAACACCGACAACATCGACGGCGCCAAGAAGTTCGTGAAGTTCATGACCGGCGACGCCGAGCAGAAGATCCTCAACACCGCCTACAGCTCCGTCCCGCCGGTGAAGAGCGTCCAGGAGGACTCCGTCTTCAGCTCGGGCGCCAACGCGGTCCTCAAGAGCACCCTCGCCACCAGCGCGGCCGCCCTGCCCCAGGTCGCCGACGAGTCGCAGTTCGAGACGACCGTCGGGACCGCGGTCAAGGACCTGTTCGCCGACGCGGCCGCCGGGCGCGCGGTCACCACCGAGTCGGTGAAGGCGGCGCTGGAGAAGGCCCAGCAGCAGATGCCGGCGAAGTGAGCACGATGACCACCACCGCGCCCGCGGAGGCCGCCGTGCCCACGAACTCTTCCGGGGCGGCGAAGCCCGGTCCCCGCCGCCGCCCCGGAAGGCTCCGCCGCATCGGCCTGCCGTACCTGCTCCTGCTGCCGGCCCTGCTCCTGGAACTCCTGGTCCACCTGGTGCCGATGGTCATCGGCATCGTGATGAGCTTCAAGGAGCTCACGCAGTTCTACATCCGCGACTGGGGCGCCGCGCCCTGGTCCGGCCTCGACAACTACCAGGTGTCGGTGGACTTCGACGCCCCGGTCGGCCAGGCGCTGCTGCACTCGTTCCTCGTCACCGTGGCCTTCACCCTGCTGTCGGTCGGCCTGTGCTGGCTGCTCGGCACCGCGGCGGCGGTCTACCTCCAGGACACCTTCCGCGGCCGGGGCCTGCTGCGCGCCCTGTTCCTGGTGCCGTACGCCCTGCCGGTCTACGCGGCCGTCATCACCTGGGTGTTCATGTTCCAGCACGACAACGGCCTGGTGAACCACGTCCTGCACGGCCAGCTCCACCTCACCGACAAGCCGTCCTTCTGGCTCATCGGCGACAACAGCTTCTGGGCGCTGCTGACCGTCTCGGTGTGGAAGGGCTGGCCGTTCGCCTTCCTCATCGTCATGGCCGGACTCCAGAACATCCCCGGCGAGCTGTACGAGGCGGCGGCCCTGGACGGAGCCGGGCTGTGGCAGCAGATCCGCCGGATCACCCTGCCGTCCCTGCGCCCGGTCAACCAGGTACTGCTCCTGGTGCTGTTCCTGTGGACCTTCAACGACTTCAACACGCCGTACGTCCTGTTCGGCAAGTCGGCCCCGGAGGCCGCGGACCTCATCTCGGTCCACATCTACCAGGCGTCCTTCGTCACCTGGAACTTCGGCACCGGCTCCGCGATGTCCGTACTCCTGCTGCTGTTCCTGCTCGTGGTGACGGGCGTCTACCTCCTGCTGACCTCCCGGGGAAGGAAGCCGGCCGATGTCTAGCCCCCGCTCGCCCATGGCGCCGCCGCGTTCGTTCTTCTGGTCCCGGCGGATCTTCCTCACCCTGCTCACCGGCTTCGTCCTGCTGCCGGTCTACGTCATGGTCTCCAGCTCGCTGAAGCCGCTCGCGGACGTCACGGGCGAGTTCCACTGGCTGCCGAGCCGGCTGACCGTCCGGCCGTACATCGACATCTGGTCGACGATCCCGCTCGCGCGGTACTTCGTGAACTCGCTGATCGTGGCGGGCGCGGCGACCGTCTGCTCGGTGGTGATCGCGGTGTTCGCCGCGTACGCGGTCAGCCGCTACGAGTTCCGCGGCAAGCGCGTCTTCACGGTCACCGTGCTGTCCACGCAGATGTTTCCCGGGATCCTCTTCCTCCTCCCGCTCTTCCTGATCTACGTCAACATCGGCAACGCCACCGGGATCGCCCTGTTCGGCTCGCGGGGCGGGCTGATCCTGACGTATCTGACCTTCTCCCTGCCGTTCTCGATCTGGATGCTGATCGGGTACTTCGACTCGGTGCCGCGCGATCTGGACGAGGCCGCGCTGGTGGACGGCTGCGGGCCGTTCGGCGCGCTGTTCCGGGTCGTCGTGCCGGCCGCGATCCCCGGGATCGTCGCGGTCGCCGTCTACGCCTTCATGACCGCCTGGGGCGAGGTGCTCTTCGCGTCGGTGATGACCAACGACACCACCCGCACCCTCGCCGTCGGCCTCCAGGGCTACTCCACGCTCAACAACGTGTACTGGAACCAGATCATGGCCGCCTCGCTGGTCGTCAGCGTCCCCGTGGTCGCCGGGTTCCTGCTGCTCCAGCGCTATCTCGTCGCCGGGCTGACGGCGGGCGCCGTCAAGTGACCGACCGTGAAAGGACTTTCGTGACCATCGACCTCGCCGCATTCCCGCACGACTTCCTGTGGGGCACGGCCACGGCGGCCTACCAGATCGAGGGAGCCGTGTCGGAGGACGGCCGCTCGCCGTCGATCTGGGACACCTTCTCGCACACCCCCGGCAAGGTCGCGGGCGGCGACACCGGCGACGTCGCCTGCGACCACTACCACCGCTGGCGCGAGGACATCGACCTCATGCGCCGGCTCGGCACCAACGCCTACCGCCTGTCCGTCGCCTGGCCGCGCGTGATCCCGGGCGGCGACGGCCCGGTCAACCCCAAGGGCCTCGACTTCTACGACCAGTTGATCGACGCCCTGCTGGAAGCCGGCATCACCCCGTCCGTCACCCTCTACCACTGGGACCTGCCCCAGGTGCTCCAGGACCGCGGCGGCTGGCCCGCACGCGAGACCGCCGAGCACTTCGCGGCATACGCCTCGGTCGTGGCCGGGCGGCTGGGGGACCGGGTCAACCACTGGACCACCCTCAACGAACCCCTGTGCTCGGCCTGGATCGGCCACCTGGAGGGGAAGATGGCCCCCGGCCTGACCGACCTCACGGCCGCCGTCCGCGCCTCCTACCACCTGCTCCTCGGCCACGGCCTCGCCACACAGGCGATCCGCGCCGCGTCCCCGTCCGCCCAGGTCGGCCTCGTCACCAACCTCTCCACGGTCCACGCGGCCACCGACCGCCCGGAGGACCTCGCCGCCGCCCGCCGCATGGACGGCCACACCAACCGCTGGTGGCTCGACCCGGTCCACGGCCGCGGCTTCCCGGCGGACATGCGCGAGGTCTACGGCGTCGAACTCCCGGAACGGGAAGGCGACTTGCCGGTGATCGCCACCCCCCTGGACTGGCTCGGCCTCAACTACTACATGCCGGTCACCGTCGCCGACGACCCCACCGGACCGGCGCCACGGGCCCGTCAGGTCGCCCGCCCCGGCGTGCCCCGCACCGGCATGGACTGGGAGATCGACGCGCACGGCATCGAGACCCTCCTGCTCCGCCTCACGAACGAGTACGGCGCCCGCAAGCTCTACGTCACCGAGAACGGCTCCGCCTACCCCGACGTCGTACGCCCCGACGGCACGGTCGACGACCCGGAACGCCAGCAGTACCTGAGCGACCACCTCGCCGCCTGCGCGTCCGCCGCCCGCAAGGGCGCCCCGCTGGCCGGCTACTTCGCCTGGTCCCTGCTGGACAACTTCGAGTGGGCCTACGGCTACGACAAGCGCTTCGGCCTGGTCCACGTCGACTACGAGACCCAGCGGCGCACGATCAAGGGCACGGGGTACCGGTACGCGGACGTCATCCGGGCGCACCGCGAGAGGGACCGCAGGGCTGCTTGAACCGGGCTCCGGCCCCTCAGTAACTGTCGTAGCCGGGCTCACCATTGACCCGGTAGACGCCGACGACGGTGCCGCCCTTCGTCGACGAGACGCTGACCGGCTCCAGCGCGGTGGGGATCGCTCCGTCGGCGAACAGCCGCTTGCCGGTGCCGATGATCACCGGGTGGATGGTCAGCCGGTACTCGTCGACGAGGCCGTGCCGCATGAGGGTCTGGGCGAGGTCGCCGCTGCCGACGACGTTGATGGTGCCTCCGTCGGAGGCCTTCAGCTTGCGTACGGCATCGACGACATCGCCCTCCAGCAGCGTGGAGTTCTGCCACTCGACGGACGTCAGGGTCCGAGACGCCACGTACTTGTGCATGCCGTTCATCCGGTCGGTGAACGGGTTGCCGGGATCGGCGGTCGGCCAGTACGACGCGAAGATCTCGTACGTCTTGCGGCCGAGCAGCATCGCGTCGGACTGCTCGTACCAGCCGGCGATGGCCGTGCCGACCTCGTCGTCGGACACCGGCTTCTGCCAGCCGCCGTGCTCGAAGCCGCTCTCGGCGTCCTCGTCCGGACCGCCCGGGGCCTGCATGACGCCGTCCAGCGTCAGGAACGTGCAAACGGTGATCTTGCGCATGGTGCGCTCCCTTCGTCGAGGGGTAGACGGCGCGACCGCCGGAAACTCATCGGCGGACTTGGCCGCCCGGCCGTCATCGGAGCAGACGGTCGACCAGGCCCTCCACGTACTCCGGGGTGAGCGGGCCCGCGCCGAACAGGACGCGGATGTACATCGGGGCCATGACGTGGTCGACGACGGCCAACGCGTCGGGGGCCCGCTCCCCGCGCTCGCGCGCCCGGTCGAGCATGGACTGCAACTGCCGGGCTCGTTCGGCGAGGAAGTCGTCGCGCAGGCGCAGGCCCTCGGGTCCGGAGGCGGACAGGGCGACGGCCAGGCGGAGCACGGCCAGACCGTCGGGTCCGGTGATCTCGCGGGCCACGGCGGCCGCGTAGGTGCGCAGGTCACCGACCAGGTCTCCGGTGTCGGGCATCGGTGAGCGCGCATTGAGGCGGGTCAGCGTCACGTCGGTGAGCAGCGCTTCGAGGCTGCCCCAACGCCGGTAGACGGTGGTGTCGGCGACTCCCGCGCGGGCCGCGACCTCGCTGACGGTGAATCCGCCGTACCCGCGTTCGCCCACCAGGTCGGTGACGGCCTGATGCACCGCCGCGCGGACGCGGGCGCTGCGTCCGCCGGGCCGCCGGGTGCGCTGTTGCTCGTCCATGCCTCCCACCTTAAAGCAGCCCGCACTTGCGTTTGCGTGCCGAGTCGCTCTACCGTGCGCTTAATGCAGCTGATGGCTGCTTTAGGTGCGGGGGAGGGGACGTCATGCTCGTGGTGACCTGCCTGGGGCAGTTCATGGTGCTGCTCGACAACACGATCGTCGGCGCGGCACTGCCGGACATGCAGCACCGTCTGGACACAGGACTGACCGGACTGCAATGGATCGTCGACGCCTACGTCCTGCTGGTCGCCATGCTGCTGCTGTCCGGCGGAGTCTTCGCCGACCGCTTCGGCCGCAAGCGCGTGTACCTGAGCGGTGTCGCGGTGTTCACCGCCGCGTCCGTGCTGTGCAGCATCGCCCCCTCGGTCGGCTGGCTGGTGGCCGGGCGGGTGCTGCAGGGGGTCGGGGCCGCGGCCCTGAGCCCCGCCTCGCTCGCACTCCTGGTGGCCGCGCATCCCGCCCCGCAGGAACGGGTCAGGGCGATCGGGCTGTGGGCGGGGCTCAGCGGCATCGGCCTGGCCGCCGGGCCCGTCGCCGGAGGCGTCCTGTCGCAGGCGTTCGGCTGGCCCGCGATCTTCCTGGTCAACGTGCCCATCGGCGTGATCCTGCTGGTGGCCGGCCGGCGTGTCCTCACGGAGTCCCGCAATCCGGACGCCCGCGCCCTCGACATCCCGGGCACGATCCTGTCCGTCCTCGGGGTGGGCACCCTGGCCTATGCCCTGATCGAAGGCGGCTCGCGCGGCTGGACCTCACCAGTGATCCTGGGTGGCTTCGCCGCGGCGGCCGCCCTCCTCGCCGCGTTCGTCGCCGTGGAGCGGCGGCACCCCGCACCGATGCTGCCGCCGGGCCTGTTCCGCCGGCGGCTGTTCACCGTCTCCAACTCCGCCATGACCGTGGTCGGGTTCGCGCTCATGGGCTCGTCGTTCTTCTTCTCGCAGTTCTTCGTGTACGTCCAGGGCAGCTCGATTCTGCGGGCCGGACTGCAGACCCTGCCCACCACCCTCGCCATGGTCGTCGTCAGCCCCTTCGCGGGACGCCTCGCCGGCAGGTACGGCTACCGGTCCGTGGTCACCGGCGGTCTGGTGCTGGCCGGGCTGGGGCTCCTCGCGCTGGGCGGGGTGCACGCGGACACCGGTTACGCGAACGTGTCGTGGCGGCTCGCCACGGTCGGCGTCGGCTTCGCCCTGACCATGTCCCCGCTGACCGGCGCCGCCATCCAGGCGGTCGACCCGCAGGAGGGCGGTCTCGCGTCGGGCATCAGCAGCACCACGCGGCAGATCGGCGCGGTGCTCGGCGTGGCGGTGCTCGGGGCCGTGGTGCGCGCCCGGCAGTCCGGTGGCGCCTCCTTCGAGGCCGGTCTCGACAGCGCCTTCGCCGTGGCCGGAGCCGTCACCCTGGCCGCCGCGGTGGGCACCGGCCTGTGGCTGGCAGGGTCCCGGCCGACGCCCGCGCCCGCGCCTGCGTCGCAGCAGCGCCCGGACCTCGGCGCGCGGCGCACTCGGTGAACCTCCTCCGGGTGTCCCGTGGTCCGCCGCCCGCGCCCGCGCCTGCGTCGCAGCAGCGCCCGGACCTCGGCGCGCGGCGCACTCGGTGAACCTCCTCCGGGTGTCCCGTGGTCCGCCGCCTGGCGCGGGGTGGACCTGCGGCGACGCGGAGACCGCCGGTACCGTGCCGCTGTGACCAGTGACAAGGGCGACCGCCCGCGGTCCGTGCCCGTGTCGCCGCCATGGCCCAAGGAGACCCTGGGCGTCAGCGTTTCGGATCTGGCTGTTCGAGCAGCAGCACGGTGTCCGGCTCCCCGCTTCCTACCGCAGCTTCCTCAAGGATGTCGCCGACGGAGGATCGGGACCAGACTTCCGAGACTGGTACCTGGCATGGCCGGCTACGACCTGACAGCTGTGGCCCAGGGAGGGCATCAAGGTGCGCTCCGAGTACCTGGGCCACTCGGACCCGGGCTTCACGCTGCGGACGTACACGCACCTGCTGCCGGCACCAAAAAGGGCGAGGCCCGAAGACCCCGCCCGAATCCCGCGAAACCCAAGGTCACGGCCACACAAGGCAATACGGCTGATGCCCCGCCTCATGCAACCGGTGGCTGAAGTCCTGCCACTCGTGCAGGAGTTGGTACACGTTGAACGCGTCCCGCGGGCCGCCCCGGTCCGGGACCGTCGACCAGATGAACGCCGCCGCGCCGACCGCTTCCTCGCCTATGCCGCGCAGCGGGTCCACGACCGTCATGGGGAGCTTGACCACCGCGTAGTCGGGGTGCAGGACGACCAGTTCGAGCGGGGGGACCTTGTTCAGGGGGACGCCCTCGATGCCGGTGAGGACCATCGCCGCCATGGTCTCCGGCTTGATCTTGGTGAACATGCCGTTCATGCCGAGCTCGTCGCCGCCGAGTTCCTCGGGGCGCATCGAGATCGGGACGCGGGCCGCGGTCGCGCCGTCGGGCGCGCCGAAGTACTTGTACGTCACCCCCACCCGACCACCATTCCTGCTTCCCGCCCTCAACGGATCGATCCGACGTTCGATACGTCGCTCGTCGCGTTCCGACTCATCCGGGGCGCCCGAGGTGCTGCGTCCCTGACGTGTCTCGGCCGCTTCCTCCGCCTCGCGCCGGTGCCTTCCCCGCCGGGCACGTCGAGGACCCAGGTCATCGGTCCCCTCGCCCAGTCCGCCACCGCGATGCATATCTCCACCCGACTGCTTTTCTAGGACGCGCGACCCCCGCCGCGCAACCCGATCATCGTGTCAGTGACCTCCCCCACGGCCGCCCGCCGAAACGTGCGTTGAAACACCTGTCCGCAGGATCTTCGCAGCCCCTCTGTGTGTATCTGCATCCAGTTTCGCAGATCGTGGGGCGCCGGGGCGTTCCGAGGGCTGGCCTACCCTGAGGTAGTCACCGGCAACGGAGTCCGAGAAAGCCGAACACACCGGAAAAGGTCGGAGTAGTCGCAAGACATGACTGAATTGCCCTATTCGTACGATGTGCCTGTCTCGCAGGCCCTGTTCGACCGCGCGTCCGCCGTCACGCCCGGCGGCGTGAACTCCCCGGTCCGCGCCTTCCGTGCCGTGGGCGGCACCCCCCGCTTCATGGTGTCCGGCACCGGCCCCTACCTGACCGACGCCGACGGACGCGAGTACGTCGACCTCGTCTGCTCCTGGGGACCCATGATCCTCGGGCACTCGCACCCCGAGGTCATCGCCGCCGTCCAGGAGGCGGTGTCGAAGGGCACCTCCTTCGGCACCCCCGGTGAGGGCGAGGTCGCGCTCGCCGAGGAGATGGTCGCCCGTGTCGAGCCGCTGGAGCAGGTACGGCTCGTCTCCAGCGGGACCGAGGCCACCATGTCCGCGATCCGGCTCGCCCGCGGCTTCACCCGGCGCACCAAGGTCATCAAGTTCGCCGGGTGTTACCACGGTCACGTCGACTCTCTGCTGGCCGCGGCGGGCAGCGGTGTGGCCACCTTCGCGCTTCCCGACACCCCGGGCGTCACCGGTGCCCAGGCCGGCGACACGATCGTGCTGCCGTACAACGACCTCGAGGCCGTCCACGAGGCCTTCCACCGGCACCCCGGCGAGATCGCCTGCGTGATCACCGAGGCCTCGCCCGGCAACATGGGCGTCGTGCCGCCGCTCCCCGGGTTCAACCAGGGACTGAAGGACGCCTGCGCGCAGAACGGCGCCCTCTACATCTCCGACGAGGTCATGACCGGGTTCCGGACCAGCCGCAGCGGTTGGTACGGCATCGACGGGGTCCGCCCCGATCTGCTGACCTTCGGGAAGGTCATGGGCGGGGGCTTCCCCGCCGCCGCCTTCGGAGGCCGCGCCGATGTCATGGCCCACCTCGCCCCCGCCGGACCCGTCTACCAGGCCGGCACCCTCTCCGGGAACCCCGTCGCCACCGCCGCCGGCCTCGCCCAGCTGCGGCTGCTCGACGACGCGGCCTACGTCAGGATCGACGCCGTCTCCGGGCAGATCCAGTCGCTGGTCTCCGAGGCGCTCGCCAAGGAGGGCGTCGCGCACACCGTGCAGAGCGCCTCCAACATGTTCTCGGTGTTCTTCACCGACCGGCCGGTGCGCAGCTACGAGGACGCCAAGGCGCAGGAGTCCTTCCGGTACACGGCGTTCTTCCACTCCCTTCTGGAGAACGGCGTCTACCTGCCGCCGTCCTCCTTCGAGTCGTGGTTCGTCTCCACGGCCCACGACGAGCAGGCGGTTCAGCGGATCGCCGACGCCCTTCCGGCGGCGGCCCGAGCGGCGGCGGAGGCCACGGCAGCATGAGCACCCCGACCAACAGCGACATCACCGTCGTCCACCTCATGCGCCACGGCGAGGTCGCCAACCCCGACGGTGTTCTCTACGGCCGTCTCGAGGGCTACCACCTCTCCGAGCTCGGGCGGCAGATGGCCGACCGGGTCGCCGAGCACCTCGCCTCCCGGGACGTCACCTACGTCTGCGCCTCCCCGCTGGAGCGGGCGCAGGAGACCGCCACGCCGATCGCCAAGGCGCACGGCCTCGACCTCGCGACCGACGAGCGGCTCATCGAGGCCGAGAACGTCTTCCAGGGCAAGACCTTCGGCGTCGGCGACGGCGCGCTGAAGAACCCCGAGAACTGGAAGCACCTCGTCAACCCCTTCAAGCCGTCCTGGGGAGAGCCGTACGTCGAGCAGGTCGTCCGGATGAAGGGCGCGCTGGACGCGGCCAGGGACCGGGCGCGCGGCCATGAGGCGGTGCTGGTCAGCCACCAGTTGCCGATCTGGATCGTGCGGTCCTACGTCGAGAAGCGGCGGCTGTGGCACGACCCGCGCAAGCGGCAGTGCACGCTCGCCTCCCTCACGTCCTTCACCTACCAGGGCGACAGGATCGTCTCCGTCGGCTACAGCGAGCCCGCGATCGATCTTGTGCCGGTCCATCTCCGGGCGGGTGCGAAGCCGGTGAAGGGCGGGAGCAAGGGGTTCGGGGCGTAGCGCTCCGCGGGAAACCGGGCATGAAGGCCGTGGGGAGCTGCGGGTCCGTCGTGGCTGGGCGCGCCGTTCCCCGCGCCCCTTTGGGGCGCGTTCCTGTTACCGAATCCGGAAAGAGTGCCGGAACCTTTCCCCTCCTCGTCTCCTCTGACTGGGTGACCACCGGAGAACGTGACGAATCGGGGAAACATGCCCACTCTCAGTCGAAGGGGAGCAATAGGCCTCGGTGCGGGCGCCGCGGCCGCCGTGGGGCTCTCGGGGTGCGGAACCCTCACCGGGTCGGACGGGGTGAGCCACGCCGGCGGGTCCACGCCCAGCAAGAAGCCGGCCCCCACGGCCCGCCCCATCGGCGACGGCTCCACCTCCTTCACCGGCAAGCAGCCCCACCAGCCCGGCAAGCCGGTGCCGCTGGAGCCCGGTCAGACCCCGCCGCAGTTCGTCGTCTTCTCCTGGGACGGCGCCGGCGAGGTCGGCAACGGCCTGTTCCCGCGCTTCCTCGACCTCGCCAGGAAGCACGACGCGCACATGACCTTCTTCCTCTCCGGGCTGTATCTGCTGCCCGAGTCGAAGAAGCGGCTCTACGACCCCCCGAACAACCCCCGCGGCGCCTCCGACATCGGCTACCTCACCGACGCGCACGTCAAGGCGACCCTCACCAACGTCCGCCGGGCCTGGCTCGAGGGGCACGAGATCGGCACCCACTTCAACGGCCACTTCTGCTCCGGCCACGGCACCGTCGGCAACTGGACGCCCCAGCAGTGGAAGAGCGAGATCGAGCAGGCGAAGTCCTTCGTCAAGCAGTGGCGCACCAACACCGGCTGGACCGACCTGCCGTCGCTGCCCTTCGACTACGACAAGGAACTCGTCGGCGGCCGCACCCCCTGCCTCCTCGGCCAGGACAACCTGCTGCCCACCGCCCGCGAGCTCGGCTGGCGCTACGACGCCTCCTCGCCCGGCGGCCGCCAGGTCTGGCCCGAGAAGAAGAACGGCCTCTGGGACCTGCCGCTCCAGGCGATACCTTTCCCCGGCCGCAGCTTCGAGGTCCTGTCCATGGACTACAACATGCTCGCCAACCAGTCGATCAACTCGACCAACGCGCCCGCGTACAACTACCCGGCCTGGCGCGAGCAGTCCGCCGGGGCCTACATCGCCGGTTTCAAGCGGGCCTACGAGACCAACCGCGCCCCCTTCTTCGTCGGCAACCACTTCGAGCACTGGAACGGCGGCCTCTACATGGATGCCGTCGAGCGGGCCTTCACGTACATCGCGCAGGAGAAGGAGAAGGGCGCCGACGTCCGCATGGTCTCCTTCCGGCAGTTCGTCGACTGGATGGACGTACAGAAGCCGGAGGTGCTCGCCAAGCTCCGCACGCTCGACGTCGGACAGGAGCCGGCGGGCGGCTGGAGGACGTTCCTCAAGGGGGCCCCGACAGCGACCTCGTCGCCGTCCTCGACAGCCTCCTCGAACGCTGCCTGAAATACAGGTTTCCGCCCGCAAGGGGGGTGCGCAAGATCCCCGGAACGGGCATGCGAAACTTTTCACATGAGTGCCGCCAGCCGTAGCCGCTCCCGAGTCCGTACCACCCTCCTCAGCGCGGGTGCCGCAGTCGCGGCGCTGACCCTGTCCGCCTGCGGCTCGGGCGGCACCTCGGGCGGAGGCGGCAACACCAACTTCATCATGGGCGCGGACGGCATCTCGACCGCCAAGCAGGGAGACCGGGGCACCGCCCCCGACCTGTCCGGCAAGACCGTCGACGGGGGACGGCTCGACGTCGCCGACTACAAGGGCAAGGTCGTCGTCCTGAACATGTGGGGCTCCTGGTGCGCCCCCTGCCGGGCCGAGGCACCCAACCTGGAAGCGGTCCACAACGAGCTCAAGGGCAAGGACGTCCAGTTCGTCGGCGTCAACACCCGCGACACCAGCGTCCAGAACGCCCGCGCCTTCGAGAAGGACATGGGCATCACCTTCCCCAGCCTGTACGACCCCACGGGCAAGCTGATGCTCCGCTTCGCGAAGGGCACCCTCAACCCGCAGGCCGTGCCCTCCACGCTCGTCATCGACCGGGACGGGAAGATCGCCGCCCGCTCGCTGGCCGCGCTCAGCGAGAGCAAGCTGCGCAAGATGATCGACCCCGTCCTCGCGGAGAAGTGACGTGAGTGCAGTCGTCACGCTCGCCGCCGAGACGGGCTACAACGGCACTGTCCTCAACGGCGCCCTGCTGCTCGCCCTGCCCCTCGCGGTCCTCGGCGGCCTCGTCTCCTTCTTCTCCCCGTGCGTCCTGCCCCTGGTCCCCGGCTATCTGTCGTACGTCACCGGCGTCACCGGTACCGATCTGGCCGAGGCGCGCCGGGGCCGGATGGTCGCGGGCGCCTCCCTGTTCGTGCTCGGCTTCACCGCGGTGTTCGTCTCCAGCGGGGCGCTGTTCGGCTACTTCGGCCAGACGCTCCAGGAGAACCAGAGCGTGCTGTCCAAGGTGCTGGGCGTGCTCATGATCCTCATGGGCGTCTTCTTCATGGGCCTGATGCCCTGGATGACCCAGCGGGAGTTCCGCTTCCACAACCGGCCCACCACGGGCCTGGTCGGTGCCCCGCTGCTGGGCGCGCTGTTCGGCATCGGCTGGACCCCCTGCATCGGCCCGACCCTGGCCTCCGTGCTGACCCTCTCCGCCCAGCAGGGCAGCGCCGGCCGCGGTGCCATACTGACCGTCGCCTACTGCCTGGGCCTCGGCGTGCCCTTCGTGCTCGCCGCGGTCGCCTTCCGCAAGGCGCTCGGCGCCTTCGGCTGGGTCAAGCGCCACTACGTCTGGGTCATGCGCATCGGCGGCATCATGATGATCGTGACCGGACTGCTGCTGCTGACCGGCGTGTGGGACCGTCTCGTGCAGGACCTCCAGTCCTGGTCCGCCGGCTTCACTGTGGGGATCTGATCCATGAGCAAGACCACACCCGCCACCGAACCCGTCACCCCCCACGCCCCCGAGGCTTCCGCCGGCGACCAGGACCTCGGCGCCGCGGGCGCCCAGCTGTCCACCGCGCCCGCCGAGAGCCTGAACATGCCCGCCCTGGGTGTCGTCGGCTGGGCCCGCTGGTTCTGGCGTCAGCTGACCTCCATGCGGGTCGCGCTGCTGCTGCTCCTGCTGGTGGCGCTCGGCTCGATCCCCGGCTCGCTGATCCCCCAGTCCGGGACCGACGCCACGAAGGTCGCCGACTTCGTCAAGAACAACCCCACCCTCGGGGACGTCTACGAAAAGCTCGGCCTCTTCCACGTCTACAGCTCGGTGTGGTTCTCCGCGGTCTACATCCTGCTGTTCGTCTCCCTCATCGGCTGCATCATCCCCCGCACCTGGCAGTTCGTCGGGCAGCTGCGCGGCCGGCCGCCGGGCGCCCCGAAGCGGCTGACCCGGCTGCCCGCCTACACCACCTGGCGCACCGAGGCCGAGCCCGAGCAGGTCCGCGAGGCCGCGCTCGCCCTGCTGCGGAAGAAGCGCTTCCGCGCCCACCTCGCCGGTGACAACGTCGCCGCGGAGAAGGGCTATCTGCGCGAGGTCGGCAACCTCGCCTTCCACATAGCGCTGATCGTGATGCTGACCGCCTTCGCCTGGGGCCAGCTCTTCAAGTCCGAGGGCAACAAGCTGGTCGTCGAGGGCGACGGCGACGGGTTCTCCAACACCCTCACCCAGTACGACGACTTCAAGTCCGGGAACCTCTTCGACACCGGCGACCTGGTCCCCTTCAGCTTCAGGCTGGACAAGTTCACCGGCACCTACGAGACCAGCGGCCCCACCAAGGGCACCCCGCGCCTCTTCCAGGCCGCCGTCACCTACAGCGAGGGCGCCTACGGCAAGGACCGCAACACCCTCGTCAAGGTCAACGAGCCGCTGGAGATCGGCGACGCCAAGGTCTACCTCACCGCCCACGGTTACGCGCCCGTGGTCACGGTCCGGGACGGCAAGGGCAGCGTCGTCTACCGCGACGCCGTGCCGATGCTGCCGCTGGACTCCAACGTCACCTCCACCGGTGTGGTCAAGGTCCTCGACGGCTACAAGAACGCCAAGGGCGTCAGCGAGCAGCTGGGCATCTCGGCCTTCTTCCTGCCGACCTACACCAAGGGCAGCGAGACGGCCTCCACCTTCCCCGCGCTGAACAACCCGGTGCTCAACCTGACGCCGTACCACGGCGACCTCGGCGTCGACTCGGGCATCCCGCAGAGCGTCTACCAGCTCGACAAGTCCCATATGAAGGACTTCAAGGACGCCAAGGGACAGGAGCTCAGGGAGAACCTGAAGCCCGGCCAGACCATGCAGCTCCCGAACGGGGCCGGCTCGGTCACCTATGACGGCACCAAGCAGTGGGCGAACTTCCAGGTCGTCCAGCAGCCCGCCAGCGGCTGGGCCCTCGCCGGCGCCCTCACCGCGATCTTCGGCCTCGCCGCGTCCCTGTTCATCCAGCGCCGCCGGGTCTGGGTGCGGGCGGTGCGCGGCGACGACGGCGTGACGGTCGTCGAGATGGCCGGCCTCGGCCGCAGCGAGTCGGCGAAGCTGCCGGAGGAGCTGGGCGAGCTGGCGGGAGTTCTTTTCGACCAGACGCCCGGGGCACCCGACCGCGACGCCGCCTCCGACGAGCCGCCCGCGCCGATCGGGTCGGCCCCCGGCACCGGCAAGGAGCGGACCGAACCGGCCGCAGGTGCTGCCACCGACGCTCAGCACCCCGCCAAGTCCCCGGTCGCCGACCCCGCCCCTGAGCCGAGCACCGAGCACCCCACCCCCGACCCCCAGGTCACACCCTCCGAAGGGGCTGAGACGAAATGACTCTCGCCGCCGCAACCGAGTTGGCCACCGCCACCAACGAGCACCTCGCCAACATCAGCAACACGCTGATCTACTCCGCGATGGCCGTCTACACCCTGGCCTTCTTCGCCTACATCGCCGAATGGCTCCTCGGCAGCCGCAGCAAGGTCGGCCGGACCGCCGCCGCGCTCACCGGCACCGCCGGCAAGGCCAAGGCGCCGGCCGTCACCGTGAGCAAGGGCGGCAGCACCGCCGTACTGGAGCGGCCGCAGGTCGTGGTGCGGGCCGCGGCCGGGGCGCGGGACGTGCCCGACGGGCCCGGGGCGCACGGTGGGGACGAGCAGGGTGATCTCTACGGCCGTATCGCCGTGTCGCTGACCGTGGTCGCCTTCCTCGTCGAGCTCGCCGGGGTCGTCGCCCGCGCGGCCTCGGTGGAGCGGGCCCCGTGGGGCAACATGTACGAGTTCAACATCACCTTCTCCACGGTCGCCGTCGGCGTGTACCTCACGCTGCTCGCGCTGCGGAAGAACGTCCGCTGGCTCGGCCTGTTCCTGATCACGACGGTCCTCCTCGATCTCGGCATCGCCGTCACCGTCTTGTACACCGCCAGCGACCAGTTGGTTCCCGCCCTTCACTCGTACTGGCTGTACATCCACGTCTCGACCGCGATCCTGTGCGGCGCGGTCTTCTACGTGGGCGCCGTCGGCACGATCCTGTACCTGTTCAAGGACTCCTACGAGAGCAAGCTGGCGAGCGGTGGCACGCCGGGCCGGTTCGCCACCTCGTTCCTGGAGCGGCTGCCCGCCTCCGCGACCCTGGACAAGTTCTCCTACCGGGTCAACGCGGCCGTCTTCCCGCTGTGGACGTTCACGATCATCGCGGGCGCGATCTGGGCGGAGTCGGCCTGGGGCCGCTACTGGGGCTGGGACCCGAAGGAGACGTGGGCGTTCATCACCTGGGTCGCCTACGCCTGCTACCTGCACGCCCGCGCCACGGCCGGCTGGAAGGGCCGCAAGGCCGCCTACCTGGCGATGATCGCCTTCGGCTGCTGGCTGTTCAACTACTACGGCGTCAACATCTTCGTCTCCGGAAAGCACTCGTACGCCGGCGTCTGACCCCTCGGCCGGTTACGACGGCGGCAGGCACTCCTTCGCCGGCGGCCTGCCCTCCGGCCAGGCGATCCGCACGAAACGGGCCGTGCCCTGCGGGGTCAGTTCCACGATGGGTACGGCCTTGTCGTACGGGTTGCCGTGGTTGTCGAGGCAGATCCAGCCGCTCGCGCCGTTGACGCGCTGCTGGGTGCCCTTGATGAGCCGCCACTCGTTGCGGACCTCTTCCAGGGTGGGGATGTCCTTGGTGCCCTTGGCGAACCGGATGCCCTGGTACGTCAGGCGCATCGCGTCGTAGGCGATGATCAGCTGCCCGTCCTCCAGGTCGACGTCGCCGATCGGCCCCACCTTGTCGCCCTGGCCCTCGCGCACCAGCTCCTGGAGGACCTGGGCGTCGGCGGCCGAACCGCCGGTCGGGGGCGCGGACTTCAGCCAGGCGTCCGGGTGGGCGAGGGCGGTGTAGCGGACGGTGAGGTTGCGGTTCAGGGCGTCGCGGTTCAGGTCCTTGTCACCGGTGAGGTAGGACGCCTCGTCGCCGGTGAGCAGGGTGAACCTCCGCTTCTGGCAGCCGCGTTCGCCGAGCGCGTTGATGAACTGGCGCAGCTGGGTGTGGCGTCCGGCGAACAGGATGGTGTCGGTGCCGGCGTCCGTGTCGCAGACCAGGTGGGTGATCTGCTCGAAGTCGTTGGCGGTGGAGCCCTCCAGGCTGCGGTCGTCGGGCGGGTTGAACGACCAGGGGGCGTACGGCGATCCCTTGAGCAGTTTCTCGAAGGAGCGCTGGAGGGTCAGCGAGTAGGGGTCGCCGTTGTCCTGGTCGTCCGCCTTCTGGTCGTGGACCAGGACTGCCTTGTCGGCGGCGACCTGGGCGAAGGAGGTGAGCGCGCGGGCCTCGTCGGTGTTGGTGGGGGCGACCCGGGCGAGCCCGGGGAAGGGATCCTTGCCGCCCTGGCCGTTGGCGAGGTTGTCGGCGGTGATGGAGGTGCCGATCACCGCGATGCCGCGGGCGGTGAGCGCGGTGACGGCCCGCTTGTTGTCGGCGGTGCTCAGTCCGACCCCGGCGACCGCCCGCAGCCGGTCCTTCCCGCCGGTCATGCCGGCCAGCTGGTCGACGGTGTGCTCCCAGTGGGCGCCGGTGGCACCCGGGTTGGCGAGCACCAGCCGGATCGCCGGGACGGTCCCGTTGGACCGGTGGTTGGCCTGGTACTGCGCGAGATACGCGCCCTGGAGCTCGTGCAGCACGTCACCGAGGTTGTCGGCGTCGGTCGCGGTGAAGGGCTCGAAGAGGGCGACGGTGACGTATGGGCCCTTGATGGTCCTGTTCTCCCGGTCGATCGCCTTGACCACCGCTGTGAACGGGGCCCGTCCCCAGTCGTAGCCGGTCGCCGAGACGCCCACGCACTCGTCGCTGCCCTCCGGTCTGACGACCCCTTCGGCGCAGGAGCGGTCGTCCTGGGCGAGTTTCCAGCCCCCGGCTCCGAGGCCGCCCAGCACCACGAGGGTCAGCAGGAGGGCGATGTACCGGCGCAGGGGGATCTCCCAGACGCCCTCCCGCAGCCATGTTCCGAAGCCTCGGCCGGCCATCACGCGTCCCCCTCGCCGTCGTTGTCGCCGTCGTCGTTGCCGTCGGGAACCCTGAGCGGGCGTCCCGCGAGCGCGTCCTCGGGCCAGTCCCGGGAGGCCCGCCACAGCAGGGCGTTGCCGGCCGGGCGCAGGTTGGACAGCTGCTCCAGCTCGAACCGCAGCCGGTCGCCGACCTTCGGATCGGGCAGTGCGAGCGGGTCCGTCAGCTGCCACACCGCGTGCAGCAGCCGCCGTATCCGCAGATGCAGTACGGGGTCCACGTCGGCCGGCACCTGTTGGACGGCGTCCGTGTGGCCGAGCGCGATCGCCGCGCGCCGGTCGTCGCGGGCGGCGAAGTCGTGGCCCTCGGCGTCGTGCGCGTGGAAGTAGGGCGCGGAGGCGACGAAGCGCAGGGTGCGCAGCCAGGTGCGGGTGTCCAGGGCGGTGAAGGTGTCGCGCAGGTGGGCGACGGCCGACTCCGTGGTACCGAGGGCGAGTTCGTGGTGGAGGCGGTAGCGGGCGTGGGCCTCGTCCTGGCCGGTGGGCGCGTAGTGCGCGATCAGGGTCTCGTGGGCCTCGCGCCAGCGCCCGTGGTCGGTGGAGCGGTGGTGCAGCCGGAGCAGCAGCAGCGTCCGCACGAAGGGGTCGCCGACGAACCGGCCCGGCACCTCGGGCAGCCCCTCCTGGACGAGCCGGGTCTGCAGGGCCCGTACGTCGGCCGGGCCGAAGTCGTCCGGCAGGAGGGCCTCGGCCAGGGCGGTGGCGGAGTCGTGGTCGTGGGCGGCGGCCAGCACCGTGAGCTCCTCCAGCCGGTCGGCGGGCACGAGCCGGTCGAGGAGTTCGACGTAGGTGGGTCTGCCGTCGCGGTCCTCGTGCAGCCGTACGTCCGAGAGGAGCAGTTCGCCGAGAGAGGCCGTGCCGTTCTGGGCGGCGGACTCGGTGAGCAGGGTGATGCCGAGCGGGTTGCCGCCGGTCAGCCGGTGCACCGCGTGCGGGAGGTGGGGCGGCACCTGGTGCTCGTCGACGATGTGCAGGGTGTCGTCGGCGGTCAGCGGCGGCAGCAAGACCAGCAGGGCGCGGGAGGAGGGGGACGCGGGATCGGGCGTCCAGTCGCTGCGCCGGGCGACCTCGGGGAGGCTGTGCCGTACGGCGTTGCGCAGGGCGGGGCGGCCGGTGCCGCGCAGCGCGGTGATGAAGACGACTTGGTCGGCGATGCCCTCGGAGCGGTCGCGCAGGACGGGGTCGGTGAGGCCGGGGCCGGGTGCGGACTGCGCGTTGTCGACGAGGACGACGGGCCGGCCCAGGCGCTGCATGCGCGGCAGTACGCCGGTGTAGGCGTCGGTGAGGTCGGCGAGCAGGGCCCGCACCAGATGGCGTTCGGCGTGTTCGCGTGAGGTGCCGCCGGCCCTGAAGTGCCCGGACAGCAGCATGAGTCCGCGCCGGGCGTTGCGACTCGCGTTGGGGTAGTCCCGCCACCAGGTGGCCGCCCGCTGCCGGCGTCGGTGGACGAAGCTGTCGGAGATGGACTCCAGGGTGGCCTCGATGGCGGAGGACAGCAGCGGCCCGGTCCCGGTGGCCGCCGCCGCCACGTTGGCGGCGACCCGCCCGGCCCAGCGCCCGGCGAACCCGGCGATCCACGACCCGCTCTCGTTGAGCAGCAGGATCCGCTCGACCTCGCGCCGGATCCGCTCCGAGTCGGCGTCCCGCCATCCTCCTGCGGCGACCGCGACAAGGCCCGACATCAGCCGCGGGAAGGTGATCCGCCCGGCTCCGGTCACCGGCTCCGCGAGCTGCTCGGCGATCATCAGCAGGGCCTGCGACACCGGTGACCAGGCCTCGGCGTCCCGGCCCGCGGGCGGCGCCGCGAACTCGGCCGCCTCGCAGTCGATCAGGGCGACCGGGGTGTGCCCCTTGTAGGCCTCCCGCAACTCGGTGAGCAGGGCGCTCTTGCCCATGCCGCGGGCGCCGGTGAGCACGACGAAGGGCAGTTCCTGCGGATGTTCCACCGTGAGGGCCCGGTGCTGGTGCGGCCGCAGCCCCACGAGCCGTGGTGCGAGCCCCGCCGGATCCGCGTCGAACAGCGCCCCGCGCCCGTGCAGCTGTCTGTGCACCCGCATTCCCCCCATGCGCGCTGTCTATCAACATCAGGGTAAGGAAGGGGAGTTGGTTCGGACTAGATCGCGTGATGTCCGTTGGGTTACGAAAGTGTCGTCGCGAGACCCGTCCTGGCTGGTTCCTGACCATGGACAGGGGGCGGCGAATTTTGACACGGTGGAGTGCGCCGGCCCGTAATCGAACGCGTGGTCGATGACGCCTTCGGGAGGCCCCTGGTGCCCCTCTCCCTCTCCTTCTACGCCGAGCAGAGCGCGTTCTCCGACCCGGGCGATCTCGTCTCCCGCTACGACGGACTGCCGCGCGATCCCGCCCAACTGGCCCGTGTCGTACGCGATCTGATGATCCATCGTGTCGAAGGCGAGCTCTTCGGGCACACCCACCCGGCCGACCGCCTCCACAACGACGCGGAGTCCCGCTACATCGACGACGTCCTGCGGATCCTCGTCGAGCGGAACCACGCCCCGCTGACCGTGCGGCGCGAGCCGGGCGACCGGTTCGTCGGGGTCTGCCGCGACTTCACGCTGCTGCACGTCTCGCTCCTGCGCCATGCCGGCATCCCGGCCCGGCTGCGGTCCGGGTTCGCCGATTACTTCTCGCCGTCCGGCTTCCATGGTGACCACGTGGTCACCGAGTACTGGGATGCGGAACGGGGCTGGTTGCTGGCGGACGCGCAGCTGACCGACCCGGAGATCACCGCCCACTGGCCGGTGGACTTCGACCCGATGGACGTCCCCCGGGCGCGGTTCCTTGTCGCCGGGGAGGCCTGGCGGGCGATCCGAGAGGGCGGTGCGGACGAGACGGAGTTCGGGCTGCACCGGCCCGAGGACGGACCCTTCTTCGGCGAGCGGTTCGTGGCCGGGAACATCCGGCTCGACCTCGCCGCGGTGAACAAGGTGGAGACGCTGCTGTGGGACGTCTGGGGTGAGGACGACGGGGAGCCGGGGACGCCGTTGCCCGAGGCGTCGCGGGAGTTCTACGACCGGGTGGCGCCCGTGGTGAGCGGGGACGTCTCGTTCGCGGCCGCGCGGAAGCTGTTCACCGAGGACGACGTGTTGCGGACGCCTCGGACGGTGACGTGCTACGCGCCGTTCAACGGGACGAGCCTGGTGACCTTGCGGTAGGCGGTTCGCTGGGACTCCGAGTGTCGCGCCGTCATGGCCACCCGGTGTGCGCAGGTCGCCGTCAGCAACTCGCCCAACAGGTCCGGGTCGTTGATGTCCAGACCCAGCAACGACTCGATTCTGTCCAGGCGTTGGTACAGGGACTGGCGGCCTATGTGGAGCAGGGACGCCGTGCGGGTCGGGGAGCAGCCGTTGCGGAGGTGGACCTCCAGGGTGCGGACCAGGTCGCTGGGGTGGGCCGCCTCCCAGGCCAGCAAGGGCCCCAGGGCGTGCTGGACCAGGGCCGCCAGGCGCTCGCGGTTGGCGTCCACCCCGCCCCGCGTCAGCTCCCGCTCCAGCGCGAGCGCCCGCGACGAGGTCACCAACGGGCCTTCGGGGACGCCCGGTTCGGCCGCGGGGACGGTCAACGCCAGTTCCAGTGTCGTACGGGCCGTCCGCAGCGTGTCGCTCCAGCGCAGCCAGCCGCCGCCCCCGGCGACAGCGTGCCCCACGGCCACGGTGAGGCCGGGAGCGGCCGTCGTGCGAAAGGCCTCCTGCACCGCCTTCACCGGGTCACCGGTGCGCGCTTCCGGCAGGGACAGCAGCGCCAGGACGTCCCCGGGGAACGCGGCCCGCATCACCCCCGCCCCGCCCAGCAGCCGTACCGCCCGGTCGACCGTCGCGACCTCCCGCGTGCCGTGCAGGGACACCCCGACCAGACGGGCACCGGGGCCGGGATGGAAACCCGCGAGCGCGGCCCGCGCCTCCACCTCCGGCTGGTTCAGCGCCGCCCGGTCGGCGAGGTCGGCGAGCAGGGCCGCCGTATGGTCGTCGCCCCAGGGTCGTACGACCGTACGGCCCGACAGTCCGCGGGCCACGATCGCGCGGTTGGCGGCCTCCGTGAGCCGGACGAAGGGCACGACCCGGTGCAACGCCAGCAGGGGCAGGCCCAGGCGGCGGGCCTCGTCGGCCACCTCGGCGGGCATGACCGGCAGGGACCGGCCGACCTCCACCGCGAGGCCGGCGGCGCCCCGGGCGGCCAGCTCACGGACGTACCGCCGTCGGACCTCCTCGGCGGCGTCCGTCAGCCCGAAACCGTTGGTGAGCAGCAGCTCGCCGCCGTCCAGGAAGTTCGCGCCCTCGTACACCTCGCTGGAGTGCACCCAGCGCACCGGGCGGTCCAGCGCGGTGTGTCCGGCCAGCAGCTCGGGCTCGGCGGCGCGGACGGGATCGAGGGCGAGGATCTCGCGAAGGGTGAGTGCGGGCATGGACGCCTCCCGACAGTTCGTCCGGCTGTGGGCTGCCGGGAGAGTACTTTCCGCACGTTGCCCTCGTGTTTCGGCCACAGGAGAGTGAGAGACATGGATCAGGCACAGGCACACCAGTGGCTCGCCACCGCCGTCGAGGAGGCCCGCGCCGGGCTCGCCGAGGGCGGTATCCCCATCGGGGCCGCGCTCTACGGCGCCCACGGCGCCCTCCTCGGGCGCGGCCACAACCGGCGCGTCCAGGACGACGACCCCTCCATGCACGCGGAGACGGCCGCCTTCCGGGCCGCGGGACGGCAGCGGACGTACCGCGGGACGACGATGGTGACCACCCTCTCGCCCTGCTGGTACTGCTCCGGACTGGTCCGCCAGTTCGGGATCGGACGGCTCGTGGTCGGCGAGGCCACCACCTTCCACGGCGGCCACGACTGGCTGGCCGAACACGGCGTGGAGATCGTGCTCGTCGACGATCCCGAGTGCGTCCAGCTGATGCGCGACTTCATCGAGAAGAACCCGGCACTGTGGAACGAGGACATCGGTGAGTGACACCCCCCAGCCCCGCATCCCGACCATCGACCTCGGGTCCTGGCTCTCCACGGACCCCGACGCCCGCGCCGCCATCGCCCGCACCCTGGACGAGGCCCTGCAGACCGCCGGGTTCTTCCTGGTCACCGGACACGGCGTCGACCCGGTCCTGCGCTCCCGCATCCGGGAGGCCGCGCGGACGTTCTTCCGGATGCCCGGGGACGTCAAGCAGCCGTACACCGCGAAGGTCGGCGGCCGCGGCTGGCTCGGTCCCGGCGCCGAGGCCAACGGCTACTCGGAGGGCACCGAGACCCCGCCGGACCTGAAGGAGTCGCTGACCTTCGCCACCCACGAGCCCTTCGAGGACCCGGTCGTCAACGCGGAGTGGTACGCGCCGAACGTCTGGCCCGCCGAGGTACCGGAGCTCCGGACCCTGTGCGAGGAGTACCTGGAGAAGATGGCCGAGCTGGAGAAGCAGCTGCTCTCCCTGCTCGGGGAGGCCCTCGGTCCCGGAGCCGACTTCTTCTCCCGGCACATGGACCATCCGACGTACGGCTTCAACATCAACTGGTATCCGGGCACCGAGGTGACCGGGGAGCCGCAGCCGGGTCAGTTCCGCATCGGCCCGCACACCGACTTCGGAACGGTCACGATCCTCGACCGGCAGGCCGGCAAGGGCGGCCTCCAGGTCTTCACGGACGAGGGCGGCTGGGAGGACGCACCCTTCGACCCGGCCGCCTTCACCATCAACATCGGTGACCTGATGGCCCGTTGGACGGGAGACCGGTGGCGGTCCGGACGGCACCGGGTGCTGCCGCCCCCGGCCGACGCGCCCGCCGAGGAGCTGATGTCCCTCGTCTACTTCGGCGAGTGCACCCCGGGCACGACCGTCGAGTCCGTCCCGGCACCGGTCGGACGGGTGGCCTACGAGGCGGTGGACTCGCATGCGTATCTGCGGGAGAAGCTGGACTCGATCACGGTGGACTGAGACGACCGGTCTCCCAAGGCGGGGGCGGGGCGAGGGCCCCGTGGGACAGGAGGCCGGTCTCCGCAGAGGACAACCTGACCGGTGTCCTCGGCGGGCCACGGCCGCCGGTGTCCACGGCGCCGGCCCGGGCGACGGACACCGGGCCGGAAGGTGGGCCGAGCCGCCCTCAGGACGAACCCGACGCCGCTCAACTCCCCTCTGTCACCGGCCTGTTGTCGCCCGGCGTACGCGAAGCGCCGCGTACAGCACCGCGCTCACCGCGAACCCGACCACGGGGGTGATGTCCCCGAACGACGGCCAGTGCTCCGGCACGTAGCCGACGTAGTCCTCCTGGTTGGAGAAGAGCGGCACGGAGACCGCCACGCCGATCAACAGGGCCGCAAGCCCCGGCCAGTTGGTGAAGGCGCGGTCGGTCAGGCGGGCCGCCAGCTGCTCGTGAGGCACCTTCGCCCGGAGCCACCGCTCCACCAGGACCACGCCCAGCCAGGGCGCCACCCAGTACGCGATCACCAGCAGGAACGCCTCGTAGGACGCCCCCGCGTCGGAGAGCGAGGCCCACGCCGCCGCCGTGCCCGCGACCCCGGAGACCACGACCAGCACGCTCCGGCTCAGCCAGGCGGGGAGGTTCAGACCGAAGGAGGCGACCGAGATCGCGCCGGAGTACACGTTGAGGGCGTTCGCCGACACCGCGCCCAGGATGATCGCGAGCAGCACCAGATCGCCCAGCCAGCCCGGGAGATGGCCGGTGAAGGCCGCCGTGGGAGTGGCGTCCTTCGGGGACACGATCGTCGCCGAGGCCGCGCCGATCACCGCGACCACCGAGACGGACAGGAACAGACCGAGAGCCGGGTAGAGGATCGTCCTGAACCGGTTCGCGGTACGGGGGAGATAGCGCGAGTAGTCGGAGGCGTACGGGTTCCAGCCCGCCGCGTACCCCCAGGCCGCGCTGAACGCGAGCAGGAAGCCGCCGATACCGCCGCCGGTGCCGCCCCCGCCGAGGTGCGCGTCCTTGAAGGTCCACACCCCGGCGAGCAGGAAGATCACCGCGAGGGCGGGGAAGGCGTACTTCTCGAAGACGTGGACGAAGTTGTGGCCGATGAAGCCGATCAGGATCTCGGCGGCCACCACGAGCAGGAGGGACGGCAACGGGCGCAGCCCGGTCAGGGTGTTGAGGGCGAAGGCCGCGCTGACGCTGTTCACCGCGAACCAGCCGACGCCCGCCACCAGGCCGTTGGCCGCGGCGGGCAGGATGTTGCCGCGGTGGCCGAAGGAGAGGCGGCCGATCACCATCTGCGGCACCCCGAAGAGGGGTCCGTCCAGGGACAGCA
Organism: Streptomyces sp. NPDC102270; assembly: GCF_044766405.1. Classification (NCBI taxonomy): domain Bacteria; kingdom Bacillati; phylum Actinomycetota; class Actinomycetes; order Kitasatosporales; family Streptomycetaceae; genus Streptomyces; species Streptomyces sp. NPDC102270. The sequence continues at coordinate 473,775 of NZ_JBIWLX010000004.1, read as the reverse complement.
CGCCCTGGGTGAGCGCGCCGAGGGCGGTGCCGAGCACGATGGCGGCCGTGGCCTGCCAGAAGCTCAGACCGAAGAAGAGGACCGCGATCACCCCGATGAAGACCGTGGCGAACTCGATGTTGGGGGAGGCCCAGGTCCACAGGAGCTGGAGCGGGCCGCCGTGGCGTTCGGACTCGGGGATGGGTTCCGAGCCCGCCGACTCGACGGCGATGACCTTGTCACCGTATGCGGGAGCGAGGGTGCCGGCGGAGTCGGCGGGAGCTGTCGTCATGCGAGGTAAGTGTCCGGTCCGTACCGGCCTGCGCCCAGGGGCGCACTGTCCGTTTCGGGGAGCCCGCCGACGTACACCTTGTCAGGAGGCGTCCTTGGGGTCCTCGCCGGACTCGCGGCGCTTCAGCTCCTCCTCGCGGCGGCGCAGGTCGGCCTCCCAGTCCTTGAGGAGGGCCTCGTCCTTCTTGTTGTCGGCCTTGAGGGAGTTCAGGAACTCCGGGTTGTCGTCGGGAGCGACGTACTGCGTGCGGTGGTTGCGGTGCCACTCCGAGGGCGTACGGCCGTCCGCCGGCACGGTGCGCTGCTTGCCGGCCGCGAGCCACGCCACGGGGCCGACGATCCAGAACAGCAGGATGATGAAGACCCAGGCGATCTTGGGAAGGTGCTTGGCCTCGTCCTCGGGGGTGTTGAGGCAGTCGATGAACGCGTAGATCGTCAGCGCCAGCGGGATCAGGTACATCAGCAGCCGGAACATGTGCTTTGGCCCCCCAGGGAACGTGGTGTGGAGCCTGTGACGGGCCCCTGACGGGGTCAGGGTAGCGGCTCGGGGATACTTGACCCCATGGCTTACGACGATCTTCGCTCCCTGCTCAGGGCACTGGAACGCGAGGGAGACCTCAAGCGGATCAAGGCCGAGGTCGACCCCTATCTGGAGGTCGGGGAGATCGTCGACCGGGTCCAGAAGGCGGGCGGCCCCGCGCTGCTCTTCGAGAACGTCCGCGGGTCGGCCATGCCGCTCGCCATGAACGTCTTCGGGACCGACCGGCGCCTGCTCAAGGCCCTGGGCCTGAAGTCGTACGGCGAGATCTCCGAGAAGATCGGCGGGCTGCTGCGTCCCGAGCTGCCGCACGGGTTCGTGGGCGTACGCGAGGCGTTCGGGAAGCTCGGCGCGATGGCGCACGTGCCGCCGAAGAAGGTGAAGTCCGCGGGCGCCCCGGTCCAGGAGGTCGTCCTCACCGGGGACGACGTCGATCTCGACCAGCTCCCGGCCCTCTTCACCTGGCCGCAGGACGGCGGGTCCTTCTTCAACCTGGGGCTCACCCACACCAAGGACCCGGAGAGCGGGATCCGCAACCTCGGTCTGTACCGCCTCCAGCGCCACGACAAGCGCACCATCGGCATGCACTGGCAGATCCACAAGGACAGCCGCAACCACTACCAGGTCGCGGCCCGGCGGGGCGAACGCCTCCCGGTGGCCATCGCCTTCGGCTGCCCGCCCGCCGTCACCTACGCCTCCACGGCCCCCCTGCCCGGAGACATCGACGAGTACCTCTTCGCCGGGTTCATCGCGGGCAAGCGGATCGAGATGGTGGACTGCAAGACGGTCCCGCTGCAGGTCCCGGCGCAGGCCGAGGTCGTCATCGAGGGCTGGCTGGAGCCGGGCGAGATGCTGCCGGAGGGGCCCTTCGGGGACCACACCGGGTTCTACACCCCGCAGGAGCCGTTCCCGGCGCTGAAGATCGACTGCGTGACGATGCGGAAACGGCCGCTGCTCCAGTCGATCGTCGTGGGCCGCCCCCCGACGGAGGACGGACCGCTGGGCCGCGCCACGGAGCGGTTCTTCCTGCCCCTGCTGAAGATCATCGTGCCGGACATCGTGGACTACCACCTGCCCGAGGCGGGCGGCTTCCACAACTGCGCGATCGTCTCGATCGACAAGAAGTACCCGAAGCACGCGCAGAAGGTGATGCACGCGGTGTGGGGGGCACACATGATGTCCCTGACCAAGCTGATCGTGGTCGTCGACGCGGACTGCGATGTGCACGATCTGCACGAGGTCGCCTGGCGGGCGCTGGGCAACACCGACTACGCCCGTGACCTCTCGGTCGTCGAGGGCCCCGTCGATCACCTCGATCATGCCTCCTACCAGCAGTTCTGGGGCGGCAAGGCGGGCATCGACGCGACGAAGAAGTGGCCCGAGGAGGGCTACACACGGGACGGCGGCTGGCCCGAGATGGTGGAGTCCGACCCGGAAACGGCGGCGAAGGTCGACCGCCGGTGGAAGGAGTACGGCCTGTGAGTCCCCTTGCCGTGGGCGGTCCGGCCCTGTTCATCGGTACCGACACCGACTACGTGGCGCTCGTGCGGCCCGAACTGGACCCGGCCGACCCGGGCGTCCGGCTGGCCGCCGAGCAGGCGGGCGTCACGCCGGAGGAACTCGCCGGCCCCGGTGACACCTGGGCGGTCCTCTTCGAGCACGGCGGCGAGGGCGACGGCTTCGAGCTGCCCGGTGTGCGCGACGCCGAACCCGCCGACTTCGCGGAGCGGCTGCGCGCGGGGCTCGCCGCGGCGGACGGTCCGTTCACGGTCGACGGCGGAGCGGCGCTGCGGCTGGAAGCCCGTCCGGCCGGCGCGGACGGCTACGCCTTCACGGCGCACGTCATCCCGCCCGACGACGACGCGACACCGTTGACCGTGGAGACGGGTCCGCTGCCCGCCGCCGCACTCCTGACCGACCTCGACGCCTTCCTCGGGAGCCTCGCATGATGACCACCGCCGACGGGGTCGTGGGCCCGGGCCCGGCGTCGCAGCCGACCGGGAAGGTGAAGGGCTTCCTGCGCCTGGTGATGATCGAGCACTCGGTCTTCGCGCTGCCCTTCGCGTACATCGCCGCGCTGACCGCGATGTTCGAGTGGGACAAGAACATCCACTGGGGGCGGCTGCTTCTGGTGACGATCTGCATGGTGGGCCTGCGGACCTTCGCGATGGCGGTCAACCGGATCATCGACCGGGAGATCGACGCGCGGAACCCCCGGACGGCACAGCGGGAGCTGGTCACCGGGGCGATGTCGGTGAAGCACGCCTGGACCGGTGCGCTGGTCGCGGTCGTGGTGTTCCTCGGCTCGGCGGCGCTGCTGAACCCGCTGTGCCTGGCGCTGGCCCCGGTCGCCGTCATCCCGATGGTGGTCTACCCGTACGGCAAGCGGTTCACGAACTTCCCCCAGGCCATCCTGGGCCTCGCCCAGGCGATGGGTCCGGTGGGCGGCTGGCTAGCGATCACGGGGGAGTGGTCCTGGGACGCGGTAATCCTGGGCCTCGCGGTCGGTATCTGGATCGGTGGCTTCGACCTGATCTACGCCTGCCAGGACGTGGAGACGGACCGGGAGATCGGCGTCATGTCGGTGCCGGCGCGCTTCGGCATCCCGGCGGCGATCCGGGGGGCGCGGGTCTGTCACTTCCTGACGACGTCCCTCCTCATCTGGTACGCCGTCGCCACGGAGGCGGGCGGGTTCTTCTGGGTGGGACTGATGATCGTGGCGAGTGCGTTCGTGTACGAGCACTCGATCGTGCGGCCGCACGACCTGTCCCGGCTGAACCGGGCGTTCTTCAGCGTCAACGGCTTCATCGGGATTGCCCTGTTCGTGTGCGCGCTGCTGGATCTCCTGGTTCGTGGTCTGACCGTGTAAGTACGGTGCGCCTACCATCGAGGGCAGGACCTCAGGAGGCCACCGTGACTGTCATCTCGGACCTTGACCGCCTGCACTCGCAGCTCAGCAAGCTGGAGGACATGTTCCCCGGCTATCTGACGGAGATTGTCGAGGGCAGCATCGTGATGAACCCGGTCAGGCCGTTCCACGGGAAGACGATCCTCAGGGTGTCAGCCGGCCTTGAGGAGCAACTGTCACCGGAGTGGGCCCTGGTGAGTGATGTGGCGTTCCCCTTCGACGACGCCAACGAGTTCTGCCCGGACATCGCCGTCATCCCAGCAGAGGCAGAGGCCGAGAACCGTAGCTCTTACCCCGCTGATCTGATCGAGTTCGTAGCTGAGGTGGTGTCGCCGGAGAGCGTGCGTCGTGACTACGAGATCAAGCCGCGCTGGTACGCCTCCCGAGGCATCGCCAACTACGTGATCCTCGATCCGCTGCAGGGCCACGCCGTCGCCATGTGGAACCCAGGACCCGACGGGTACCGAGGCCGCGACACTCTCCCCTACGGCCCCGACCTGGCCGTCGACTCCCCGCTCGGCAAGCTGACGATCCCCACCTCCCGACTCCCCGTCGACCCGAAGGCCCGGCCTCAGACCTGAGCGACGCTCCGACCTGGCCGCCGCCGGAAGACGAACGCGGCCCCGATGCCCGCCACCAGGCCCAGCAGGTGCCCCTGCCAGCTGACGCCCGTCTGCGTCGGCGCCAGGCCCACCAGGATCGACGTGCCCCAGACCGCCGCCACCAGCAGCCCCGCCAGCACGCCCAGCGGGCGGCGCTCCACGAAACCGCTCACCAGCAGGTAGCCGAACAGGCCGAAGATCAGCCCCGAGGCGCCCGCCGTGTTGGTGTGCGCCGGGGCTATGAGCCACACACCCAGTCCGTCGGCCACGATGATGACGAGGGACAGCGCGGCGAACCGGCGCAGGCCCCCGAGCGCCGCGAGGAAGCCCATGACCAGCAGCGGGACACTGTTCGCGGCCACGTGGGCGAAGCCGAAGTGGATGAAGGCGGCCGGGACGACGTCCACCAGCTCGGACGGGGTGCGGGGCGTGATGCCCAGGCCGTCCAGGGCGTGTCCGCTCGCCACGTCCACCACTTCGAGCAGCCACAGCAGCGCGACCCAGCCCATCATCAGCTTGGCCGCGGCCTTCGCACGGTCACCGCGCGACCACTCGAGTTCTCCACCGGCCATGGCAACTCCCCTCCCCTTCAGAAGAACGCCCGACCCCCCTTGGCCGGTTCCCACCCCGCGACGCCGGATAGGCTCGGGGGTGTGAACCCAGTCAAGCCAGGAGAGACGCGGCGTACGCCTTGGATCGTAGGGGTGTCCGGCGCCTCCGGCACCCCGTATGCCGCGTCCGTTCTGCGCGCACTGCTCGCCGCCGGTGAGAGCGTCGACCTGGTGGTCTCGCGTGCCTCGCGGCTCACCCTCCTCGACGAGACGGGGATCTCCTTCCGGGACGCGCACTGGCGCGAGGACCTGCGGGAATGGCTGGGCCGGGGGGCCGACGGCAAGCCCGGCACCTTCGAGGCGGACCTCGACGCCGTGCGGTACTGGAACGCCGGTGACCTGGCCGCGGGGCCGTCCTCGGGGTCGTATCCGAGCAAGGGGATGCTGATCGTCCCCGCCTCCACCGCCTGCGTCGCCGGAGTCGCCCTCGGCCTGTCCAAGGACCTGCTGCAGCGGGCCGCGAGCGTCACGCTGAAGGAGCGGCGGCCGCTGGTCGTGGCGGTACGGGAGACTCCGCTGAACGGCCAGACGCTCCGGCATCTCGTCGCGCTCGACGACGCCGGCGCGAGCGTGGTCCCGGCCTCGCCGGGCTTCTACGCGGGCGCCACCCACATCCAGGATCTGGTGGACTTCGTTGCCGGGCGGGTGCTGGACGCGGCGGGCGTCGGGCACGACCTGTACCGGCGCTGGCAGGGCGAACTGGGCGGCGGCCCGTCGGGTCAGTAGGGCAAGCGGGCAGTAGGGCAAGCGGTCAGTACGGCACGTGGCAGTACCTCTCATCACTTCAGGCACTTTTCAGCGGAAGGCTTCGATCCCATGGACGCGGTGGACAGGCAGCTCATCCAGGCCCTGAGGGAGAACGGCCGGGCCTCCTACGCGGAGCTGGGGCGCCTCGTCGGTCTGTCGGGACCCAGCGTCACCGACCGCATCAACCGGCTGGAGGCGGCCGGTGTCATCACCGGTTACCGCGCCACCGTCGACTCCGCCTCCCTCGGCCTCGGCGTCACCGCGCTGATCGGTATCTCGCTCGGGGACGCGGTCGACCACGAGGACGTGGCACGCAGGCTCCGGGACCTCGGCGAGATCGAGGACTGCTGGTTCATCGCGGGTGACGACTCGTACATGCTGAAGGTCCGGGCGCCCGACGTCGACGGCCTGGAGAAGATCATCCGCCGGCTGTCCGGGACCGAGGGGGTCTCCCGGACCCGTACCACGATCGTCCTCTCCACGAAGTGGGAGAACCGGGTCGGAGAGCTGCCCGAAGAGGCGTAACGGCGTGGACGTACGGTTGTCGGAGTCGTCGGGGTTGTCGTGAGAAGGGTGTGGGCATGGACGTCGGACTCAAGCGCGAGCTGGAGGAGAAGGTCAGGGCCGGTGAGCGGCTGACCCGTGAGGACGGCATCGCGCTGTACGAGTCGGACGACCTGGCCTGGCTCGGCGGCCTCGCGCACGAGGTGCGGACGCGGAAGAACGGTGACGTCGTCCACTTCAACGTCAACCGTCACCTCAACATGACCAACGTGTGCACGGCGTCGTGCGCGTACTGCTCCTTCCAGCGCAAGCCGGGGGAGAAGGACGCGTACACGATGCGCATCGAGGAGGCGGTGAAGCTCGCCAAGGCGATGGAGGGCGAGAACCTCACCGAGCTGCACATCGTCAACGGCCTGCACCCGAACCTGCCGTGGCGCTACTACCCGCGGTCGCTGCGCGAGCTGAAGGCGGCGCTTCCGGACGTCTCCCTGAAGGCGTTCACCGCGACGGAGATCCACCACTTCGAGACGATCAGCGGTCTCTCGGCCTCCGAGATCCTCGACGAACTGATCGACGCGGGCCTGGAGTCGCTGACCGGCGGTGGCGCGGAGATCTTCGACTGGGAGGTCCGTCAGCACATCGTGGACCACCGGACCCACTGGGAGGACTGGTCCCGGATCCACCGCCTGGCGCACGAGAAGGGTCTGAAGACCCCGAGCACCATGCTGTACGGCCACATCGAGGAGCCGAGGCACCGTGTGGACCACGTCCTGCGCCTGCGTGAGCTCCAGGACGAGACCGGCGGCTTCCAGGTCTTCATCCCGCTGCGCTACCAGCACGACTTCGTGGACGTGCAGGACGGCAAGGTCAGGAACCGCCTCCAGGCCCGGACGCAGATGGCCACGGGCGCGGAGGCACTGAAGACCTTCGCGGTCTCCCGCCTCCTCTTCGACAACGTCCCCCACGTCAAGGTCTTCTGGGTCATGCACGGCGTCCAGACCGCCCAGCTCGCCCTCCAGCACGGCGCGGACGACATGGACGGCTCGGTGGTCGAGTACAAGATCACCCACGACGCCGACAACTACGGCACCCCGAACAAACTCACCCGCGAGGACCTCCTGGACCTCATCCGCGACGCAGGCTTCCGCCCGGTGGAACGCAACACCCGCTACGAGATCATCCGCGAGTACGACGCCCCGGACCCAGCCCGCCGGGAGTCGCCGCAGTCGATGCGCTTCTGAAGGTTCCGGCGGTTCTTCGTCTGCGGCGCCGCGGGGGCTGGTCGCGCAGTTCCCCGCGCCCCTGGGGGTACTCGGACCGCATGGTTGCCAAGGCACCCGGGGATGCCGACACCGCCGACCCCTTCGTTCTCCCGCTCACAGCGACGCGGCCTCCTGGCGGAACGGCCGCTGCAGCCCCCTAGGGGCGCGGAGAACTGCGCGACCAGCCCCCACCGCCCCGCGGCCGCGATCCGGCCCAAGTGCTCCCTCCGGTTGCGCGGGCCTGCCCGCAGCAACGCCTCCTGGTGACCGACGTCGGCTCCAGCCCCCACCGGCCCGCAGCCGCCATGACCCACAAGTCGCCCCCTTCGTTCGCGTTCCCCCACCCCGGGTACTCGCCCCCCATGGTGAGCACCACGTCACCCGAGGACGCCTACACCGCCGAACCCTTCGTTCCCGCCCGCGGCGGACTCCCCGCTCTGCGGAAGGCCGCCGCCGGCTGCCGGGGCTGCCCGTTGTACCGGGACGCCACGCAGACGGTGTTCGGCACCGGGGACCCGCACGCGCGCGTGATGCTCGTGGGGGAGCAGCCCGGCGACCAGGAGGACCGGCAGGGGAAGCCGTTCGTCGGTCCCGCGGGCAAGCTGCTCGACCGTGCCCTCGCGGAGGCCGGTATCGAACCCGAGCACACCTACGTCACCAACGCCGTGAAGCACTTCAAGTTCACGCAGGCCGAGCCACGCAAACGCCGTATCCACAAGTCCCCCACCCTCCGGGAGATGACGGCCTGCGGCCCCTGGCTCGCAAAAGAACTGGCACTCGTCGAACCGGAACTGATCGTCGTCCTCGGCGCCACCGCGGGCAAGGCGCTGCTCGGCTCCTCGTTCCGGGTGACGCAGGTGCGCGGGACCGTGCTGGAGGAGGAGATCCACGGCAGGCGGGAGCGGCTCGTGCCGACCGTGCACCCCTCGGCCGTACTGCGGGCCGACGACAGGGAGGCCGCGTACCGGGGCCTGGTGGCGGACCTGGAGGTGGCGGTCCGGGCGCTCGGGTGACGTACGTGACGCCGGAACCCGCTTGAGGCGACGGAGACGTAATGTCTAGCCTCGCCCCATGCCCCTTACCTTCACCCTCGACCCGGCCGTCACCCCCGCCCTCCGCGACGGAGTCCTCGACCTGTGGACGGACGTCTCGAACACGGGCGGAGCCGTCGGCTTCGTGGCGCCGGTCGAGCGGAAGACGATCCGCCCCGAGCTGGTGAAGCACTTCGTGGGAATGGCTGAGGGCCGGACGCGGCTGCTCGCAGGACACGACGAGGACGGTCAGGTCGCCGCCACCGCCTTCTTCGCCTTCAACACGCACCGGCTCATGACCCACTGGGTGTGGCTGTACACGGTGATGGTCCACCCCCGCCACCAGGGCCGGGGCTATGGCCGTGACCTCCTCGCGGCGGCGGCCGACGCGGCCCGCACCTTCGAGGGCGTCGAGGCGATACGGCTCACCTGCCGCAGCGGCCTCGGCCTGGAGCGCTTCTACGGCTCCTGCGGTTACAAGGAGGTCGGCCGCGTGCCCGGCGCGATCCGGGTCGCACCCGGCGACGACCGGGACGACGTGATCATGCTGCTGCCGCTCGACTGACCCCGTTCGAAGATCCGGTGCCCGGCGTGCTTCACTGGACAGTGCCTCTTTGGGGTGTTCAGGCCGTTCGATACGGATACGGAAGAGTGGATTGACATGCTCCGCTACACGCTGATGCGCCTCGGGATCCTGGTGGGCTGCCTCGTGGTCGTCTGGGGCCTCGTCTACTCCGGCCTCGCCCCGCGCGGCCTCGGCGACTCCAACGGCATGTGGATCGTTCTGCTCTCCCTGCTGCTCTCGGCCCCCATCAGCTTCGTGGTCCTGCGCAAGGAGCGCGACCGGGCCTCCATCCAGGTCGTCCAGCGGGTCGACCGCATGAAGGCCAACCTGGAGGCGAACCGCAGCCAGGAGGACGAGGCCGTCGACGAGGCGAGCCGTCCCCAGGGGCAGACCCCGCAGGCTCCGCAGGCCCCGCAGACCTCCTGAGCCCAACGCCTCCGCTGCCGCGCCCGCGTGACCGTAGGCTTTGCGCATGGGTGTCGTGAAGAGCAAGCGGATGCCGCGTGCCGTGCGGGAGCAGCAGATGCTGGACGCCGCTGTGGAGATCTTCGGGCAGCGCGGGTACATGACCGCCTCGATGGACGAGATCGCCGAACTCGCCGGTGTGTCCAAGCCGTTGGTCTACCTGTACCTGAACTCCAAGGAAGACCTCTTCACCGCGTGCATCCGCCGGGAGGCGGCCGCGCTCACCGAGGCCGTGCGGACGGGGGTGCGCACCGACCTGGCCGCCGACCGTCAGCTGTGGGACGGCCTGCTGGCGTTCTTCACGCACACCTCGCACCACCCGCACGGCTGGTCCGTGCTGCATCTCCAGGCCCGTATCCACGGTGAGGCGTTCGCCGCCGAGGTCACCGCGATGCGCGAGGAGATCGTGGCGTTCGTGACCCATCTGATCGTGGTCGCGGCCCGTGAGGCGCACCGGGACCCGGACCTGCCCGAGCGCGAGGTCGCCGGCCTCGCCGAGGCGCTCGTCGGCGCCGCCGAGTCGCTCGCCGCCTGGGCCAACGCCACCCCGGGCATGACGGCGCGGCAGTCGGCGGCGACCCTCATGAACTTCGCGTGGGCCGGCCTCGGGAACCTGATGGAGGGCCGGCCGTGGACCCTCCGGGACACCTCCGCCGGGGGCACCCCCCTTCAGGTCAGCGGGTAGACGCCCCCGCTCACGTACACGCGGTGCACCCGCTCCCCGCCGCACAGCTCGAACCGCTCCCCGTCCGCCGCGTAGGTCACCGTCCCCGGCAGCAGCACCGGCGCCCTGAACTCGGCCCGCACCAGCACCGCTTGAGGGGTGCCGTGCGCGGCCAGGCAGCGGGCCGCCGTCCACATGCCGTGGGCGATGGCCCTCTTGAAGCCGAAGAGGCGGGCCGTGAGCGGGTACAAATGGATCGGGTTGCGGTCGCCGGACGCGGCGGCGTAACGCCGGCCGATGTCCCCGGCCAGCCGCCACTCGTCGACGCCGGGCAGCGGTCCGTGCTTCTCGCGCTCCGGCTCCCCGCCGGTCCTCGGTGTGCGGTGCCGCGCCAGATAGGTGCTCACCGACTCCCACACGACGTCCTCGCCCACCCGCAGCTCGGTGACGACCGAGACCTCCGTACCGCGTCGGTGCCGCGCCAACCCGTCGACGTACACGGTGAGTTCGTACTCGCCCGACGCGGCCAGCTCCCGGTAGCGCGTGATCTCGATCGACGTGTGCACCAGTCCGAGCAACGGCAGCGGGAAGTCCCGTCCGCTCATCAGGCTCATGGCCAGGGGGAAGCCCAGCACATGGGGATACGTCACCGGCAGCGCGTCCTCCCCGGTCGCGAACCCGCACACCCGCTCGTAGGCGGCCAGCCGCGCGAGGTCCACCCGCAGCCGGGGCAGCACCAGCCGGGTCCGCGGGAAGTCCGCGGTGGCGGAGGGCCGCTTGAAGGGGGAGCGCAGGGCGCCCAGGGCGAGCAGGGGCAGGAGGGCGGGGGGCCGGTCGAGGACCGTGGAAGGAACCGCGCCGGGGCTGCCCGAGTCCTGGGCCCCTTCCCCCTCCCCGTACGAGTCGGCCTGCGTGTCGTCCGCGTGGGTTCCCACTACGCCCCCAGCAGGCTCTGGCCGCACACCCGTACGACCTGCCCGTTCACCGCGCCGGACGCCGGATTCGCCAGCCAGGCCGTCGTCTCGGCCACGTCGACGGGGAGTCCGCCCTGTCCGAGGGAGTTCATCCGCCGTCCCGCCTCCCGGATGAACAGCGGGATCGCCGCCGTCATCTTCGTCTCGATGAACCCAGGGGCGACCGCGTTCACCGTGACCCCGTGCTCGGCCAGCGCCCGGGGCGCCAGGGAGCGCACCAGTCCGACGACACCGGCCTTGCTCGCGCCGTAGTTCGTCTGCCCGGTGTTCCCGGCGAGCCCCGCGATGGACGCGGTGGCCACGATCCGCCCGCCCCGCCGCAGCGTGCCCCGCTCCAGCAGCGCGTCCGTCGTGCGCAGCACACTCGCCAGGTTCACGTCGAGCACCGAACTCCAGCGCTCGGCGGGCATGTTGACCAGCCGCCGGTCCCGGGTGATGCCCGCGTTGTGGACCAGTACGTCCAGCCCGTCCGGCAGCGCCTGGGCGATCCGCTCGCCCGCGTCCGCGGCCGTGATGTCCAGCGCGAGGGCACTGCCCCCGAGGCGCGCGGCCAACTGCTCGGCATCCGCCGACGCCCCCGGCACGTCGAGTACGACGACCCGCGCCCCGTCCCTGGCCAGCGTCTCGGCGACCGCCGCACCGATACCCCGCGCGCCGCCGGTGACGAGCGCCGTCCGCCCGGCGAGGGGCTGGGACCGGTCGATGTCCGCCTCCTGCGCCGGTCCGACCTCGATCACCTGGCCGCTGATGTACGCCGACTTGGGGGAGAGCAGGAAGCGCAGGGTCGATTCCGCGGCCGACGCGTCCGAGAGGCGTACGAGGTTCACCGTCCGGCCCCGCCCGATCTCCTTGCCGAGCGAGCGCGTGACCCCCTCCAGCGCCTGCTGGGCGGCGGCCTGGTGGTGATCCTGCGAGGAGAGCGGCGCCCCGAGGACGACGATCCGCCCGCTCGCGGCGACCGACCGTACGACCGGGTGCAGCGCCGCGTGGACCTCCGCGAGCCCCTCGACGTCCCGCACGCCGGTGGCGTCGAGGACGACCGCCGCGGGAGCGTCCGACGCGGACGGGAACTTCAGCCCGGCCAGCCCGGAAAGCCCGGCCAGCTCCGACTTGCCCGCCGTCAGCTGCAGGACCCCGCCCTCGAACCCCGGGGAGTCCTGCGACCACCGCCGCAGCACCGTGGGCTGCGGCAGCCCGAGGCGGCGGGTGAGGAACCGGCCCGGCGCGGTACCGGTGAAGCTCAGATAGCGGTCGGCCATGTCCATCTCCCGGGTCGGTCGCAGATTCCTTACTCTGGAGTAAGGTTACCGTAGGTAAGTCGATTTTCGAGGTGAGGAGCCGGGAGATGAGCCCCCTGAAGCCGCCGGTCGCCCGACGCGTGGCGATCGTCGCCGGTACCCGCGTCCCCTTCGCGCGCTCGGACGGCCCGTACGCCACCGCCTCGAACCAGGACATGCTCACCGCCGCCCTCGACGCCCTCGTGGAGCGCCACGGGCTCCAGGAGCCGGGCGCGGTGGGCGAGTTCGTCGCCGGTGCCGTCCTCAAGCACAGCCGGGACTTCAACCTCGCCCGCGAGACGGTCCTCGGCTCGAAGCTGGACCCCCGCACCCCGGCGTACGACATCCAGCAGGCGTGCGGGACCGGCCTGCAGGCCGTCATCGCCGCCGCCAACAAGATCACCCTCGGCCAGACGGAGTCCGCGATCGCGGGCGGCGCGGACACCGCGAGCGACGCGCCCCTCGGCGTCAACGACGAGCTGCGGCGCATCCTGCTGGAGGCCCGGCGCGCGAAGTCGGCCGGCGCCCGCCTCAAGGCGCTCGCGCGCATCCGCCCGTCCCACCTCGTGCCCGACATCCCGCGCAACGCCGAACCCCGCACCGGCCTGTCGATGGGCGAGCACGCGGCCGTCACCGCCCGCGCCTGGGGCGTGAGTCGCGAGGCCCAGGACGAGCTGGCGGCCACGAGTCACCAGCGGCTGGCGGCGGCGTACGAGTGGGGCTTCTTCCGGGACCTGGTGGTCCCCTTCCGGGGCCTGGACCGCGACCAGAACCTCCGTCCCGACTCGACGGCCGGGAAACTCGCCCGGCTCAAGCCGGTGTTCGGCCTGAAGGACCCCGACCCGACCATGACGGCCGGGAACTCGACCCCGCTGACGGACGGCGCGGCGCTCGTGTTGCTGGCCTCGGAGGAGTGGGCGAAGGCGCGCGGCCTTCAGGTACTGGCGTACCTCACGGCGTACGAGACGGCGGCCGTGGACTTCGTACAAGGGGATGTCGCACACGGGGAGGACGGCCTGCTCATGGCCCCCGCGTACGCCGTCCCCCGCATGCTGGAGCGGGCCGGTCTAGGCATGGAGGACTTCGACCTGGTGGAGATCCACGAGGCCTTCGCCTCCCAGGTCCTGGCGACCCTCGCCGCCTGGGAGAAGCAGGGCCTGGCCCCGGTGGACCGGGAGCGGCTCAACGTCACCGGATCCTCCCTGGCCACCGGGCATCCCTTCGCCGCGACCGGCGCGAGGATCGTGGCCACGCTCGCGAAGTTGCTGGCCGAGCGGGAGGGGCCGGGCCGCGGGCTGATCTCGGTGTGCGCGGCGGGCGGACAGGGGGTGACGGCGATTCTGGAGCGGCCGTAAGCGCCGATAGCTGACAAAGTCTCACTTTGCGGTCGAGGTTGCACAGTCCCGGCTCCGGACCATCAACGAACCCGCACAGACTCACCACTTGGGACACTTAGGATCACCGTCCTAACCCCTGGTAACCCTTCCCGGCGCACTCGCGGGTGAACGCCCCGGTACGTCCCCTGCGTACCTCATGCAGCGGAACGCCACCGAGCTGCACGTCCCAGGAGCTGACCATGTCCCTCTCGTACGTGTCCGGCCACGACTACGACGGCGCGCCCGTGCTCGTGGAACCAGAGATCGTGCGGCTGGACGGTGAGGTCCGCGAGGTCTCGGTGCCGCCGCTGGTCCCGCCGGTGACGCACGGCTCGCTCGCCGACCTGCCCTTCGACAACGCGGAGGCGGCCCCGGAGCAGCGGGTGATGAGCCGCCGCACGGACGACGGCCGCTGGATCGACATCACGGCGGCGGAGTTCGCGCGGCAGGTGCTGGCGGTCGCGAAGGGGCTGATCTCGGAGGGCCTGATGCCGGGCGACCGGGTCGCGATCATGGCCCGTACGACGTACGAGTGGACGCTGCTGGACTTCGCCTCCTGGGCCGCGGGCCTGGTGACGGTCCCCATCTACCCCACCTCCTCGGTCTTCCAGACCCGGTTCATCCTCCAGGACTCCGGCGCCGTCGCCCTGGTGACGGAGACGGCCGCCCAGGCCGCCGCCCTCGGCCCGGAGCTCAGCCGCCTGCCCGACCTGCGCCACATGTGGATCATGGAGAAGGGTCATGTGGAGCGCCTCGGGGAACTCGGCCAGGCCGTCCCCGAGCAGGAGATCGGCGTCCGGCGGGGCATGCTCGGCCCGGGCACGGTCGCCACCGTCGTCTACACCTCGGGCACCACCGGCCGCCCCAAGGGCTGTGTGCTCAGCCACGGCAACTTCCTCACCGAGGTCGACAACGCGGTCGAGCTCCTCTACCCCGTGTTCAAGTCGAAGTCGGACGACGACCTCGCGACCCTGCTCTTCCTGCCCATCTCGCACGTCTTCGGCCGCATGGTCGCCGTCGCCTGCGTCCGTGCCCGGGTCCGCCTCGGCCACGCGCCGAGCCTCCAGGCCGAGGATCTGATGGCCGACCTGGCCAGCTTCAGACCCACCTTCCTCCTCGTGATCCCGTACATGCTGGAGAAGGTCTTCAACAACGCCCGCGCCAAGGCGGAGAGCGGCGGCCGGGTCTCCGTCTTCGACCGCGCGACCAACGTCGCCGTGCGCTACGGCGAGGCGATGGAGTCCCGGCTCGCCGGCACCGGCTCCGGTCCGGGCGCGGCCCTGAAGGCGGCCCGCACCTTCTACGACTCGCTGGTGTACCGCCGTATCCGCAACGCCATGGGCGGCAGGATCCGGCACATCATCTCCGGCGGCTCCCCGCTCGGCCGCCGCCTCGCCGCCTTCTACGCGGGCGCCGGCATGGAGATCTACGAGGGCTACGGCCTGACGGAGTCGACGGGCGCGGCCACGGTGACGCCCCCGCTCAAGTCCCGCCTGGGCACGGTGGGCTGGCCCCTGCCCGGCACCCGGGTCCGCATCGCGGCGGACGGCGAGATCCTGCTGAACGGCGGTCAGGTGTTCCGGGGTTACTGGGACCCGTTCGGCGACGGGGTGGCCCCCGCCTCCACCGACGGCTGGTTCCCGACCGGCGACATCGGACAGCTCGACGACGAGGGCTATCTGACGATCACGGGCCGCAAGAAGGAGATCCTGATCACGGCCGGCGGCAAGAACGTCGCCCCGGCCCCGCTGGAGAACTGGCTGCGCTCCCACCCCCTGATCTCGCAGTGCATGGTCCTCGGCGACCGCCGCCCCTACATCTCGGCCCTGATCAGCCTCGACATGGACGGCGTCAACCACTGGCGACAGATGAACGGCAAGCACCCCGTCCCCGCCGAACTCCTCGTCGACGACGAGGAGTTGCGGCAGGTCCTGCAGCGGGCCGTGGACGAGGCGAACAAGATGGTCTCCCGCCCCGAGTCCATCCGCCGCTTCACTGTCCTGCCGACCGACCTCACCGAGGCGGCCGGCCATCTGACGCCGTCGATGAAACTGCGCCGGGAGGCGGTCATGCGGGACTTCGCGGGGGAGATCGAGGGCCTGTACGTGAGGGAGTGACCCGTCAGCAGCGGTGCACGTCCTTCGTCAGCACCCCCTGCTCGGTGGCGAGCGTGTGGTCGTAGCACGTGCCGGGCCCGCTCAGCCGGTACCGCTCGCTCGTCGTGGCCACCGCGTGCCGGTCCTCGCGGGCTCCGGAGGCTGTTCGCGCTGTCGCTGGTGGAGCGGCCGTCGAGGCTGTAGGTGCGGTCGCGCGGGTCAACTCGCTTTTGGACGTGACGAGTTGGCGATCGGCCCAGGTCCCGGCCTGGTTGTCCGTGTTCTCGTCGGGCGTCCACTGGTGGTCGATCGCCGTGGTCAGTGTCCGCTCGACGGTCGTGGTGCCCCGGCCGTGGGAGTTGCCCACGGCGGGAGCGTCCTTCTTGTACGACGTCACGGACCCCGTCACCACCGACTTGTGGGCGTCCTGCCACACCAGGACGTTGGTCGGCACGCTCCGTGTCCTACGTCGCGGCCGGAGCGGCGACGCAGTTGGGGCCGGACCCCACGGTCCGCGATGTCCGTCCGTCCACCGCAGGGTGTGCTCACCGTTCGGCGGCACCGCCTGCGCCGGTGCGGGCAGCTACTTCGTGATGGTGGCCAGCATGGCGGTGACGACCAGGCTCCACGCCAGCACCGCTATGCCCGAACGCAGCCACGTGACCTTCGATCCACCACACCATGCTCGTCCCTGCCAGCCGTCTTCCCGGCACGCGCAGCGCTCTGGTGGCGGGGGTGGCGAGCCCGACCGGCAGGCGCCCAGCAGGCTGGCCCGTCCGGGCCGCGGATCTTCCTCCATGTCGTGTGAACGAGTGCTCCGCGGCTGTGGGCACGGCCCCGCTGCCCTGCGCCCCGGCCGCGGCTGTCGTGTCGGCGGGCCAGGGCGGGGGCCAACGTGCGGCATCAGCCATACGCCTGCATCCTGAAGTCCGGTCACTCCCTCAGTCCCAGGCCCACAGCCCAAGGGAGGTCCTGTGATCGTGCTCGCGCTCGCGCTCGCACTGCCCCTCCTGATGATGGCCGTCCTCTTCGCCCTGGACGCCTTCGAAAACTGGCTCTTTCCCCCCTCCGAGCCTGAGGACGCCGCGCACGACCGCGCACTCTGACGACGGATTCAGGGCAGCACTGGCTGGTGCCGCATCAGGCGACGGCGTCCCAGCCCCTCGAGCAGATCTCCCGCAGCCCCTTCGGCCGTATCGACAGCTCGATGGCAACCTGCGGCGTCCGTACGGGCTCAAGTGCGAGTAGGAGACCAGGCGCTGGATCACCCGGCAGACGGTCGCCGGTGAGGTTCCGAAAAGCGGCGCGAGCTGCCGCATGGTCGGGTTCGCGCGGTAGTGGACCTCCCCCAGCAACTCCCGCTTGGCCAACGGGAACCGCCATGGCCGCTCCCATCCCAGACGTCATCGCGCGTTCTCGCGCCGCCTACACCCGCTCAGCCCTCAACGCCTCAGCCACACAACGCAGATGTCCTCCACGAGGGAACACGTATGACCCACGGCCGCCAACCACTCAACGCTACTGGTAGTGTTCGCCCGGTCACGCTAGGCAACTAGCCGCCACATGTGAGCAATGAAGAAGCGAGGGTTTCATGCGTAGGTTTCAGCAGGTCGTCATCGCAGCAGCAGTAGCGGCCGGCGGCCTGTCCGCCATGGGCGCCGGAACGGCTGCAGCTGACACCGACAGCGGACCGCAGGTATTGGACGTCTACCGTCCCTACCAGGAGTGCAGCCCGCAGACGGTGTCGGAGAACGATGTTCCGATCGGAGTGCTCGGTCTCGGTCAGACTCTGGACACCACCTGCGGCCAGTACAACACCGCCTTCACCGGCTGAGGTCACAGGCGCTCACCGCCGTGACGGTTGGTATGGGGTCCCTCCCGGCCCCGAGCCCTCGCCAACATTAAGGACACGCACTGCATGTTCAGCAGAAAATACTTTGCGGCCCTCCTCGGGCTCATCGGCGGGCTCGCCGCGGCATCCACCGGCATCGCCTATGCGCACGTTGCGGGGGGTGCGGCACCGTGCACTCACACCCTCCAGGGCGACGTCGTCTGTGTGCAGCACATCGAAGGCAAAACCCCCGGAGACGGTGGCACCATTCCTCATCAGGAGACCTGCCTGCCGGTGGAGTCCCTGACGCTGCCCGCCGCCACAGGCAATGGCACGACGCAACTCGGCCCCAAGGTGACCTGCTCGACTGCCACATCTGAGACACCTCAAATGATTGGCAGGCAGCGGGAACCGCTCGACCTCCGGCCCTGAGGAGCGCGATGGCTGAGGCCTCACCCTGGCCTCATTGGCTTTCGTCATCCAGGGCACCGGCGCGCCAGAACTCACAGATCCCTAATGACTACACAGAGTGTGCTTATGATTACCTTGAGTATTCACTCCAGGTGTACGCCTGGTCAGGAAAGGGTCATGCAATGCGTAAGTTTCAGCGTGGTGCGGTTGTAGCAGCGGCGATCATGGGGCTGTCCGCCCTCGGTGCCGGCATCAGCTTCGCCGACGGCAACGACGGCGCGCCTGTGCCGGTCAGCGCCGTTGCCAACTCGTCTGCCAACGCCGTGGCCGTCGGGGGTGGCTACTACTTCCAGCCGCAGGCTGCACCGCAGGAGCAGGCTCAGCCGGAGGCTGCACCGGAGGAGCAGGCTCAGCCGGAGGAGCAGGGCAGCAACGGCTAAGAGCAGGACTCGCCGCGGCCTCACTCGGCGTCGGGGATGCGTAACAAGCGGTGCGCTGAGTGACACCCGTGGTGCAGGTAGCCCGGACGCCGAGATCGCGTCCGGGCTACAGCCGTCCCGCCAGCGGGCAAGGGCTCATTTTCCTTGACAATCTTCCACTAAAGGAATGCAATACATGCTCTTTTCGCAGAAGACTGCGGCCGCCGCAGCATTCGTCGGAAGCCTCGCGGTCATTTGCCTCGGCGCTACACACGCCCATGCTGAAGAAAACGCGGATGGCTGCCCCACTACCGTGCAGGAGGGTGTCATGTGCGTACAGAAGGGAGAGACATACGTCGACGAGGACGGCACGCACATTGTCAAGCAGGACCAGCAATGCTCGACGACAGACCGGCCGCACGTAGTCACGCAGCAGGATCAACTGTTGGGGAGCGAAACTGTCAAGACGGGACCAGTTGTGGAGTGCTCCAACACGGCCAAGCTGCCTGAAGGATTCAAGAAGCCGCACATCAACTTTTGAGCGCGTATGGGAAATGCTGGTCCGGGAAGGGACCCCGGGCCAGCATTTCGTCTGAGCGTTCCATCCGGATCTGTGATGACCTGGACGTTCAGGCGGGATCAGCGTCCCGTCGACGACTCTTCGGGCGAGATGAGCCACCCACACCGGCGCCCTTCGCCGACTCGGAGTGATCACCTTGCCACCTGGCTCCAGGACCGCAAAGTCCTCCGTGCCAACCAGCTCGCGAGACTGCCCTGCTGGCCACCGAACGCCAGCACACCAGCCTGGCCGGCGAGACGCTCACTGCTGAACGGGTACGCGCGGTGGCGACGGAGGTGATCAGCCTCACCCAGCACGTCGCGGGCTCGGAGAGGCCAGCGAAGCCCGGTTTCGCGAGCACCACACCCTCACGTGATCACCAGCATGCCCGGCCAGCAACCCGCGGCTCAGGGAAGATCAGCGGCAACGCCGGGGCTTCAGTTGACACCTCCACCGCGGCTTGTGCTTCGACTGGCAGCACGAGGAATCGGTGGCCACCT
Source organism: Streptomyces sp. NPDC102270 (assembly GCF_044766405.1). Lineage (NCBI taxonomy): Bacteria > Bacillati > Actinomycetota > Actinomycetes > Kitasatosporales > Streptomycetaceae > Streptomyces > Streptomyces sp. NPDC102270. The sequence continues at coordinate 454,165 of NZ_JBIWLX010000004.1, read as the reverse complement.
ACGGAACCAGCAAGGCTCCTGTGCCGGTGGGTTGAGACTTCGAACACTTACCCCAGCGGCACGGGAGCCTTCTGCGTTCTGGCACGGCGCCTGTCAGCGGCCGAACTTGTTGTTGCAGCCCATGGTTGAGCCCAATGATGTGCGCTGGGCGCCTGGGTTGCCCTCGCCGTTCAGCAGGTTGCCGCCCAGCCCGTTGCCGATGCCGACCTGACCGAGGATGTCGATGTTGCTGTCGTGCGACTGGCAGGTGCTGCTCTGCGTAATGTTCAGGCTGCCACTGTCGCCGCCCCAGCCCTGATCAGCATGGGCGACGCCGGCGCCCAGAAGGCCAAGGTTCCCGAGTACGGCCATCAGGAATGCGACCGTACGGAACTTGCGCATGTTGTCTCCAGAAGACGTGAGGTGAAGGGATCCGCGGAGGATCGCCTCGTGTGGACGGAGGGTGAAACGGCGCCGGAAGCGAGTACCTGGAAACGTCCAGCTCTCCGCTGCGCCGCGTCGGAAGTGACTTGGTGCACGTGAATGGCCCCGGCACGTTGCCTGGGGCCCAGTGCCGGGACCATTCACTGTTCGGCGTCTCTGCGCCGGAGGAGACTCAGAAGGCGCTGTTGTTGCAGCCCATGGTGGAGCCGATGTCGGTGGACTGGGCGCCCGGGTTGCCTTCGCCGTTGAGGGCGTTGCCCAGCAGGCCGTTCAGCACGCCGACCTGGCCGAGGATGTCGAGGTTCAGGTCGTGCGACTTGCAGTTGGAGCTCTGGGTGACGCTGAACTGGTCGCCGCCCTTGCCGTCCTCGCCGTGGCCTCCGGCGTAGGCCGTACCACCCATGAGCCCGATGCTGCCGATGGCAGCGGCCACGACCGCAACGTTGCGAAGCTTGCGCATTTCATCTCCGAGGGTGAGTCTTTGCGATCCACATAAGATCGCGATTACAGGACGTGACTATAGCGACAAAAGCCGCAAACTGGACAATGACACGCCGACCTGGTGCCGCCGAGAAAGTATGAAAGCCATATCGCGGAATCAGCTGAACCCTGTGGTCCGCGGTTGTGGGGCGACGTCGACGTGGCCGTCTGTCAGCGCTGCACGCTGGCGAAAGAGTTCGACTGGCTGTTGGCCTGGGTGCACTCAACGCCCCGGGTCTGGGACGCGGCAAGCAGGGCGACGGGGACGTTGGCGTCGAGCAGCGTCTGGGGGCTGCACTCCTGGTAGGGACGGAACAAGTTGGCCTGCCCCGCTGAAGCGCCCTGCTGCCTCTGCGGCGCTGCAGGAGAGATGTGCGGGCTGACCTGCGGGTTCACCTGCGGGTTCACCTGCGGGGAAACCTGAGTGCCACGGGAAGGTGCCGGTTGCTGCGGAGCCGGTGAGCCATAGGTCTGCGCGGTCGCCTGAGCGGAGGACGCAGAGGCAGCCTGGGCGTCGGGCTGGGAAACCGGGGGCGGCGCAGCGCCGTTGGGGGCGGAGGGGGTGGCGGCGGAGCTTGCGCCGGCGCCGATGCCGGACAGGCCGCTGGCTGCTGCGGCGACGAGCGCGACCTTGTGAAGCATGCGCATGTGTTCCTCGGCTCTTCAATTGACCTGTGTACGGAGCGAATGACCGACGGGGCAGCGCCGGTCCTTCGCTGTCCTTGCTGCCCTGTTCGGCTGCGATGGGCCATCCCTATCGCCCCGTGGGGAACGACCCAGGCTTCAACTCGACACGGTGGCCGGGGGGTTGGTCACCCGTTTGACGCAGGGCATGAGATCCGGGTCGGTGGACGGCAAATGGGTGATGAGTCATTGAGTGCCGTGACCCCGGGGCAGACACGTCGTTCCCCGGAGGAGAGGGCGGCTACCCATTTCAGCAAGGGCACAGGGCCTGCTGCCAACTCCGATACGAAGTCCGCGTGCTCCTCGAGATATCCGTAGCCTCCGGCGCGATGCGAGTAACGCACCAACTGCACGCGTGACCGCATTGAATGCAATTGACTCACATTTCAGGTAACGAAGGGCCGAGGGTTTCATGCGGAAGCTTCACAAGGCCGCGCTCATCGTCGCAGCAGCCAGTGGTTTGGCCGGCGTGGGCGCTGGTAACAGCTATGCCAACCCCTCGGAGGGGCAGCTCAATGCCACTCCGGCTTCGGTTCCGGATCAGCCAGCTGCTCCGGTCGGCGCTCCCGAACCGGCGCGACAGGCTGCTCCATCCGGGCCGCAGCAGTCCGGATTCGCCTCGGCCTCTGCCTCATCGCAAGGCACGGCCCAGGCCTCCAGTTCACCGAACCTGCAGCAGGCCGTGCCTGTCCAACAGGCCGCGCCCGTCCAGCAGGCCGTGCCTGTCCAGCAGGCCGCGCCCGTTCAGCAGGCCGTGCCTGTCCAGCAGGCCGCGCCCGTTCAGCAGGCCGTGCCCGTTCAGCAGGCCGTGCCCGTTCAGCAGGCCGCGCCCGTTCAGCAGGCCGTGCCCGTTCAGCAGGCCGCGCCCGTCCAGCCGGCGCAGGTCGTCCCGCAGGTCATGCCCCAGGTCATGCCGCAGGTGGCGCCGCAGTTGGCAGTACCCCAGGCATACTCCGAGCCTCCGATGGCCGTCGCTCCGCAGGTGAACCCGCAGCTCAACCCTCAAGTGAACCCGCTCGTCAACCCGACGATCACACCTGATAGCGCGCCCCAGCTGGCTCCGGTCGGCCTCGGGCAGATCGCGGCGCCTCCCCTCGGGCAAATGGGACTTCCTCGCCTCGGCTGATAGCTCGCCCTCTACGCACTCCGCACGCCTGAACTTGACATACCGGTTTTCGCATCCGCCCAAGGAGCTTCAAATGCGCAAGTTGCACAAGGTAGTTGTTCTGAGCGCCCTTCTCGGCAGTATCGGCTCCGTGGGTGCCAACTCTGCCTTCGCACACGGCGAACCGGGCCACGACACCGGCAGCGACTTCGACATCACGCAGGGCGTCGAGTGCCGTTCGCACGACATGAACATCGAGGTGCTCGGCAGCATCGGAGCCCTCACCGGCCTGGCCGGCAACTTGCTGAACGGCGAAGGGGCCGCGGGCGCACAGCAGAGCCACCTCGGTTCCGAAATGGGATGCAACAGCCGGGCGATCTGACCGAGTTGGGAGGCAGGGCTTTCATTCCGTCGGCGCGGTGCCCCTGCTGATCCGCGCCCAAGGCTTCTTGCCTGTGCACTTTTTCGCTTTAGCCGGCGCCACCCTGCATCGCTGCTGCGCGGAGGCGGCGTGGACGAATGATGCGTCCACGCCGCCTCCGTTTTCCGTGGGGCTCGCAGGTAACTGCCTTCGCCTCAGGCCGCCGCTCCCGCAGCGCGCGGCCTCCGCGACCCTGCGGGTATGGCTGGCGAGAATCCGGCGGGGGGTGGACTTGCTGGCCGCGTACGTGGCGCAGGACGGCACAGCGGGCGTGCGTTGCCTTGTGCATATGGGATCAACCGCATCGTCCGGGTGCGAAGTGCCGTGCAGATCAAATGCGTCAGGCCCCAGAAGGAAGTGCCTTGACCTCCTGGGGCCCCCGAAAAGGAACGCACCTATTTCAACGACTCTATGCTCGAGAGGTTATGGGCAGACCGGCTGCTCTCGCGCACTGCGACGATGTCGGGCTCAACACCGTTGCTTGCAAAACCAGTTTCCTAACGCTGCGCACGGCGGCCGACTGACAGCCTGACTGCGCGACACCAGACACGCCCAGCGGGGCTGTACCGGCCGTCCAAGTCAGTACCTTGGACGGAAGCGGCGGTACAAGATCGCACCCGCAAAGATGCACATGACGCCGCCGGCGAGGGCGGGAACAGTCACATCTGCTCCTGTGTGGGCCAGTGTGGACCTCGCCGTATCCGGGATGTTCCGAACGGCATGGTGCCCGGGGGCCGGCTGCGACGCCCGGGGGTTTGGGGCCGCAGTCTGACGCGGAATGTGGGGATGCGTGTGGTGGCCGTTGATCGACTGGTTGTTGAACGCCGGGTTCCCCACGCCGACCGCGTTGACGCTGTTCCCAGAAACGTTCAACGGAAGATCGATCGGCAGTTGCAAGCCGTTGCCTGAGATCAGCCCTGGCGAGTCCGTGACGCGGCCGTGCGTCGACGAGGTCTCACTTGACGAGTATGATCCACCGTCGGTTTCCGCACCGGCGGTCTTCGCAACCTCCCGGTTTTCGCACGCGTTGCCCATGGCCGGGTTGAGCAGCCCCACGACATCCACCGTGTTGCCGCAGAGGTTGAGCTCCAGAGACAACGGAACCTGGATGTTGTTCCCGGAGAGCACTCCGGGCGAACCGGCCGCCGTAGCCGCGGTGTCAGCACCGTCGGCCGCGAAGGCGGCAGACGCCGGAAGTGCCACGGCCATCGCGCCGGATGCGGCGGCAACGGCGAGCACGCGGTTTTGCATGGCCCGTCTCATAGATCCTTACCTTCCTTGCATCACTGCGGGTACTTACCCGCATGTCTGTAAACGCTGGAAAAGCAACGGGGTTATGGCGTGGCCCCTTCCAAGTCGCTGTACTGGGTTAAGGAGCCCCGTCAGCTGATCGATCATGTGACTGTCGGCCTGTGACTCGGTTTGCTCGACGACGAGCGAAGGTTCCCCTGGGGCGTTGGTGTTCCAGGCTTCCTTGCGGGAGTTCACGGCATGATCCTGAGCCGTACGGCCTCTTTGAAGGGTGGCCAGTCCCGGGCCATCAGGCCCCTCTCCGAGGGCCGCCGACCACCGAAGGGAAGAAGGTAGTCAGAGGCCTCCTGACTGCGGACGTGCCGTGCTGCCTCTTCAACGACATTGCCCGCTATCCGTCACGCCCCGTTCGCCGCCCCACGGGGGTTCCCCCAACCACCACGGGCGGCAAGGCGGTGAATAGCCGCTCGATAGGGAGCGATGGATGAGTCGTTTCACCACTCGACGTGTCACAATTCTGCTGGTTCGCGGGCGATATGGCACATGGCACTCGCACACGACTCCACGTTGATCAGATCTGTGCTTTTCCGACAAGGAGACGCCACTGTGCGAATTTCTGATATTCAGCGCTGCGAGGTTCGGCCCGGACAGCTTGTGGAGTGGAGGCTCAGCCCTGAAACCGTTGCGGCCGCGGCGGTACTGCCGACGGATCCTCGGCCCCCGGCGTACATCCAGGAATCACACATCAGAACCGCGCGGTCGGTGCGCGAGGGCGGCTTGTTCGTGCCGACCTGGCTCGGTACGGCTTTCGACCTAGCCGGCCAGGTGGACCTTGATGTGCTGGAACAGGCTCTGCGCGGCTGGACACTGCGCCACGAGACGCTGCGCAGTGGGTTCAGGTGGGTCGGCGACGAGATGCACCGGTTCACTCTCGACGAAGACGACGTCACACTCCAGCGCGAGGTGGTTGGTATCTTCGAGGATCCGGACCTGCTGGTCCGGCATTTGCAGGACCGTTTCGACGAGGCAGCAGACGCTCTCGGCTGGCCCAACCTCATCTACGCGGCGATCGTCCGGGAGGACTCCACCAGCGTGTACCTGGCATTCGATCACACTAATGTCGATGCCTACTCGCTGCAGCGTATCCCGAACGAGGTTCAGGAGCTGTACACAGCGCTTGTCGCAGGGCGGCCCTCTACCATGACGCAGGTCGCCAGCTACGTGGACTTTTGCGAGCAGGAGCGGGCGAACGCCAACACCATCGACGACACACACGCGATCGTCGCGCGCTGGCGGGAGTTCATCGGCCGGTGCGACGGAAGGCTTCCGGAGTTTCCTGTCGATCTCGGCCTGCAGCCCGGTGACCAGTTGCCGGTCCAAAAGTTGATGCGCGAGCCGCTCGTCGATGCGGACGCGGCCGCGGCGTTCGAGACGTATTGCCGACCTTACGGCGGCAGCCTGGTGGGTGTCCTGGCCGCGACCAGCCTCATCGTCCACGAACTTGGTGGGCAACCGGTCTACCGCACGGTCGTGCCGTTCCATACCCGCCTGAAGTCCGCATGGTCAGAGTCCGTGGGCTGGTATGTCGGTGGCGCGCCGATCGAAGTACCTGCAGCACAGGACTTCGACGCCGCTCTTGCCTCTGTCCGGGCGCAACTGCAGGCGAATCGGTCGTTGGCGCGCATTCCTCTGGCCCGGGTTCTGCACCTTCTGGGCGAGGACTTCCGCCCTACTTCACCTGATCTGTACTCAATCGTTTCATATGTGGATGCCCGCCTCATTCCCGGTTCGGCCTGCTGGACCGAACAGAAGGCGTATGGGTTGCTCCGTGTGTCGTATGGCGATCAGGTCTGCGCCTGGGTCAACCGGCTTCACGAGGGACTGTGGCTCGCATGTCGGTACCCGGATACAGACGTCGCTTGTAAGAACGTACGCCTCTATATTGAGAAGCTTCGAGAGCTGATCATGTCGGTTTGTCCTGCTCCCCTTCACTAGGACCTGTCTCCTTGATGGAGACACTGGCTGCCCGGGCGGCCCAAGTCCTTGGCAGGGCGGCAGATGAGGGACGGCAGCGGGTGGGCGATCTCCTGGTCGTGTCCCCCGTTGTGGTGTAGCCGATCACGGTCCGTCGCCTCCGCTTCGGAGCGTCCGGGTACGTGGCGCTGCGCGGCCTTTGTGCGATCACAGCTGGTCCCGGCTCGGCGAGCCTCAACAGGTCCTCTGGCGAGGGCGGTTCGGGCCGCGACCTGCGGATTCCGCCAGCTTGATCGGCTACACCACTCGGCGGGACGCCATCGATCTCCTTGGGCGGGCTTGGTCATATGGCCGACCTCGTCGGACACGCCCGCGGCCGTGCGTCGCTGGGTGTCGTGGGCCCATTTCCCGGCAGGAACAGCTCCCATTCCAACGGGCAGGAAGCACGATCGGTGGCCGCGTGCACGCTGACGGCGACCTGGCAGTTGGCCCGCTTGCCCAACGCTCCGCAGTACTGCCGGGCCACCCCCACCGATGCCCGCCCGCACTTGGGAAACGCGACGTCATCGATGACCCGAACCTCCGGCTGGACCACCTGGACCAGCCGCTCGGCGATCCGCCGCCGTTACCGGCGTCCACGGCGACTGGTTGACGAACTGCTGCACGGCCTGCATGTTCCCGTCCGGCAGCCGCTGGGCCATCGGCTGGATCGACTTGCGCCGCACCGAGGCGAACCTGACGAAGCACTACTAGGGCCGGCTCTACCGCGCCTGATGGCGAGCCCGGCTGCCTGATCCACAGTGACGGCGGCAGCCAGTACAGCCTCGGCCCAATTCTGCGGATAAAGCAGAGAGTTGGGGCTGCACAACAGCTGCGGATGCACCCGATGGTGCTGTGAAAATGCGGCTGCAGAAGGCGGGACCGGGCCACCGCCCACGCCGAGACCAGGCAGTTGCATCAAACATGCCCTCGCGGCATAACAGAGGAGAGGCCAAGATCTCGAGGAAGAGTCCTCAGGACTGCGTGACCGTTGGTGCGCCCGGATGCGGTGCCGGCGTGTTGTGATGCCAGGGCCGACAGTGCTTCCCCGGGCAGATGCCGTTGCGGTCCGTGTCAGTGATTTCCCGTACCGGGTCGCAGAGGGCGATGCTCTTGACCTGCCCTTTCAGGAACGGCCGTTGGCCGGCTTCACAGACAGGAGTTGTGCTCGGGCGCAAGTCTGAAGCCGCGGTCCGACGGGGCTTTACCGACGGGCGCCTCCCTGGGCTGCTGTCGATGCCGGCGCAGTGAGCGCCGGGGTGGCCTGGTCAGAGTGATTTGGCGTACCAATTGCTGGAAACACGCCAAGGACGCGAAGCTCGGCAGCGCAGCCGCCGCTCTGGCCATGAGGTCGCTGGGGGCCTGGGCGACACACATGGCCATGGCGATGGCGGAGAACACCAAGACCACAGACCAAGAGTGGAAAGATCGACGCTGGTGCAGTGCGTGTCGCAGGATGGACAGCGACGCCACCAGCCAGGGCCCGAAGACCAGCAGAGGCCAACAGGAGGCGACACTGCTCTCGGTACGGCCCGTCGCGATGAACATCAGCGGGTCGTAAGCGATCAACCCGCCGAACACGCTGACCGTCGACGCGATGACGGTCGCTGCTGCGGCAATGCAGTAACTGAGAGTGAGGAGCTTGTCTTGGCGTCGCTCCCGTGTTTTGCGATGGCCCCGGGTCGCGGCCTTCACGGGGCCCAACTCTGCGGTGATCTGGACCAGCGTCTCTCGGTGGGAGCTGGGAGTCGGGGGCTCCTCGCCGCGCGCGGCCTGCATTCTGGGCTGCTCGGCCTCGGCAGCATCCCGCAGCATATAGGCCAGTTCCTCTGCGGGATCCCAGCCTGACTCCTGCTGCATCAAAGGCGGATACAGAGTTCCAACGGGTTCCTGATATCCGCTGGCTCCCTCATAGCCGTAGGTAAATTCCGCGGAGAAACCCGGATAGGGGGTTGTTCTCTCGTCGTACATGGGGTGGCTGCCCGTCTCGTTGCACCAATACTCAGATCTCCAACTCCGTCCAGCGTCTTGAAAGACCCTCTTCCAGAACGTTCAAGGCGTGCATGAGATCCTGCAGGTCCTTCCCGGTCACATCCAGCGGGACGGACAGTCCTCCCTTCGCGAGAATCCCGTGCACGGTGTCGTCACGTCCGGGTTTCGGGATGTAAGTGAAGGGGCCCATTCGGGTGACTCGGTATCCTACTGCGGGCGTCCTCTTCGGGAGAGGTTTGATCATCAATTCCCTGATCGGCTTCGTCATATAGCGACTAACGGCGGCACCTCTTGGCGGATGCGGTCTGAACGGGTGAATGAATAGCCCGACAAACACGTTGTTGCAGGGACCGGACCGACCTACAGGCGATCGTATGAGACAGCGGAAGGTTTAAAATTCCACAGGCAGAGACGTGCCCCGCAGCCCCCGAGTGGCCTATGGCGGGCCAGATCGGGCCGGCTCAGGGGTCCTCACTCCACTGCTGTATGAAAATGCAGAGCGGGTGCGCTGATCTGCGGAAATGCTTACATGCACGGTTCGACTGTCAGCTTGGGATGCCGGAATCATTTTCGGAAATTGGTGATGTCGGCGACTGGGTACTCTATTCGGCGTAATCGAGTGGATGTATGTTGCGCCGCGGGCGGATAATATCCCCCAGTACGTCGATCATATGTTGATGTCGGCGCAGTCCCATTGCATCGTTACGATGCAGCCGCCGATAGGACAGGAATACTGAGCCGAAGGTGAATGCAGATGCACTCATGATAAGTGTCCATACCGCGCGTCCCGCATGCCGTCTCCGTCTTTCGGGAATTTGGCGCCGACACATTGCGGGCATGAATTCCGGCCTGAATGTACACTTCTGTGACTCGGTGTCCGTGCCAGGGCTGATTCACAGTGCTGGTGATCTTGCAGGGGCGCTGGTCGTGCGCACGAAGCGGGGTGCTGCGGGCCGTTACGAAGACAACGAGGCTCCGGTTGACGGGGTGACCTACGAAGTCGCCCTGCACCACTGGAGCCTCGATGTGCCGCCAGTCTGCCACCGTCTGTCTGACCAAGTCGCCTTCGCCGCGCCAGCGTGAACTGCCGGGTGTCGCTGAGCGGTTGGCGACGTTGCCGGACCCGCGCGACCGTCGTGGTCGACGGCACTCGCTGGTGTCGGTGCTGCTGACCGCGGTGCTGTCCGGGGCCCGCTCCTACCTGGCCATCGGCCAGTGGGCCCACAGTGCTCCGCAGGATGCCCTCGCCCGCCTGGGCGTCCGTCCCCGCGGCCCGCTCGGCCTGCGGAGTGCTCCTGCCACCTCCACGATCCGCCGCGTGCTCACTTCGGTGTGCCCCGGTGGGCTGGCCGACCTGCTCGGCGCCGCCACGGCCGGCGCCGGGCAGGTGGCCGTGGACGGCAAGAGCGCCCGCGGCTCACGCACCGGCACCGACGACGCCGTTCACCTGCTGTGGGCCGTTACCGGCTCCGGACGCGTCATCTCCCAGCTTCCGGTGCCCGGCAAGACCACCGAGGTCACCGCCCTGCCGGCGCTGCTGGCACCCTTCGACCTCACCGGCGTGACGGTCACCGCCGACGCACTGCACACCTGGCTACGACAAGCCTCCTACCACCCCTTCACACACCCACTCGACCTGCTCGGACTCACCTGACCTGCACCAACACATGATCACCAGGAATTCGAATCAGCCCTGGGCCCCCGGGATGTCCGCACGCCCCGGATGTGCCGCCACGGGAGGTGGCGGCACATCCGGCAGGCGGGCGGCCGGCTCAGGCCGGTGTCAGCTGCCATTGCTGGTTGGCGCCGTTGTTGGCGCTCCACTGCACGACGGCGGCTCCGTCGCTGGTCGACTGGCCGCTCACGTCAGCCACCAGGCCGCTGTCATGGCTGACGATGGTGTAGTACCCGTCGCCGGTGGGCCGTAGGTACCACTGCTGGTTGGTACCGCCGTTGGCGGTCCACTGCTGGAGCTGGAGGCCGGCGGTGGCGGAACCGCCGTTGACGTCGAGCACCTTGCCGGTGGGGTTGTAGCGCAGGGTGTAGGCGCTGCCCGAGGTGCTGAGGGTCCAGGTCCCGCCGCCGGTCTGCTGGACGGCCTTGGCGCCGTCGGCGGTGGAGTTGCCGGCGATGGCCAGCGGCTTGCCGCTGTTGCGGTTGACGATGCGGTACGTGCCCGGTGTGGGACCGGTGCTCCCGCCGCCGTTCAACGTGAAGTACTCGACCGCGTCGCTGAACACGGTCGTCCCGGCTTTGCTGGTGGACAGGACGAGGTAGACCCGAGAGCCGCTGGACGGCGCGGTGAACGACACGGTCTGCGTCGTCTTCGAACCGAGCGGGACGGTGAGGGTCTTGCTGTCGGAGGCGATCACCGGGCCGGTGGCGCTGTCGAGGTGGGCGCTCCAGGCGAAGTCCACGGCGGTGTTGGCGAAGTCGTCGTTGAAGACCGTGATGGTGCGGTTCACGGTGCTGTTGGCGGCGTAGCTGGGGACCGCCTGCGGGAGCGGGAAGGTGCCGTTGGAGTCCGACACACCGGAGGCCGACCAATAGGGCAGGTCGATCGCGGCGACCGGGTCGAACGCGGCCTGGATGCGCTGGAACTGCGGATTGCTCCACGGGTCGGAGAGGTTGTCGGCGCCGTAGACGGGATGGCCGCCCTCTTCGGGGGTGAAGTCGGTGGTGCGCACGCCAGGTATGACGCCCGCCCAGGCGGACAGCAGGGTGTAGGGGCGCAAGTCGCTGGCGTCCTTGGCGCGCTTGGCCACCATCGTGGTGGCGAACCACTCGAAGCCCTGCTTGGTGTTGCACTTGGGCCAGATGTACTCGCCCTCGCCGTCGGGCCGGCCGGCCACCGACACGACCTTCTCGCCGTATTGGCCGAATCCGTCCAAGTAGTGCCCGAAGACATCGAAGTTGGAGTACGTCATGGTGGGGTAGGGGTTGGCCGGGGCGCCGACCCACGCGTCGACGCTGACCGGCCGGGTGCCGTCGTTGCCGTTCATCGCCGCGTACAGGTCCTTCTCGAACTGCTCCGAGTCGTCACCGCTGCTGCCGGGCTCGTTGCTCTGGCTCCAGCGGATCACGGCCGGGTGGTTACGGTCGCGCAGGGTCAGCGCGCGGGCGTGGTCGACCATGTTGTCGTGCCCGGCGACGAAGTCCTGAAGGCTGTTGGAGCCACGGATGCCGGTCTCGTCGATGATCATCAGGCCCATCTCGTCGGCCACGTCGAGCATGTAGGGGCTGGCCGGCTCCTGATGAATGCGGACCACGTTGTAGTTCAGCCGCTGGTAGTTGTCGACCGCCTGCGGCCAGCCGCCGTTGCCCGAGGAGGGCGCCAGGAAGCCGGGCAGGGTGTCGTAGGCGTCACTCTTCCCACCGTAGTTGACCCGGTCGTAGTCGGCGCCCTGAAGGTTGTCGCCGCGGAAGTTCACCCGCACGCCGTTGAGGTAGTAGTACTCGCCGTTCTGGCTGCTCTCCCGGAATCCGAAACGGTAGGTCGCGTCGCTGGTGTGTCCGTCGTCGGTCGCCGCGTGGACGGTCAGGCGGTGCAGTTGGGCGCGATACCCCTGCCGGTAGGGGACGTTGGGCCACCAGTACGAGGAGGAGCCCAGGTTCCACGCCACCGGCCCGACCGTCACCTTGGCCGTCGAATGGGCGGCCACGCTGACCGTGCTGCTCGGCAGGGACGGGTAGGTGAACGACGTGCCGTTGTCCGAGGCGAGCGAGCCGGTCAGCGTCACCGACCGGGCACTGGCCGAGGTGTTCGTCACGGAGACGTCGTAGGTGAGGGTCTTGTTCGCCACCGACGTGCGGACGAACGTGTCGCTGACGTACACCGCCGGATACACGCGCAGGAACGCCGAACGGAAGATCCCCTGCGGTACGGCCTCGGCCCAGTCGGCCGCGTCGGGCACCAGATACCTGCCGTTCGCGGGGTTCTTCAGGGCGCCCCTGCCCTTCACGTCGACCGTGACGGTGTGCGTGGTACCCGGTGCCGCGTACGCGCTGATGTCGAATTTCGACGGCGTGAAGGCGGTGGTCTTGGTCGCCACCGTCCTCCCGTCGACCGACAGGGTCGCCTGGTGGTTCACCGCGCCGAACTCGATCCATGTCGACTGCGGCTGCCCGGAGTCCGGCACGGTGATCGCGCGGGAGTACACCGCCTCGTTCACATCGGTTAAGCCCTGCTTGTACCAACCGCCTCCCGGCACCGTGATCGACGTCGCCGACCGGCCCACCGGGGTGAACCCCCACGTGCCGGCCAGATCGACCGACGCGATCGCGGCGTTGCCCGCGGTGACGCCATCGGGGGCGGAGGCCGGCGAGGCAGCGGCCGGCGTGGCCCGAGGGGCGGTCGCCGTGGCCGGCTGTGTTCCCACAGCTCCGGTCAGCAGCGCCACGACGGCCACGGACCAAAGGGCCAGGCGTCGACGGCGCGGCGGCTGTACGTGTTGTCGCTTCACACGATCCTCCTTGTAAACGACCAGGCACGGGCAGGTGGCGAACCGGTCGGGGCGGCGCTGAAGCCGTAAGGCGGTGGGCGACCCTCCGGGTTGGCCTTGTCCCACCACAACTCGCCGACAACCAGGGGGAAGGGGGCCGCCCGGACCGCCCGACCCCTCGGCGCGCCTGACAGACACCCACCGCGTTAGCGCTCACATATACGGATCGGTCGGAGATATGGCGTCACTGGAGGGACAGATATTTCAGATACAAGAACGTGCAACTGCGCCCCTGGCGTGTCAAGCCTCACGACACGAACCGATTCACCCGGTCATCGGTGCGACCTCCCGTCCCAACCCTTGCCCTGGGCGCCCCTGTGCTTCGGCGCCAGAAGCCGAGGTCCCCGCGCGGACGGCTGGCGCGCGGGGACAGCGCCGGAACAGGCTCGTATCGCACACCCCTTGAGGTGGCGTCGACAGATGTGTCAGTCTCATTTCGACCCTTCGACCGGGGCCGTGCCCCCGCTGACCGACTGCGCACACCTGGACCCCTCACACTGAATGTGAGCGCTCACCCCTCCTGGGCGACGCGCGCTCTGAAGTTGCAGCGCCCCGCGCCGGCCTTCCCACCAGGCATCCCCGCAGCATCTCGGACAACTCGCCCGCGGCCACTGGGGCATCGAGTCGATCCACCACGTGAGGGACACGACCTTCGCCGAGGACGCCTCCCAGATCCGCACCGGGCACGGCCCGGCGAACATGGCCACACTGCGCAACCTCGCAGTCAACACACTCCGCGACGCCGGCCACCGCAGCATCGCCGCCGGGCTACGACAAGCCTCCTACCACCCCTTCACACACCCACTCGACCTGCTCGGACTCACCTGACCTGCACCAACACATGATCACCAGGACTTTGAATCAGCCCTGGGGCTACCACAACGACAAGATGACCCAGGACGCCTGGTTCCTGCGCGGCGGCTCCACCGTCAAGCCCGGCAAGGCCACGGTCATCAACGGCTCACAGCCCGACTACGACCCGACCGGTGTCGTCGCCGACTTCGACAAGGACGGCTACGGCGACCTCGCGGTCAGCGACGTCCCGTACGGCGGTGGCGCCGGTTCCGTGGTCGTCTGGCGCGGCGGCAGCACCGGCCCGACCACGAAGTACCGGCTCTCCGCGGGTGACACCGACGGCGACGGCTACCCGGACCTCGCGGTCAGCGTGCCCGAGGAGAAGGTCGGCGCCGTGAAGTACGCGGGCGGCGTCCACGTGCTGCGCGGCGGCAGGTCCGGCCTCACCGGCACGAAGTCCCAGTGGTTCAGCCGGGCGACGGCGGGCGTCCCCGGCAGTCCCGCCCAGTACGAGATGTTCGGCCTCTTCGTCCGCCTGCGCGACATGGACCGCGACGGGGACAAGGACCTGCTGGTGTCGAGCACGTACTACAGCCCGAGCCTGATGCTCCCCGGCACGGAGTCCGGCATCGGGACGGCAGGGGCTCGCGAGCTCAACGTGATCGCGCAGTTGCCGCAGTAGGGGAGAGAAAGGCCGACCAGGCCGTGGGGGAGAGGGTGAGGTGAGGGCCGGTGGGGTTCTTGGAGTCGCGGAGGTGGATGGTGTGGGGGGTTACGGCGACTTCCAGGCACTGGCCGCCCTCGCCGTCGCTGTAGCTCGACTTGAACCAGTTCAGCTTCTCTATGGTCATCGCTCTTCCAGCATCTTCTCGATCAAGTCCAGGGACTCGTACGGGTTGAGGGCCTGAGCACGGATGATCCCATAGCGGGCGGCGAGGATGCGTACCTCTTCCCGGCCGGTGATCAAGCGTGGGTAGCCCTGGATTTCCATGTACGCCACCTGCTCCTTTCCCTTGGGGGTGAGCATCGTGAACGAGCCGCCCAGGCTCGGGTGTTCGTCCCGCCCCGTCGGCATCACCTGAAGCTGCACATTCCGCATCCGCCCGATGTGCAGCAGCCGCCGAAGCTGACCGGCGTGCACGGCGGGGCCGCCGATCGGCCGTTCCAGTACAGCCTGTTCGAGGACGAAGCTGCATTCCGGCGGCGGCCACTTCTCGAAGAGCTGCTGACGGGAGAGCCGGTCGGCGACACGCTTCTCGATGGTCTCCTCGTCCAGCGGCGGGTGCCGTTGCGTGAACACGGCCCGGGCGTAGTCCTCCGTCTGGAGCAGGCCCAGCACACCCATCGTGCTGTAGTCGTACAGGGAGACCGCCTCGGCCTCCAGCCCGGCATAGTTCCGGTACCACTCCGGATGCCGCGTCCGAGTCTTCGCCATCGCCTCCTCGACCTCGGGAAGGACCTCCTTCAACAGGCCCCCGGCGTCAAGGAGTTCGTCCGCCTTGATCAGGACCTCCGGCCGAAGTGTCCGCACCCCCCTCTCCATGGAGGAGACCGCGTCGGGGCCGTATCCCACCAGCTCCCCGAACTCCTTCTGCGTCAGCCCCTTCCGCTCCCGCAAGAGCTTCACCATCTTGCCCAGCGCGACGAACAGCCCCGCCGTACCGTCCGCCTCCGCAGGCGTCTCCGGCCTCCGCTCACCCACACGCCTCACCCCTCCCACGCGACAACCCGTACACCGAACCGACCGCACCCGTACAGCTACTCAGCGTCGCCGAGTCGCACCTGGTCAGCGTAGAGACAACCCAGCACGCTCAGTCACGTGAACGCCGAAATCTCCACCCCCACCGACGAACTGACCCAGCGTCTGAGCGCCACCCCGCGAGGCGCCCGCCTGGCCCGCAGACTCACGGCCACCCAGCTCGCGGAATGGGGCCACGCCCACGACACCGACGTGAACGACACCGCGCAGCACCTCGTCGCCGAGCTCGCCGCCAACGCGGTGACCCACGGCCGCGTACCCGGAAGGGACTTCGAGCTGCGCCTCCTCCGGCTCCCGGGGAACACGCTCCGTGTCGAGGTGAGCGACGCGCGAGGCGATCGCCGGCTCCGGTTCGTCAACGACGAGGACGGCGAACACGGCCGGGGCCTGATCCTCGTCACTCTCCTCGCCGACACCTGGGGCGTCACGGAGCGGGACGTCGGCAAGACGGTGTGGGCCGAGATCGGACTCGGGTGATGACGCCGACGATCGGCTCCACAGGCGCGCTTCGCCCGGGGGCTTGGGACACAGCGTGAGCGGTGGGATGCGGGGAAAGGAATGGAAAGCCGACAGCGATGGGGAGATCTATGCGTGAGCGGCGGCTTCACGGATGTTTCGGAACGGTGATGGGGCTTGCGCTCGCGGTACTCACTGCCATGCTTCTCGGCAGAGCGCTGAGCGCCTGCGACGCCGGCGTCAACGGCGCGGCGAACGGTACCTTTCTCGTCGTTCTCTTCATCCCGTCCCTCTGGGGCCTTCTGACCCTGAGTTGGGTGATGGTGGGAGTTGTCCTGGGGAGACTGGCCCTCCTCCATGCACTCGCCCTCACGGTGGTGCTCCCCGCTCTGTGCTGGTGTGCCGTCTCCTTCTTCTGGAGCGGCGCCACCTACGAATGCCCCAGCGGCGTACCACCGTGGTGGCCCGGCTTCCTCCCCGCTCCCGGATTCTGAGCGGAGGGCCTGTACCCCCCGCTCGGCGGGACGCCCTCGCCGTCCTCCACACCTCTTGACTTCTCAAGACCCCCGCGCGACGTTCCGGACCTCTTCGTCCATACCAACCGCAGGGGGACCCGACCATGAGCGTGACCCGAAGACACCTGCTGGCCGCCGGTGCCGGGGCGGCCGTCGCCGCCGGGGTGCAGCAGGACGCGAGCGCCGCCGACCTGCCGACGATCGGGACGTACGACGTCGTCGTCATCGGTTCCGGCGCCGCCGGCATGACCGCCGCGCTCGCCGCCGCCAAGCAGGGGCTCAGCACCGTGGTGCTGGAGAAGGCACCCACCTTCGGCGGATCCGCCGCCCGTTCCGGGGCCGGGATCTGGATCCCCAACAATCCCGTCATCCTCGCCGCCGGTGTCCCGGACACCCCGGCCAAGGCGGCGGCCTACCTCGCCGCCGTCGTAGGGCCCGATGTCCCCGCCGCCCGGCAGCGGGCCTTCCTCGCGCACGGCCCCGCGATGATCTCCTTCGTCCTGGCCAACAGCCCGCTGCGCTTCCGCTGGATGGAGGGGTACAGCGATTACTACCCCGAGCTGCCGGGCGGCCTGCCGGGCGGCCGCTCCATCGAGCCCGACCAGTTCGACGGCAAGCTCCTCGGCGCCGAACTCGCCCATCTGAACCCGCCGTACCTCGAAGTCCCCGCCGGACTGGTCGTGTTCAGCGCCGACTACAAGTGGCTCGCGCTGTCCGCCGTGAGCGTCAAGGGCGCCGCCGTCGCCGCCGAGTGCCTGGCACGGGGCACGAAAGCGGCCTTGCTCGGGCAGACCCCGCTCACCATGGGACAGTCACTGGCCGCCGGGCTGAGGAAAGGGCTCCTGGACGCGGGCGTGCCGGTCCGGCTGGGCACCCCTCTCACCGAGCTCCACGTCGAGAACGGCACCGTCGCCGGAGCGGTGACCCCGGGCGGCCTCTACCGTGCCCGCCGGGGTGTGATCGTCGGGTCCGGCGGCTTCGAGCACAACGCGGCGATGCGGGCCCAGTACCAGCGGCAGCCCATCGGCACGGAGTGGACCGTGGGCGCGAAGGAGAACACGGGGGACGGCATCCGGGCCGGGCAGCGACTGGGCGCCGACGTGGCGTTGATGGACGACGCCTGGTGGGGGCCGGCCATCCCGCTCCCCGGCGACCCGTACTTCTGCCTCGCCGAACGCACCCTCCCCGGCGGGCTCATCGTGAACGCGGCCGGTCGGCGGTTCGTCAACGAGGCCGCCCCCTACAGCGATGTCGTCCACACCATGTACGAGCGCAACCCGACCGACCCCGACATCCCGGCCTGGCTGATCGTCGACCAGAACTACCGCAACCGGTACCTCTTCAGGGACATCGCGCCCACCTTCGTCCTGCCCGACGACTGGTACAGCTCGGGTGCCGCCCACAAGGCATGGTCGTTCGACGCCCTGGCCGCCTCCATCGGCGTCCCCGCCGCGGCCCTGCGCACCACCGTCGACCGCTTCAACTCCCTTGCCCTGAAGGGTGACGACGCGGACTTCGGACGCGGCGACAGCGCCTACGACCACTACTACACGGACCCGACCGTCCTCCCGAACTCCTGCCTGGCCCCGCTCTGGCTGCCCCCGTACTACGCCTTCCGGCTCGTCCCGGGAGACCTGGGGACCAAGGGCGGCCTGGTGACCGACGCCCGCGCCCGCGTCCTGCGGTCCGACGGCTCCGTCGTCCCCGGCCTGTACGCCGCCGGGAACGCCAGCGCGGCCGTCATGGGCCACAGTTACGCGGGCGCGGGCTCGACGATCGGGCCCGCGATGACGTTCGGGTACATCGCGGCCCGGGACATCGCCGGGGCGCTCTAGGCCAGGGCCCCCGGACCAATGATCAAGCCAGCAGGATCTCGCCGGTGATTGTCCCGGCCAGCACGACATAAACGGTGCACGCCATGTAGTTCAGCACGGCCGTGGCTTTGGTCGAGTCGACAAGACGTGCGTGAAAGAAGCCCGCCAGAACTCCGATGCATCCGTAAAGGATGACCTCCATCAGAACATTGATCGCACCAAGAATCGCCATCTGTAATCCCGGGTTCTCCGCACTTCCGATGAACTGCGGGAGCACCGCAAGGAAAAAGAGAATGATCTTCGGGTTCGTGATGCTGACCAAGATGCCTCGCAGATACCAGTGACCTGCCGGAACATCACTGTGCCCACTGATCGCACGACGTGCGTGACGCATCGTCACGTACGCCAACCACAGTAGATACACCGCACCGAAAATCCTGATCGCATTCAGTACCATTGGGTGCGATCGGGCGATTTCTCCCATTCCGGCGACGACGGCGGTGGCGTAGACGCTCATGCCGGTTCCGATGCCGAGGATGGCTTTCACCGCGGACCGGCGACCGCCTTCGAGGCCCACGGCGAGCATGTAGGCCATATCGGGCCCGGGGGGACCGAGGAAGAGCAGGATCACTGCCACGTAGCCCGGCAGCACCGTCAGATCCACCATCGTCAGCGACCTCCAGCCTTGGTGGGGCGTACGGGAACCGCGCCGGCCTTGGGGGGTGTCATGCGATCTCCCGGTCGAGGCGGAACCACCTAAGGTGGTTCCATCGTACACACGTGGCTCCTGGTGGGCACGGGCGGTCTGCAGACGGCCCCGTCCGCCAGGAGCTACGCCGTGCGCAGAAGTCAGGAACGCCGGTTGAATGTGATCGGCAGTTTCCTCGCGCCCGTGTTTCCGGAGTCAGGCAGCCACTCGGCGCCGTCCCCGACACGCAGATCAGTCATCCGCGCAGCCATCGCCGAAAGAGCCACATTCATGTCCGTCCGTGCGACGAAGTGCCCCAGGCAATGATGCAGGCCACCGCCGAACGCGAAATGAGGCGAGCGGTCGGCGTCGAGGTCGATATGGTCCGGGTTGTCGAATTCGGCGGGATCGGTTCCCGATGAAAGGGTGAACAGGTGGACTGTTGTGCCCTTCTCGATCCTGCGCTCCTTGTGTTGGAACGTTTCTGCCGCTTCGCGCGTGGTCCATCGGTTGATCGGATTGACGCGGAGCACTTCTTCGACTGCCTTGACGGCGTAGCGGTCAGGGTCCGCGGCCAGCTTCTCCCACTGATCCGGCTGCCTTGAGAACGATTCGACAGCCAGCGCCAGTTGGTTCCGAGTCGTGTCGATACCCGCAAATATGAGCAGGATGATGAGATTGATCAGTTCCTGATCCGAGAGCCTGCCGTCATCCTCGTCCCGCGTTTCCACCAGGGTGCTGAGGATGTCGTTCCGAGGTTCCTCCCTCCTGCTTCGAACCAAGGACTCCGCATATTGGCTGAGTTCGACGACAGCCTCGTCGATCTGCGCAATGTTCTCCTGGATGGTGATGCCGATGCCGAGCCCGATCGTGGATGCCAGCTGATTGATCTTCTTCCAGTCACGCTCGTCGATTCCCAGCATCATGCACAGGACCCTGGTCGAAAAGGGTGCCGCGAAGCGACTGGCGAATTCCGTCTGCCCGTCTTCGATCCACTCGTCCATCAGGCTGTCCGCCAGGGATCGGAACCGGGGCCGCAAGGGCTCTATCCGGCGCGGAGAGAACGCGGGGTTCACCAGGCGCCGGATCCTGTTGTGCTCGTCACCCTCCAGCACCAGCAGGGTCTTCTTCCACCAGCTGTCGAAGTGCCCCTCGACCACTCGGTGATGAGCCGGCCACTTGGCCGACCCTTGCGTCAGACGGGGGTTCTTCAGCAGGAAACTGTTGTCCTCGTACGAGAGGACGGCAATTCCCCAGTCGGTTTCTGCGCACCAGTGTGCAGCTCGCGCCTTCCGCACCTCTTCCGAGTCCATGCGAAAGTACGGGTCATTGATGTCGAGGTGCAGAGGTGTGGGTTGCTGCGCCATGCGAAACGACTCCTGATCGTCGAACACTGCTGAATCAACCGGCAGTCAGCGGGCCGATGCGGTAGAGGACCTCGTCGTGGTGGCTGTCAGGGAAGAGGCTGCCGGGGAACAGCACGCGCGTCTCGATGTGCGCCGCGTGCTTCTTGGCGAACTGCTTCAGCACCATGAGGATCGCCTTGTTCTCGGCGGAGACCGTGGCCTCGACGTACCGGGCGCCATGGGCCACCTGCTGGTCGGCCGCGGCCTGGAAGAGCTTCACCCCGAGGAAGGGGATGCCGTGGCGCGGGTTGACGGCCGTTTGCCAGACGAAGTAGGTCTCGGGCTCGTCGGGGCGGCGGTAACCGGTGAGGAAGCCGACGATCTCGTCGTCCACGGTCGCGATCAGCGAACCGTCCGCGAAATCGCGGAACCACAGCGAGTAGTAATAAATGCTGTTGGAGTCCAGGCCGGGGGTGTTCTCGACCAGTTTCCACACCGCTGGGCCGTCCTCGGGCACCGGTGCCCGGAAGGCCGCCTTTTTGTTCGCGACGGTGTTCTGGTCCGCGTCGGCCGAGGGGGTAGTGCCGATTGTCATGGTCAGACCGCCTTCCTCTTCGTCATACCGTTTCGTCGACGGCGCGCCGTACGATGCGCAGCCCTTGGTCGAGTTCGTCGCTGGTGATGGTCAGCGGGGGCAGCAGCTTGACGACCTGGCCCTGTGCTCCGGAGGTCTCCATGAGCAGTCCGAGTTCGAAGGCCCGGCGTGCGGCGCGGCCGGCGTGCCCGGGGTCGGACAGCTCCAGGCCCCATACCATCCCGCGGCCGCGATAGGCGGATCCGCTGTGCTGCGCGGCGGTGTCGCGCAGCGCGGCTTCGATGGTCCGGCCGTGGGCCAGGGTCTGCTGCTTCAGCCTGTCGTCGGCCCAGTAGGTGTTGAGAACGGCGGTTCCGGTGACGAAGGCCGGATTGTTGCCGCGGAACGTGCCGTTGTGTTCACCAGGCTCCCAGACGTCCAGCTCCGGTCGGAACAGGCACAGGGACATGGGCAGTCCGTAGCCGCTGATGGATTTGGAGACGGTGACGATGTCCGGGGTGATCCCGGCCTCTTCGAAGGAGAAGAACGCCCCGGTGCGGCCGCAGCCCATCTGGATGTCGTCGACGATCAACAGCATGTCGTGCTGCCGGCAGAGCCGGGCGAGGCCCCGCAACCACTGCGGGCGGGCCACGTTGATGCCACCCTCGCCCTGGATCGTCTCCACGATCACCGCGGCCGGCTTGTCCAGCCCCGAGCCCTGGTCCCGGAGCAACTGCTCGAACCACAGGAAGTCGGGCGTCTTCCCGCCCATGTAGTGGTCGAAGGGCATGGGAGTGCTGTGCACGAGCGGTACGCCGGCGCCGGCCCGTTTGAAGGCGTTGCCGGTCACTGCCAGGGAGCCGAGCGACATACCGTGGAAGGCGTTGGTGAAGGAGACGACCGTCTCGCGCCCCTTGACCTTGCGCGCCAGCTTGAGGGCGGCCTCGACGGCGTTGGTGCCGGTCGGTCCCGGGAACATGACCTTGTAGGGCAGGTCCCGCGGGCGCAGGATCATGTTCTGGAAGAACTCGAGGAACGAGCGCTTGGCCGTGGTCGACATGTCCAGCCCGTGGATGACGCCGTCGCGCTCCAGGTAGTCGAGCAGGGCGCGCTTCAACACCGGGTTGTTGTGGCCGTAGTTGAGGGATCCGGCGCCGGCGAAGAAATCCAGGTACTCGTGCCCGTCGTCGTCGTACAGCCTGCTGCCCTGCGCCCGGTCGAACACGGTGGGCCAGATGCGGCAGTAGCTGCGTACCT
The DNA here is from genome assembly GCF_044766405.1 of Streptomyces sp. NPDC102270. Taxonomy (NCBI): domain Bacteria; kingdom Bacillati; phylum Actinomycetota; class Actinomycetes; order Kitasatosporales; family Streptomycetaceae; genus Streptomyces; species Streptomyces sp. NPDC102270. The sequence goes on along the minus strand of NZ_JBIWLX010000004.1, from coordinate 432,090 downwards.
CCGACTCCACGGTCGTGAAGACGCTCAGGTCGGGCTGGATGAGCGTCATGCCGAGACCTGCTCGAGCCGAGTGCGGAGGACGAAGTCGGTGAAGGTGTCCACCGAGACGAAGTCGTCCGCGTCCAGGTCCTCCGGGTCGACGACCAGACCGATGGAGTTCTCCAGGGCCATCAGCATCTCGAGCATGGTGGTCGAGTCGAGGTGCAGGTCGTCGAAGAGCTTCACGTCGCCGGTGAGGCCGGTGACGGGACGCTCGAGGACGTCGGTGAGGGCGGTCTCGAGGGCGGTGACGACGTTCTGGCGATCCATGGTCATGTCCTTTGGTGGAGTGAGGAGTTGCTGCGGTCGGGTGGGAAGAGGATCAGTGGGCGAGGCCGGCCCGCGGGGCCTGGGCGGTGACCGGGGTGGCCGAGTCCTGTTCGATCAGGGCAGCCAGCTTCTTGCGGTCGACCTTGCCGTTGCCGTTGGTGGGCAGGGCGTCGAGTCGGACGCAGCGCCGCGGGATCTTGAAGGGCTCGATGTGGTCGCGCATGCCCTCGCGCACCTCGTCCGCGGTGATGTCGGCGACCACCGCGAGGAGCGCGCCCCGCCTGCCCTCGGGCGGCAGCACGGCGGCCGAGGTCACGCCGTCGACGCGGGTCGCGGCGGCTTCCACCTCGGTGGCGCTGAGACGGAATCCGCGCTCCTTGTACAGGTCGTCCCGGCGGCCGGAGAAGTAGAGGTAGCCCTCCTTGTCCAGCCGGCCGTAGTCACCGGTGCGCAGCTCGGGGAAGAGTCCCTCCGCACGAGGGAAGCGCTCGGCGGTCAGCTCGGGGCGTTTCCAGTAGCCCGCCATGACGTTCGGGCCGCGCACGACGAACTGGCCGATCTGTCCGGGAGGCAGCCGGTTCCCGTCGTCGTCGATGACGAAGACCTCGGTGCCCGGCAGCGGCAGTCCGCAGGAGCCCGGATGGTCGAGGTCTCCGTCCGGCGGCATGATCGCCGTGCGCTTGCACTCCGTGAGGCCGTACATGACCTGGATCCTCAGCTGGGGCAGTGCGGCGCGCAGCGCGGACATCGTGGTTTCGGACAGGGCCGCTCCGGTGTTGGTGAGCAACCGCAGTCGGCTCGGTCCGCCGCTGCTGCGGCGGAGCAGCCAGGCGAGCCGATCGGCGATGGAGGGCACGGCGGGCAGCACGGTCGCCCCGGCCTCCTCCAGGCTGCGCAGCAGCGGGGGACCGACCTCGGCGACCGTGCCCAGGTGCAGTCGGGCGCCGCTCAGTGCCGCGAGGTAGACCTGGTAGAGGCCGTAGTCGAAGGAGAGCGGCAGCGGGCAGTACACGACGTCGTCGCTGCGATACCGCAGGCACTCCTGGATCGCGGAGACGGCGAAGAGCACCTGCTGGTGCGTGCTGACCACGGCCTTGGGCAGCGAGGTGGTACCCGAGGTGTAGATCAGGCTGACCGGGTCCACGGTCAGGGCGCTCTGGCCACTGGGGGTGAGCGACACGTCGGTGCCCGCATCGAGCGCGGTCCGGACGAGCTCGTCGAGCCCGAGGAAACGCACGCCGTGTTCGGCGGCGGTACGTCCCGCATCGGGATCCTCGGAGACCAGCAGCTTGGGTTCGCAGTCCCGCAGCACATGTTCCAGAGGGCCGCCGCGTACCTGTTCGTGCAGCACGCTGAAGACGGCGCCCAGGCGGGAGGCCGCGTAGAGCAGGACGGCGATGCCGATCCCGTCGGCCGCGGTGACGACGATCCGGTCGCCGCGCCGCAGTCCTTCGCGCTGCAGGAGTGCGGCCGTCCTGGTGGTGGCGGCGGCGAGTTCTGCGTAGGTCAGGCTGTGGCTCTGCGAACTCAGGGCGGCAGATCGAGGGCTGCGGTCAGCGGCCTCCTCCAGCAGTTCGTGCAGCAACTGCGCTGTGCGGGCCATCAGGTCTCCTCGGCAACGGGGTTGAGGGCGCTCGCCGTGTCCGTCCTGCGGTAAGGGACGACAGTGGTGGCGGTGGCGGAGCAGACGAGCTGGGGGGCCTCGAGTACTGCGGCGGCGCTCTCTCCCGCTCCTGCGTGGGCGCTGAGGACTTTGTACGCCTCGAGTTCGACGACCCGGCGAAGCCTGGTCTGTCGTACCAGTCGCCCGCGTGCCTCGATGTAGTCGCCGGGCTTCACGGGGGCGGCGAAGCGGACATCGCTGTATTGCGCCAGCAGCCCTTCGTCGCCGTCGGTGCGGATGGTGATCTCGGTGACCAGATCGCCGAACAGTCGCAGGACGCGGGCGCCGTCCACCAGGTCACCTCCGTAGTGGGCTTCTTCCTGGCCGACTCGTACGCGCAGGAAGGCCGTTGTCTGCGAGGTCTGTTCACCGCGGGCACTCTGCTGGGCGGGGGCTGTCGTGTTGGTGCTGGGCGGTGACATGGCGTCAGGCTCCTTCAACTCTGTGGATGCTGTTCGTTCGTTCCCGGCCGCCGCGTCGCCGGCGTCGGGGACACCGATGGCGACCGCGGCCACGACGCTCTGTTTGTGGGTGATGGACACGGAGACGGCGGGCGGGGCCAGGTGGGCGGCTCTCCCGCGGAAGCGGACGACGGGGGCACCGTGCGGTGTGTGCTCCACGCATATCTCCCGCGGCGCCACGCCCTGGAGGAAGCCCAGCCCCAAGACCTTGAGGACGGCCTCCTTGGCGGCGAAACGGCCGGCGAGGAACTCCAGGCGCCGAGCGCCACCGAGGGTCTCGGCATGGACCAGTTCCTCCGGGGCGAAGCTGAAGCGCAGGAACCAGGGGCGCTCGACCAGGCGGCGCAGTTCCGAGCAGTCGAGGACATCCACCCCGACCCGGACGTCCCGGTCTGCCGCGGTGCTCATACGGACGCTGTGCGGAAGTCGACGAGGTGCTGCTTGGCCAGCAGATCGTCTGTGGTGTCGCGCGCCCGGATCAGATGGGCCCGCCCGCCGTGCACCATCACCTCGGCCGGAAAACCGTGACTGAGGAAGAGTCCGGGTGAGGCGGTGGGCCCGTAGGCCCCGGACCGCTCCACTGCCAGCAGATCCCCCGGGCGCACCTCCGGAAGCCGGACCTTCTTGGCGAGGACGTCGTTGGGTGTGCACAGCGGCCCGGTCACGCTGTAGGGCCGCAGCGCTCCGGCAGCCCGGTTCCCCACGTGGCGGATCGGGAAGTTGCGCTTGACGAAGCTTCCGACACCGACGGCGGCCATGTGGTGGTTGGTGCCGCCGTCGGCGACCACGAAGCTCTCTCCCATGGAGTTCTTCACATAGCGGGCCCGGATGAGGTAAGTGCCGGCCGTGGCCGTCAGGAACCGGCCCAGCTCCATGATCATCCGGCAGTGCGGGTTGCGCGCGGAGAAGGAGGAGAGAACGTCCGCCAGTCCGGTTCCCAGCGCGGCGAGGTCCAAGTCCTCCTCGTTCTCGAAGTAGGCGACGCCGAGCCCGCCGCCGAAGTCCACGGTCTCCAGGGGGAAGCCGAGTCGTCCGGACAGATCCTCCGCGGTGGCGAGGATCTGCCGGGTGTTGTGGACCAGGTCTGCGTGGTTCAGGAACCGCGTCCCCATGTAGGCGTGCACCCCCTTCACCCGGATGTGGCGCAGGGCCGCGAGGCGGTGCTTGGAGTCACGCAGTTGGGCTTCGTCGATGCCGAACTGGCGGGGCTTGCCGCCCATGGCCAGTCCTGACCCCTTGCTGCCGAAGGCAGGGTTTACTCGCAGGAGCACCGGGAACTCGTGGCGGTCGGCGGTTGCCAGCAGCGAGTCCAGCAGGTCGAGTTCGTCCAGCGATTCGCAGACGATCGCGTGGATTCCGGCTTCGATGCACGCGGTGAGTTCTCGCTCGTCCTTGCCGGGACCGAGAAAGATGATGTCCTCGGGCGCGACCCCGGCGCGCAGAGTGGTGACCAGTTCGGCATAGGAGGAGACCTCGGCGCCGGCACCGAAAGAGTTCAGCAGTGCGCAGACACTGACGTTCGGGTTGGCTTTGAGTGAGTAGAAAACATCGACACTGGCGGGGAGCACGCCGCGCAGTCTGCGATACGTGTCTTCCAGGACGTCCGCGTCGTAGACGAACAGCGGGGTGCCGAACTCCTCGGCGAGTGCCGCCATGGAATTACCCTGAATGCGGTCGTTCGAGGTGGCCATGCAATCACTGCCATCCGCCGTCGTCGAACGAGCTGCCTGGGGTGGATGTACGCTCTTTCATCGCTCGCCTCCCTTACCGGTTCGTTTTCCAGTAAGAACGATTCTGCGAGCTCTTGCGCGACAAAGGAAGTGCTGACGGGTGGACTGAATCGGTCCTGTCCTATTCAGGACGTCGGACGGATTGGTATGGGCCGAATGAGTTGTCAGCGATCGCTATATTCCCCGTGCATGCTGAATCAAACTTATGAAAAAGAGCGGTCGCAAAGGCCGTCAAAGGCATCCACACAGACGGCACGGCCGCGGGTGCGACGGGTCTCAATCCAACTCGTAGTGCATGAGCGGCGCTTCAGCGCGTCGCAGGCGCCAGTCAGCCAGCTGAGGGCACGCGGCGGCTGCGCGCAACCAGATTTGCTCCGCGGTCGACTCGGCCTCGTTCAGAGACGCGACGCGGAGGAAGAGACCGATGACAGGGTGAGGTCGTGACTGGAGGTGCACGCTGACGTGTTCAAGGACGTCCGGAGCGGTGGTCTCCAGCATCTGCCTGATCTCAGCGGGCAGGGGGACATCGCCTGGAGGGGAGACAGCGAGATGGACGAGGTACATGAGGCAGCTGTCCTGTTCGGCTCGTCGACCTCTTGACTGCTGGTCGAACAGCGACTGTACGCGCCGTCATGGCCGGATGAGCCCCCTCGCGACCGCGTGAACACCGGCCTGGAAGCGGCTTCGGGCGCCGAGGTGGTCCATGAGTTTCGTGGCGATGCGGCGTGCCGTGCGAGCGGACACTCCCAATCGCGCCGCGACGGATTCGTCGGTGTGCCCTTGGGACAACAGCCGCAGCACTTCCGACTGCTGCGCACTCAGCCTCTGCGTATCCGCGGGTGAGGCGGTCGCGCCCAGCGGCCGGGCGGACTGCCAGGCACAATCGAACAGGGCGTACAGCGACGAGACCACTCCTGGCGTCTGCAGAACCACCGCTCCGGCAGCGGTGTCATCACAGTCAGCGGCGACCACGGCGATCCTCCGGTCGCAGATGATCATGCGGTTCGGTAAGGAGGGGACGGTCCGTATTCGCCCGCCGAGCGTGGCCAGCCACTCCGCGTGCGCCACCGTGACAGGGTCACTGCGGGCGCTGTCCAGATAGACGGTGCGCATCCGCACACCACGCTTGAGCAGGCTCTCGGCGAGCGGCCGCGAACTGCGCACATTGGCCGCCGTCTGGGCTCCGCCCGGAGCGAACGTCAATAACTCGTCCTCGACCCTGTCGTACAGAGTCGCCAGGTAGTCGCGGACGCAGTCGACCCCGTTCAGGCGAAGTAACTCATCCCTGTCCTGGGTGAACTCCGATTTGAGACGTACGGCGGCGGCCTGAGCCTCCTGCACACGTTTCTGTTGCGCGGCGAGCTCGGCCCGTTGCCTTGCCAGCAGAATGTCTGCGGCCAGGTGCGGGGCGACCGCGTGAAAATTCTGGGGGTCTTCGGCGGAACTCCGTATCAGGGCCAGTTCGCTGAGCGTGTCGAGCGCTGTCAGTACCGTCTGCTCGGTCAGATGGAGCCGGCGCGTCAGGTCGGCCACCCCGTCCTGCGGGTGCGCCAGCATCTCGCGGTAGACCACCTCGGCCGTGGCGTCCATTCCCAGAACGTCGAACATGCGATTCCCCCTTTTTAAGCAGCGTGCGGCAGTGAGGCTACGGAGCGCGAGAGTGTCGATACAGTGAATTGACGGTGACCGGCGATCGGACAGGACGGTCAGTCGGCGCGGGTCGACTTGTTGCGCTTGTTGGCGAGGAAGCGTGCCTTTTTTTCACGATTCCCACACGTGTTCATATCGCACCATCTGCGGGTGTGGCCGCGGCTGGTGTCGACGAACGCGGCTCGGCACGTCGGCGAGGCACACAACGAGATCATTCCCTCTCGTTCTCCCGCGAGGAGGCTGATCGCATCGGCGGCGATCACGCTGAGCGCGTCTTCCACAGAAGCAGAACCCAGCCGCCACTCCCGGCTGCCCCCCGGCGTCAAGATCGCCGAGGCCAGGCCGTGAGCACTGCAGTCATTGATCACTTGGACAGATGGAGAGGGCAGCGGGTCCTGGTTCGCGACGGCGGTCGCAGCCACGTGGATTGATTCCCGCAGCTCCCGGGCGTGGTCGAGCTGGGCCTGGCTGCAGGAGTCGACGGCGAGTCCGTTGCCTGCCAGCCAGTCCGCGAGCCGGGATGGCACAGGAATGCGTTCCAGCGCCTCGCCGTAACGCTCCGACAGGGTCCCCGTGAAGCAGGTCGCCAGCACCTTGCCTGTACGGAACTCGGGAAAATGCACCACCGCCATGAAAACCACCTCAGCCGGTTGCCTCCTGCAGTGCAAGCATACGAGAACCTGCCCAGGTGGTTCTACGTGACTCGGGGATCCCGCAGGCCCTCCAAGGTCAAACTCGGGTGCCCGTCGGCCAGTTGAGGAAACCCGGCGCGGAGCGAGGGTCGCGCGGGGCCGGCCGCTGAACCGCCCGGTAGGGGCCTGAACAGGCCAGGACCGCTTCAGGCCACCCGTCATTTCTTCCTTCCCGGCGCGGGGGATCTTAGGGTCGTGATCGCCGGGGAGTGGACCGGCGAAAGGGATGAGCGAGGGAAGGCCAGGGACCATGAAGATTTTTGTCGACAGGGTCAAGTGCCAGAATCACGGGCAGTGCGCGATCTCGGCCCCGACCAACTTCGAGCTCGACGCCAATGGTGAGCTTCAATACCAGGAAGCTTTCGATGACGAGAACATCGGCGACATCGAGGATGCTGTCGACTCATGCCCCCTGCAAGCGATCCTGCTGAAATCGTGATGCCGGTGGCTGATGGGCGACCGCTTATCGGCATAGTCGGCTCTGGTATAGCCGGGCTGCGAGCGGCCAACGCGATGCTCAAATGCAAGGTCGACGCCAGGATCGTCATCTTCGGAGACGAGACTCACCGTACCTACAACCGGCCAGGTCTGACGAAGAAGCGGTATCCCGTGACGGATGCGCTCGAAATGACGATCGCCGAGGACGTGAAGGTGCATGGAGACCGGAACGACGCTCTGACCTGGCGCCTCGGCACCAGAGTCGAGGCTGCGGACCTGCGTCACGGTGTTCTGCGTCTGAGTTCAGGTGAAACATTCGGGTACGACGGTCTGGTGATCGCTGCGGGTGTACGCCCGCGAACCTCGGTCCGGAGCAACGGGGACTGCGAGCTTCATACGCATCGAACCCTGCGCTGTTTGGACGATGCGCGATACATGCACCAGCGGCTCCAAGCCGACGAAAAGGTCACGATAGTAGGAGCCGGATTCGTTGCTTGCGAGCTTGCTTCGCTGGCCAGGGAGTACGGTCGTGACGTCCTCATGCTGGAAGCGCTGCGTCGCGGGCCTTTCGAGAGCATCCTGGGTGAGTGTGTTTCGGTGGCGCTTCGCGACTGGCTCGTTCAGCATGGCATCACGTTTCTGACGGGCGATTCCGCAAGGGAACTGCTCTGTGATGCGAAACCGTCGAATCCGGAGCCGTCATCCGATCGATCCCTCTTCATCGAGGCGATCGGAAGTGTTCCCAATGTGGAATGGTTGCATGGAAACGGCCTGGATCTGTCCGACGGGGTGCGTGTCGATGAACATATGCGCGTGACACCGTGGGGCAATGTGTTCGCGGCCGGTGATATTGCTCGTTATCCGGACCCGTGGGCGGCCGGGAGGCTGACGCGCATGGAATTCTGGAAGAATGCCATCGACACCGGTGATCTTGCGGGCAGGTCTCTGGCGTCGGCCTTGGGTTACGGCTCGGTGGCCTCTCGGATCAAGTACTTCCCCAGCATGTCCACGGAAGTACTCGGACTGCGTATCCAGATCGCCGGCAACCCGAAGGCGGCGGATTCGATGAAGATCCTCTGCGGGGATCTGGATCAACTGGACCAGGGAGTTCTCGTCGCGTACCTCCGGGAAGGCGAGATGGTCGGGGCTGCCTACATGGACAAAGGCGCTCGGCTCAACAGTGCCTATATAAAACTCTTGAAGTCGTTGAGAGAGCGCTGAAGGGGCTCCGGAACCTTATCGCCGGCGTCGACAGCCGACAGCGCCTGACCGGGGCAGGCCACGATCACGTCGCCGACCGGCCCCGTCCGCCTTTGACGACCGTGCAGGGCCGTGGTGCTCGCGTCGTCCCGGCCCACAGTTACGCGGGCGCGGGCTCGACGATCGGGCCCGCGATGACCCCGACCGCCTCCGTCGGCACGGTCGTCCACGGAACGGTCTACGTCGACTCCGACTCGGCCTTCTCGGGCGTCATGGGCTCCGAGCTGACCGGGATCCCGTACTCCTGCACGGTGGGCTGAGCGTCAGTCGCGGCGGGCGATCAGAGCCGCCTGCTGTGACACCTCCTCGGGGCCGGGTTCGCGCACTGTCCGCGAGACGAGCGTGAACCCGGCCGCCCGGAGCAACTCGATGATCTGCTCCGGCTGCCGCCTCAGGAAGGTGAGCGCGACGGGGCGCCCCCAGGGCCGGTCGTGGTGCCGGTCCTGGTCGCCGGCCTGGAAGCCGACGAGGAGGTGCCCGCCCGGCGCCAGCACGCGGTGGAACTCGGCGAACAGGCGCGGGAGTTCGTCCACCGGGGTGTGGATGGACGAGTACCAGGACACCGCACCGGCGAGCGACCCGTCGGGAAGATCCAGTTCCAGCATCGAGCCCCGCTCGAACCGCAGCCCCGGGTTCTCCCGGCGGGCGATGGCCAGCATCGACTCCGACAGGTCGAGCCCGAAGACGGACAGCCCGAGGGAGGCCAGGTGTCCGGTGAGCCGCCCGGGCCCGCAGCCCAGGTCGGCCACCGTCCCGCCGTTGCCCACGAGTTCGGCGAACCCGGCGATCACCGCCCGGTCCAGGGGTGCTTCGGCGAGCCCGTCCCGGAACTGGGCGGCGTAGTCCTCCGCGACGCTGTCGTAGAAGGTGCGGGTGGCGGTCACGAAGTCGGTGTCGGTCATGGCCGGGCACCCTAGCGGCCCCCACTGACACTCACCCCACACCGGCCGCCCGCAGTACGGCAGTTGTGGCCGCCGCCCCCAGCACCACCACCACGAACGGCGCCCTGCGCCACGCCAGCACGGCCCCCACCAGCACCCCGGCCGGCCGCGCCCACCCCGCGAACCCGCCGCCCTCCGTCAGCGCACCCGTCGCCAGCAACGCCACCAGCAGGACGATCGCCCCGGCCGACAGCAGTTCCTGGACCCGCGGCGGGATGTCGACCCGCCCGTGCAGCACCGGCCCGACCAGCCGGAAGGCGTACGTCCCCACCGCCAGCGCCAGGATCATGACGACCGTCGCGCTCACACCGGCCTCCTGCCGCCGTGGACGACCAGGCCGGCCAGTGCCACCAGCACCGGCACTCCCGCCGGGACCGCGGGGGTGACCGCCAGGGCCAGGGCGGCGCCGAGCAGCGCGGACCGCCGTACGGCGCCGTCCCCGCGCAGGACCGGCAGCACCAGGGCGACGAGGACGGCCGGGAACGCCGCGTCCAGGCCGTAGGCGCCGGTGTCGCCCAGGGCGCCGCCGGCCAGCGCGCCCAGCAGGACGGTCACGTTCCATACGGCGAACAGGCCGAGCCCGGAGACCCAGAACGCCGCCCGGCGCCGCGCCGGATCCGGCTGGGCCAGAGCGAAGGCGACCGTCTCGTCGGTGACCAGGTGCGCGCCGAGGAAGCGGGCGAGTCTGCCCGGGCCGAGGAGGTCGGCGACGGCGAGGCTGAAGGCCGCCGTACGGGTGTTGAGCAGCAGGCCGGTGGCAGCCGCGGCGACCGGACCGCCCCCGGCCAGCAGCACGCCGACCGCGCTGAACTGGGCGGAGCCCGCGTACACGACGAGGGACATCACCACCGGCACCCACACCGGCAGGCCGCCGGTGACGGCGATGGCGCCGAAGGAGACGCCCACGACCCCGCTCGCGAGCCACACGAGCGCACTGTCACGGACCAAGGCTGTTCGCTGTGCCGTACGCATGTTCACTACACTGGACGGTAGCCGCCCTGTTCGTCAAGGCGAACGATCGTACCGATGGAGCGAACAGCATGTCCGACAGCCCGCCGCCCCGGCTCCCCCTGGACTGGATCGCCGCCTCCCTGCGTCGCGAGCGCACCCGCGCCGGCCTCTCCCTCTCCGAGCTGGCCAAGCGGGCCGGCATCGCGAAGTCCACGCTGTCCCAGCTGGAGACGGCGGGCGGAAACCCGAGCGTGGAGACGCTGTGGGCGCTGGGGGTGGCGCTCGGCGTGCCGTTCAGCGCACTGGTGGAGCCGCCGGCGCCGTCCGTGCAGGTGATCAGGGCCGGACAGGGGCCGACCGTGGCCTCGGAAAAGGCCGAGTTCGCGGCCACCCTGCTCTCCGCGAGCCCGCCCGGGGCGCGGCGCGACATCTACCACCTGCAGGCCGAACCCGGGGCCGTACGAGAATCGGAGCCGCACATTCCGGGGACTGTGGAGCATCTGATCGTGGGCGCGGGGAGAGTGAAGGCCGGACCGGTGGGGGAGGAGGTCGAGCTGGAGCCCGGCGACTACATGACGTACCGGGGGGACGTGGCCCATGCGTACGAGGCGCTCACCCCCGGCACGACATTCGTGCTGGTCATGCAGCACACGTAAAAGCAAAGGCAGGAGCCCCGCTGCCGTGCGGCGCGGGGCTCCTTGGGTACTGCATTCAGGTCCGGATCAGAGGCTGGAGCGCCTGTGAGACGGGATCAGACGGGGGTGACGTTCTCCGCCTGCGGGCCCTTGGGGCCCTGGGTCACGTCGAAGGAGACCTGCTGGTTCTCCTCCAGCGAACGGAAGCCGCTCGCGTTGATCGCGGAGTAGTGGACGAAGACGTCGGGGCCGCCGCCCTCCTGGGCGATGAAGCCAAAGCCCTTTTCGGCGTTGAACCACTTCACGGTTCCGGTAGCCATAAGCCCTCCTTGGGCCCAAAAGGGTTGCCCTGCTCCAGAACCTGCAAGTGTGAAAACAGTGCCGCACAACTGCATTCTTCTGAATACGACTAGAGCCTGCGGTTACATGCTCCGCAGGCTCTGTACTGCAAGGGAAACCAAACTGCAACTTGCGGCGAGCCTAGCACGCGGGCAGCCGAAAGCAATAGAGGCCAAGATCACGTCACCCGGATGTTTGAAGATCGAGGAGAGGTTGACCTCGGGGTCGAACTCCGAAGCCTACTGCAAGGGGGCTAGTGTCGCGATGTGGACAATTCTCGCACCCGGCCGCGCGTCGGCCACATCCAGTTCCTGAACTGCCTGCCCCTGTACTGGGGGCTCGCGAGGACGGGCACTCTTCTCGACTTCGAGCTCACGAAGGACACCCCGGAGAAGCTCAGCGAGAAGCTGGTGCAGGGAGATCTCGACATCGCACCCATCACCCTCGTCGAGTTCCTCAAGAACGCGGACGACCTGGTCGCCTTCCCCGACATCGCCGTCGGCTGCGACGGCCCGGTCATGTCCTGCGTCATCGTCTCGCAGGTCCCGCTGGACGAGCTGGACGGCGCCAGGGTGGCCCTCGGGTCGACCTCGCGCACCTCCGTCCGCCTCGCCCAACTCCTCCTCGCCGAGCGCTACGGCGTCCAGCCCGACTACTACACCTGCCCGCCCGACCTCAGCCTGATGATGCAGGAGGCGGAGGCGGCCGTCCTCATCGGCGACGCGGCGCTGCGGGCCAACCTCCTCGACGGCCCCCGCTACGGCCTTCAGGTGCACGACCTCGGCTCGCTCTGGAAGGAGTGGACGGGGCTGCCGTTCGTCTTCGCGGTGTGGGCGGCCCGCCGGGACTATCTCGAACGCGAGCCGGTCATCACCCGCAAGGTCCACGAGGCCTTCCTCGCCTCCCGGAACCTCTCCCTGGAGGAGGTCGGCAAGGTCGCGGAACAGGCGGCCCGCTGGGAGTCCTTCGACGAACAGGTCCTGGAGAAGTACTTCACGACGCTGGACTTCCGGTTCGGTGAACCGCAGTTGGCGGCGGTCGCCGAGTTCGCGCGAAGGGTCGGGCCGACGACGGGTTTCCCCGCGGACGTGAAGGTGGAACTGCTTCAGCCCTAATGTGCATCTGAACCTTCTGGGGCTATGGGGGAGGCAGCATGCAGCCGCTGGGAGTCGACGAGCCCACCGCCGTGGGTCCCTACCGGCTGCTCGGCCGACTGGGCTCCGGCGGCATGGGCCGGGTCTACCTCGGCCGCAGTGCCGGGGGCCGCACGGTCGCGGTCAAGATCGTGCACCCGCACTTCGCGCTCGACGAGGAGTTCCGCGCCCGCTTCCGGCGTGAGGTGGACGCCGCGCGCAGAGTGGGCGGGGCCTGGACCGCGCCGGTCCTCGACGCGGACCCGGAGGCCGCGGTGCCCTGGGTCGCCACCGGGTACGCGGCGGGCCCCTCCCTGGCCGCGGCGGTCACCGACGGGGGCCCGCTGCCCGAGCATTCGGTACGCGTGCTGGGCGCGGGCCTCGCCGAGGCGCTCGCGGCCGTGCACTCCCTGGGGCTCGTCCACCGGGACGTGAAACCCTCCAACGTCCTGCTCACCGTCGACGGCCCGCTGCTGATCGACTTCGGCATCGCGCGCGCCACGGACGGCACGGCATCGCTGACGTCGACGGGAGTCTCGATCGGCTCCCCCGGCTACATGTCCCCGGAACAGATCCTCAGCAAGGGGGTGTCGGGCGCGGCGGACGTCTTCTCCCTGGGCGCGGTCCTGGCGTACGCGGCCACGGGGGCACCGCCCTTCCCCGGGGACTCCTCGGCCTCCCTGCTCTACAAGGTCGTCCACGAGGAGCCCGAACTCGGATCACTGGGCGGCGAGTTGCGGGACGTCGTGGAGACCTGCCTGGCCAAGTCGGCGCAGGAGCGGCCCACTCCGGGCGAGGTGGCCCGGCGGCTGGCTCCGCAGGGCGCGGCACGGCTGGTGGCGGCGGGATGGTTGCCGGGTGCGCTGGTGGAGCAGGTGGGGCGCAGTGCCGTACAGCTGCTGAATCTCGAGGCGGTGGGGGAGCGGACGGGGGAGCAGGCGTCGGGGCCGGTGGGGTTCAGCAGTCCTTCGGTGGGTGCGTTCGGGCCGCCGCCGGTGATGCCGGCGGTCTCTGCGGGGGCGCCTCCGGCTGACGCGGCCGGGCCCCCGGCGTTTCCGGTCACGCCCGAGACGGTGGTGCCCTCCGACCGACGGCCCGAACCCGAACCCGGTTCCGGCCCCGGCAAGCTCTCCGTCTCCGTGGCCGCTACCTCGGCCTCCGGCGAGAACGGACGCGGTCGTCGGCTGAGTTGCACCGTGGCGCTCGCCGTCGCGGGTGCGCTGGCCGCGGTGACCGTGGGGTCGGTGTTCGTGTTCGACCTGCTGCCGGGGCGGGGCGATGACGACTCGGCGAGCTCCGGGCCCGGCAACGACGCGTACTCCTCGGCGCCGAGCTCGGTGCCGTCGGCCTCCAAGCCGTCGCCGTCCTCGGTCTCCCCGTCGCCGTCGAGCGGGGCGTCGAGCGAGGCGTCGGGCGGTCCTTCCGAGGTCCCCGCCCGCTATCTCGGCACCTGGGAGGGCCAGGGCACGGGTCTCGGCGGCAGTCTGCCGATGGGGACCTTCCGGATCACTGTCAAGAAGGTGGGCCTCGGCGAGGAGTTGGGCCGGCTGCGGCAGACCGACGCGATCGGCGCGGTCTGCACCGACGTCCTCACCCTGAAGAAGGTCACGGACACGGAGCTCGTCACCACCGCCGTGGGCGCCGGGGACAACCACGCCGGCTGCAACCCCACCGCCCACACGGTCCGCCTCGCCAGAGTGGGCGACGACCTCAAGTACACCTCGGAGAGCGAGGCCGAGGGATACCCCGAGGCCCGGATGTCGAAGGTCGGACGGTGACGCAGCTGCTCGCCGTCCTGGCCGCGCTGTGGGGAGCGGTGACGGGCGCACTGCTGCCGCGCGCCGCGTACCGCTTCTCCGTCCCGCCCGAGGAACCGTGGCGCGACACCTGCCCCGACGGACACCCGTTGGCCGGCTGGCTCGGTCGGGCGAGGTGCGGGACCTGCGGCACACAGCAGTCGTACGGCCCCGGAGGCCCTCTCCTTGCCACCCTCACCGCCCTCCTGTGCGCCGCCCTCGCCGCCGCCACCGGCACCCGCCCGGAGATCGCCGTCTGGCTGCTGCTCACCCCCGTGGGCGTGTTGCTCGCCGTCGTCGACCTGCGCGTACGACGGCTGCCCGACCCGCTCACCCTCCCCCTCGCGGCCGCCGCGCTCGCGCTGCTCGGAGTCGTCTCGTTCGTACCCGAGCACACCGGGACCTGGCCGAACGCCCTGTACGGCGCCCTCGCCCTGGGTGCCGGCTACTGGGTGCTGTGGCGCATCAACCCCGGCGGCATGGGCTTCGGTGACGTGAAGCTGGCGCTCGGGGCGGGCGCGGTCCTGGGCTGGTACGGCTGGGACACCGTGCTCCTCGGCACCTTCGCGGGCTTCCTGCTCGGCGCGCTCTACGGCGGTGTCCTGGTCCTGGCGGGCAGGGCGGGGCGCAAGACGGCGATCCCGTTCGGGCCGTTCCTGATCACGGGGGCGTACGCGGGGCTGCTGATCGGCGCGTACACGGCCTGACATCGGCCTGACATCCTGCATGTCGGAGGGCTGGCGTAGGCTGGCCGGGACCGCCCGAATCCTTGACGAAAGGCACGCCCCGGTGACCGAGAAGGCCGACCTTCAGTCCGTCCTCGACCGTGCCGCAGAGGGTGGGCGCATCACTCCGGAGGAGGCGCTCGACCTCTACCGGGACGCCCCGCTGCACGCGCTGGGCTCCGCCGCGGACGCCGTGCGCCGCCGTCGGTACGCGGGCACGGAGCACATCGCGACGTACATCATCGAGCGGAACATCAACTACACCAACGTGTGCGTCACGGCGTGCAAGTTCTGCGCCTTCTACGCCCCGCCCACGGCCAAGGACAAGGGCTGGACCCGCGACCTGGACGACATCCTGCGCCGGTGCGCGGAGACCGTCGAACTCGGCGGCACCCAGATCATGTTCCAGGGCGGCCACCACCCCGACTACGGCGTCGAGTACTACGAGAAGCACTTCGCCGCCATCAAGAAGGAGTTCCCCCAGCTGGTGATCCACTCGCTGGGCGCCTCCGAGGTCGAGCACATGGCCCGGATCTCCAAGGTGAGCGTGGAGGAAGCGATCCAGCGCATCCACGCGGCCGGTCTCGACTCCTTCGCGGGCGCCGGCGCGGAGCTGCTCCCCGAGCGCCCCCGCAAGGCCATCGCCCCGCTCAAGGAGTCCGGCGAGCGCTGGCTGGAGATCATGGAGACGGCGCACAACCTGGGCGTGGAGTCCACCTCCACCATGCTCATGGGCACCGGCGAGACCAACGCCGAGCGCATCGAGCACCTGCGGATGATCCGTGACGTACAGGACCGCACGGGCGGCTTCCGCGCGTTCATCCCGTACCTGTACCAGCCGATGAACAACCACCTCAAGGGCCGCACCCAGGCCACGATCTTCGAGTACCTGCGGATGATCGCGATCGCCCGGCTCTTCATGGACAACATCGCCCACATCCAGGGCTCCTGGCTGACCACCGGCCAGGACGCGGGCCAGCTGACGCTGCACTACGGCGCGGACGACCTCGGCTCGATCATGCTGGAGGAGAACGTCGTCTCGGCGGCCGGCGCCAAGCACCGCTCCAACCTCCAGGAAATGATCGACATGATCCGTACGGCGGGACGGGTCCCGGCCCAGCGCTCCACGACGTACGAACACCTCGTCGTCCACGACGACCCGGCGAACGACCCGGTCGACGCGCGCGTGGTGTCCCACATCTCCTCCACGGCGATCGAGGGCGGCACGGCACATCCCGAGCTGAAGATCCTCGCGTCCAACTAGGCCCGCCTTGCTGACGATCCACACCGCCGACCTGCTGATCCCGGGCGACGGAAGGCCGTCGCTGCCCGGTGGGGCGGTACTGGTCGAGGGACGGCAGCTCGCGGCGGTGGCGGTGTACGAGGATCTGGCGGCCGCGCATCCTTCGGCACGGGTGCGCCGCTGGCCGGGAGTTCTCACCCCGGGCCTGGTGAATCCGCACGGCCCGGAGCTGTTGGAGCAGGCCTACCATCCGGACCCGCGAGAGGACTTGGGCAGTGAGCCCCTCACGGGGGAGGCGCTGGCGTCCCTCGTCATGACCGACGCGAGGTGGGGCGCGAGCGCGAGGCGGGGCGTACAGAGAATGCTGGCCCAGGGGACGGTGGCGGTGGTGGGTCCGCTGCGACGCCCCGCGGTGATCGACGCCGTCCACAGGTCGGGCCTGACGATCGAGGACAGCTTCACAGAGGGGCCCCTGAACCCGTTGCTCCCCGGCATGGAGGCGACCTTCGCCGCCTTCGAAACTCCGGACCTGACAACCTGCGTGGCGACGGTGATCAAGGGCCGCTTGCTACACCGGCGCAGGTAAGTAAGGGCATTCAGGGGCGCGGGGCTGTATCGATGTGCGGCTCCGCCGCGCGGGCGCGACAAGCCCCCACCGGCCCGCACCCAAAACTCAACCGCCCAACGCCTCCCCAAACGCCCCCGCCGACTGAGAAACCCCACTGCAATCGGTCAACGCGTCATCCTGATCCGCGTTCCCCGACTGACACTCCTGATCCCGAAACGTGGACCACATAGACACCCACGCCACTTCCTTCGACGCGGCGAACTCCCGCAACTGAGCCGCGTCGGACAACGTGAACGTCTCCCCGTCCACATCATTCGTCCCGATCATCGACGTGAGCGCCATGGCCCGCCACGCAGTGGAGTCGGACGTACCGAAAACCTCCTTCAACTGCGCCTGCGCCGCCTTCGCCGAAGTGATCGCGTAATCCCCCATGTCCCCGTCGTAGGACTCCCCGTAGTTCATCGTCATGATGTTGACCGTCGACACCTGAACCGACTTGTCGTTCGCGGACTGCAGCAACGCCACGCTGTCGTCGTCGAGCCCGGACGGCATCACGGGAAGCGTGAACGACACGGCGAGACCGCTCCGTTCCTGCTGGAGCAACGCGATCGCCTCGGACCGCAGGTCCACCGAGTCCGAGTCGGTCAGCGCGTCCCCCTCGATGTCGAAGTCGGCCAGGGAGGATCCAGCGGCGTCGAGCGCCTTCCCGTAGGCCGCCGCCAGCTTCGCCGCACTGGAGCAGGTCTCGGCCAACTCCTTGCCGGACGCGCCGCCGAAGGAGACCCGCACCTTCGCCCCGTCCTCCTTCAGCGCGCTGATCCGGGACGCGACGGAGGAGTCGCCGACAGCCGACGTGCCGTTCCAGGACGGTGTGCAGCCACTGCCGTCGGCGATCACGAAGGCGAGGTTGTACACCGAGGGCGAGCCCGCGGAGTCGTTGTCGGACGCCTCGTCAGCGCTGACATAGGGCGCGTACGCGGTGACCGACGACGTGGACTCGGTGGCCGACACCGACGGTGACGCGCTGCTCCGTTCCGGAGGCTCCGCGTCCGAGGCGATGCCCGATTCGGCGGAGCACCCCGTCACGGCCAGGGCGAACAGAAAAGTGAGCCCGGCGGCCGGCCTCAGGAAACCCTGCATTGTTCATGCACCCGCTCTCGTGATGTTCGTCTCAGGCTCGAAACAAAGGCTCATTCAAATAGAGAACGTCTCATGCGGAGCCGGTGTTCAAAGCGACAGTCGATCCATAGGGGATCCACGGGCGGCATTGCCTGAATCAGGCTAATCGGGCGAACGGAAGGGGGCATTCGGTGCACTTGCCTCCATGGCGACCCGCGCAGGCGTTCACGAAGTCTCTCAGGGAAAAGACAGGTTAAGGCGTTTCTCATATGCGTCTCACAAGAACGGCCGACTCGGTCACATAAAGACTCCTTAACGTCTGGGGAATGCATTCCGAGCCTGCCACCGAAAACCGCGCCGACATGTGCGGTCACCGCCGCAAACGCGGTAGTAACGGGTCCGCCGAGGGTCCCGTGTTCGTTGACAACTCCGGGCGCCGCTCCAAGATGCTGCGCCGGATCGGCCTTCTCCTCGGTGTCCTGTCCCTCGGCTACGCCGTCGTGCTGGGCCTGGCCTTCATGGGCATCGGTGTCTCCAGCACGACGCTGCTGCCCTTCGCGGGCGGCGGCCCCGGCGGTTCCTTGAACTCCGGCCCCGGCGGCGCCCGGCCGCAGGGCGGGATCGGCACCCCGCCGGCCCAGCCCACCGGTGCTCCGCCCGCCGGTACCGCCACGGGCGCTCCGCCGAGCGCCGCCCCGACCGCGACCGCCTCCGCCTCCAACTGACCGGAACGGCCCACCACATGACCACGACGACGCCCTCCCGCGGCCGCCGGCGTGCCCCCTCCCGCATCGAGCGGGCAGCGGGCAAGGCCGCGGCGCTGCAGAAACCGCGGGTCATCCTCGCCCTGCTGCTCCTGCTCGGCCTGACCAGCGTGATGCTGCTCGACGGCTATCTGCGCGCCGAGGTCGGCGGCGACGAGCGGGTCCGCGACGGCGCCAGCTCCAGCAAGGTCCCCGACAAGATCATCAACGGCGGGCCCATCATCAGCTTCCGGGGCGGCCAGGCCACCACTGTCTCCGTGCCGGCCAAGACGATCGCGCTCACCTTCGACGACGGCCCGAACCCGACGTACACGCCCCAGGTCCTGAAGATCCTGGAGAAGTACGACGTCCCGGCCACCTTCTTCCTGGTCGGCTCGATGGTCTCGCGCTACCCGGGGATCGTGAAGGACATGGTCGACCAGGGCAATGAGGTGGGCATCCACACCTTCACCCACGTCGACCTCTCCTACCAGAGCGACGCCCGCATCCGGCGGGAGATGACCCAGACGCAGCTCGCCCTCGCGGGCGCGGCCGGCATCACCACCACGCTGTTCCGGGCGCCGTACTCCTCCGAGACGGACGCGATCGACAACTACAGCTGGCCCGTCTACGAGAAGCTCGGCGAGGAGGGCTACACCAGCGTCTTCGTCGACACCGACAGCGACGACTGGAAGAAGCCGGGCGTCTCGAAGATCGTCAAATGGGCCACGCCGTCCGGGACCTCGGGCGCCGCCGTGCTGATGCACGACGCCGGCGGCGACCGTGAGCAGACGGTTGCGGCACTGCCGAAGTACATCGAGCAGATGCGGGCGAAGGGCTACACCTTCACCACCGTCAGCGGGGTCATCGAGGCGCAGAACACCGCGGCCCGCGCGGGACAGCAGGCGAACGCACCGGCCGGCACCGCGGGCGGACAGCTCCAGGGCGGGAACCGGAACGGCACCGGACGCCTCCAGGCCGCGCACCGCGAGGCCACCGGCACCACCCTCTACGAGGGCAAGGCACTCGTCGTGGCCGTCGCCGTCGCCGAGTACACCGTGCCCACGCTGTCGGTGGGACTCGTGATCGTGGGCGTGGCCGTCATGGGCCGGTTCGGGATGATGCTGATCCTCGCCCGCCGCCACTACAGACTGCGCAACAAACGCCGCTTCAGCTGGGGGCCCACGGTCACCCGGCCGGTGACCGTGATCGTCCCGGCGTACAACGAGAAGGAGTGCATCGCCAACACCCTTCAGTCGCTGGCGAAGAGCACCCACCCGATCGAGATCATCGTCGTCGACGACGGTTCGTCGGACGGCACCTCCGAGATCTCGCGCGAGGCGGCCAGGGCCCTCGGCATGACGAACATGCGGGTGATCCGCCAGGAGAACGCCGGCAAGCCGGCCGCCCTCAACAACGGTGTCCGCAACGCCAGTCACGACATCGTCATCATGATGGACGGCGACACCGTCTTTGAACCGGACGCCGTGCACCAGCTGGTGCAGCCCTTCGCCGACCCCGAGGTCGGCGCAGTCGCCGGCAACGCCAAGGTCGGCAACCGCAACACGCTCATCGGCGCCTGGCAGCACATCGAGTATGTGATGGGCTTCAACCTCGACCGCCGGATGTACGACCTGCTGCGCTGCATGCCCACCATCCCGGGCGCGATCGGCGCGTTCCGCCGCGAGGCGGTCCTCCAGGTCGGCGGCATGAGCGAGGACACCCTCGCCGAGGACACCGACATCACCATCGCGATGCACCGCGCGGGCCGGCGAGTCGTCTACCAGGAGCACGCACGCGCGTGGACCGAGGCGCCGGGCTCCCTGAAGCAGCTGTGGTCGCAGCGCTACCGGTGGTCGTACGGCACCATGCAGGCGCTGTGGAAGCACCGCAAGTCCCTCACCGACAAGGGGCCCTCGGGCCGTTTCGGCCGGGTCGGCATGCCGCTGGTGGTGCTCTTCCAGATCGTCACGCCGGTCTTCGCCCCGCTGATCGACGTGTTCACCGCCTACTCGATGATCTTCGTCGACTTCCGGGCGGCGCTGTACGCGTGGCTCGCGGTCCTCGGCGTCCAGCTCGTGTGCGCGGCGTACGCCTTCAAGCTGGACAAGGAGCAGTACCGCTATCTGCTGATGATGCCGCTCCAGCAGTTGGCCTACCGCCAGATGATGTACCTCGTCCTCATCCACTCCTGCATCACCGCGCTCACCGGCGGCCGCCTGCGCTGGCAGAAACTGAAGCGGACGGGCGAGGTCGGCACACCGGCGGGGGTCGGCTGATGAGCTGGGAGCAGCAGGGGTACCAGCCGCAGGGGTATCAGCAGCAGGGGTACGGCTACGAGTACGGGTACTCGGGGTACGTCGAGCAGCCGCAACCACAGCCGCAGCCGTACGCGCAGCAGCCGCAGCAGCCGTATCCGCAGGAGTACGTCGACCACGGCTACTACGGACAGGGTGTGGAGCCGGAGCCGCAGCCACCGGTGCCCGCCGCTCCCACCGACGCCGAGGCGGAGGAGGAGAAGCCTCCGTCTCGGCCCCCGGGCCGCGACCGCTACTTCGACACCCTGCGGGCCGTCGCCCTGATCCGCGTCGTCACCTATCACACGTTCGGGTGGGCCTGGGCCGGCATGGTCTTCCCCTCCATGGGGATCATGTTCGGCCTGGCCGGGACGCTCATGGCGAAGTCCCTGGAGCGCCCGGCGGCCACGGTCATCAGGAGCCGGCTGCGCCGCCTGCTGCCGCCGTTCTGGTTCTGGGGCGTCTTCGTGGTCCTCGCGATGCTGGTCCACGACTGGATGCCGGGCTGGCAGATCGTCTACTGGATCGTGCCGCTCGGCGATCCGCCGGGCAACGCGTGGGGGGAGCAGGCCTGGGAGATCCTCTGGTACCTGCGCACGTACCTGTGGTTCGTGCTGCTGTCCCCGCTCCTGCTGAAGGTGTTCCGGCTGGCCCCGGTGCCGGTCCTGCTGCTGTCCCTGGCCCCGATCATGGTCTTCCAGTTCCTGCGGGAACCGCCCGACAACCGCCTCGGCAGCGCGCTGACGGACCTGGCGACCTTCCTGTTCTGCTGGATCCTCGGCTTCGCCCACCGGGACAAGGTCCTGGAGCGGCTGAAGCCGGTGGCCGTCGTCGCCCTCTCGCTCGCCGCCATCGGGTTCGGCGGCTGGTACGCCTTCACCCACCAGGCCGAGACGGGGTCGTACGACCTCGACGACATCCCCCTCGCGCAGGCCTTCTGGTCCGCCGGGTACGTGATGCTGCTGATGTGGGCCAAGTCGTGGTTCGGGATCGACTTCGCCTGGCTGACCCACTTCCGGCGGACCGACCGGGTCGTCACGGTCTTCAACTCCCGCGCGGTGACGATCTACCTGTGGCACGAGATCGCGCTGATCCTCGCCGTGCCGCTGATCGACCAGTTCTGGAACGTGCCCGCGTTCGAGAAGTGGCTGCCGCTGGAGAGCCAGTGGTTCATGTTCGGCGTCGGGTGGATCCTGATCGCGGTGTTCGTGCTGCTGTGCGGATGGGTGGAGGACGTGGCCGGGAAGAAGAAGCCGCGGCTGCTGCCGGGAGGGCGTCGGGCCTCTTCATGAGGGCGGCTGCAAGAATGGGGCCGTGACCCGCGCCTCCCTGAACAAGCAGCCGCACGAAGTCGCCTCGATGTTCGACGACGTGGCGGAACGGTACGACCTGACCAACGACGTGCTGTCGCTCGGCCAGGACCGGGTGTGGCGCAAGGAGGTTGCCAGGGCCGTCGACGCCCGCCCCGCCCAGAAGATCCTGGACCTGGCGGCGGGCACGGCCACCTCGTCGCTGCCCTTCGCCCGCACCGGCGCCTACGTCGTGCCCTGCGACTTCTCGCTCGGGATGCTCCAGGTCGGCAAGCGCAAGCACACCTGGCTGCCGTTCACCGCGGGCGACGCGACACGGCTGCCCTTCAAGGACGACACCTTCGACGCCGTCACCATCTCCTTCGGACTGCGCAACGTCCAGGACACCGACGCCGCGCTGCGCGAGATGTACCGGGTCACCAGGCCCGGCGGGCGGGTCGTCATCTGCGAGTTCTCCCACCCCACCTGGGCGCCCTTCCGCACGGTCTACACCGAGTACCTGATGCGCGCCCTGCCGCCGGTCGCCCGCGCGGTCTCCTCCAACCCCGACGCCTACGTCTACCTCGCCGAGTCCATCCGCGCCTGGCCGAACCAGCCGGCCCTCGCGGAGCGGCTCCAGAAGGCGGGCTGGTCGAAGGTGGCGTGGCGGAACCTGACGGGTGGGATCGTGGCCCTGCACCGGGGCGTCAAGGAGAGCTGAGCGGCCCGGCGCGCTCCGCTCCGCTCTCCGCTCTCCGTCCTTCGTCCTTCGTCCTTCGTCCTTCGTCAGAGTCCCGTCACGCAGCGGACCACGTACGGGTCTCCCGGCTCGTCCAGTTCGCGCTGGAGGCCGCCCCGGGGAGGCCTGGGAACGCGGGGTTCATGGACGCCCCCGCCGCCCTCACCCGGGCCGCGGTCGAACCACACGTACACCACCGAGTCCCGCGGCACCTCCGCACCGGCCTGCGGGTACTGGCGTACGACATAGTCGACGACGGCCAGATGGAAGTCCTTGCGGTCCGGCGCGCTGACGAACAGGCCCTGCGCCTGGGCCGTCTCGCGCGCGTCGACGGCCATGAGTCCGACCAGTCGCGGTACGCGCACTTCGGGTGTTTTGGGTGGTATGCGCACAGATGTCACCCCCAGCGGTACTGGCAGGGTAACTCCGGCCCGGCGGCGACCGGAAGTGCCGGATGTCTTTCTGTAGCAGACCGCTACCCTCCGTGACCGGCCTGGAGGGAGAGCCGGAAGCAGAGCGCCTCTTCCTGGAAGCGGGGGTGCGGAAAGGTCTCCGCCAGTTCCATCCCGAGCCGCTCGGCGACCGCGATCGACCGTTCGTTGCCGGGTCTGACCATCGCCACCACGTCCGGGACGCCCGCCGCCCTGAGCCGCTCCAGCGTCATCTGCGCCGCCGCCGTGGCGTACCCCCGGCCCCAGTACGTGCGCCCGAGCCGCCAGCCGATCTCGATCTCGCCCGTCGGCCCCCAGTCCCGCGGCCAGGGCTGGGCACCGGTGAACCCGATGACCTGCCCGCCCTCGTCAACCATGGTCCACAGACAGAACCCACGCTCGGCGTCGTGCCGGCGCTGCCGCGCGGTGAGCTCCTCATAGACGTACAGCTCCGCGGACCGGCCGCCGTGGAACTCCATGACGTCCGGGTCGTCGAAGACCCGGTGCCAGGCCACGGCGTCCTCGTCGGTGGGGACACGCAGCCGTACTACGGGCAGAGCTCGGTTCACTGGGGCAGCCCTTCAGCCGGGTGATCAATTCTGCTGAATAGACTGCCCATGTCCAGTGCCGGTCGGCACGCGGATTCAGAACTTGATTCCGAACTTGATTCCGAGCCTGGGGAGATCCCGCCGTGACCGAGCCCCTGTCCGAGAACACCGCCGATGTCATCGTCGTCGGCGCGGGGCCGGCAGGCTCCACGACCGCGTACCACCTCGCCAAGTCCGGGCTCGACGTGCTCCTGCTGGAGAAGACCGAGTTCCCGCGCGAGAAGGTCTGCGGCGACGGCCTCACGCCGCGTGCCACCAAACAGCTCGTGGCCATGGGCATCGACATCTCCGAAGAGGCCGGCTGGCTGCGGAACAAGGGCCTGAGGATCATCGGCGGCGGCGTACGCCTCCAGCTCGACTGGCCGGAACTGGCCTCCTTCCCCGACTACGGCCTCGTCCGCAAGCGCGACGACTTCGACGAGCAGCTCGCCCGCCAGGCCCAGAAGGCCGGAGCGCGGCTCTACGAGCGCTGCAACGTCGGTGCCCCGATCGTCGACGACCGCACGGGCCGCATCACCGGCGTGCACGCGAAGCTCGGCGAGGAGAAGCGCGAAGTCACCTTCCACGCCCCCCTCGTGGTCGCCGCCGACGGCAACTCCACCCGGCTCTCCCTCGCGATGGGCCTGCACCGCCGCGAGGACCGCCCGATGGGCGTCGCCGTACGGACGTACTTCGAGAGCCCCCGCCACGAGGACGACTACCTGGAGTCCTGGCTGGAGCTGTGGGACCGCCGCGGCCCCGGCGAGGACCGGCTGCTGCCCGGCTACGGCTGGATCTTCGGCATGGGCGACGGCACGTCCAACGTCGGCCTCGGCGTCCTGAACACCTCCGACTCCTTCAAGGAGCTCGACTGGCGCGAGGTGCTGAAGGCCTGGTGTGCCTCCATGCCGGAGGACTGGGGCTACACGCCGGAGAACATGACCGGACCCATCCGCGGTGCCGCCCTGCCGATGGCCTTCAACCGCCAGCCGCACTACACCAAGGGCCTGCTCCTGGTCGGCGACGCCGGCGGCATGGTGAACCCCTTCAACGGCGAGGGCATCGCCTACGCCATGGAGTCCGGCCAGATCGCCGCCGACGTCATCGTCCAGGCCCACGCCCGCGCGACGCCCGCCCAGCGGGAGATCGCCCTGCAGCGCTACCCGCGGGTCCTCAAGGACACCTACGGCGGCTACTACACCCTGGGCCGCGCCTTCGTGAAGCTCATCGGCAACCCGAAGGTCATGAAGATCGCGGCCCAGCGCGGCCTGACCCACCCGCTGCTCATGAAGTTCACCCTCAAGATGCTCGCCAACCTCACCGACCCCACGGGCGGCGACGCGATGGACCGGATCATCAACGGGCTGAGCAAAGTGGCGCCGAAGGCGTGACGGGCACCCCTTGAGGGGAGCACCGTGGAGGGATGGACGTAGGGGTCGCGCTACCCGTGTTCGTCATCCTCATCGCGGTGTCGGTGTGGGCGCTGGTCCACTCCCTCAGGCGCTGAGCGTGCCCTGAGCGCCGTTCAGCGCCTCGATGTTGGCCGCCCGGCGGGCGAACACCTCGTCCCGCCGGTCCGCCATCTGCCGCAGCGCCTGTTCGCGCTCCCGCTTGGACAGCCGGTCCAGATAGACGTGTCCGTTCACATGGTCGGTCTCGTGGGCGAGGCAGCGCGCGAAATACCCGGTCCCCTCAATCACGAGCGGCCCGCCGTCCCGGTCGAACCCGCGCACCACGGCCCGGTCCGGACGCGGTACGTCCATGACGGCGCCCGGCACCGACAGACACCCCTCGCTGTCCTCCAGCAGCCTGCGCGCGGCGGGGTCCAGCGGGTCGAGCACCGGGTTGACGATGTGCCCGACATGCCGGACACCGTCGTCGTCCGGGCAGTCGTACACGAAGAGCCGCAGACCGACGCCGACTTGGTTCGCGGCGAGTCCCGCCCCCTCGGCGATGTACATCGTGAGGAACATGTCGTCGATCAGCGCGGCGAGATCGGGCCCGAACTCGGTCACGTCCCGGCACGGCCTGCGCAGCACCTCCTCGCCGACCTCGGTGATACGCCGGACCCGCCCGCGCCGGGCCTCGGGGGCGAGCGGCGGGTAGCTGTCGGTGGGCCTGCCCTGGACGAACACACTGGGCATGGTGGTCTCTCCTGTCCCGTGGGTGTTGAGGATGCGGACAACAGCACACATCCAACAGCCCCAGGAGCGGACGGGGGAGCAGACGGGCCACAGCCGTGAACCCGCGGAGGTCGAGGAGGAAGCACCAGCAGGGCCGCAGCCCCCGAGCGGCTGCGGCCCTGCCAAGCTGCTACCGGGTCAGAGAACCCGCACCGCTCCGGTCGGCGGGTCGTAGGACAGCGGCTTCTCGGCGACACCCGTCGAGGGGTTCTGCGCGCCGACGAACATGCCGTCACCGACGTACACCGCCACGTGGTACGCGCTGCCCGCGCCGCCCCAGTACAGGATGTCGCCCGGCTGGAGGTTGCTCAGCGAGACCTGGGTGCCCGCGGTCGACTGGTCCTGCGAGACGCGCGGCAGGTCGATGCCGACCTGGCTGAACGCCGCCTGCACGAGGCCGGAGCAGTCCCAGGAGTTGGGGCCGGTGCCGCCGGAGACGTAGGCGTCACCGACCTGTGCCTTCACGAAGGCGATGACGGCCGCGGCCGAACCGGTGGCCGTGGACGAGCTCGTAGAGACACTGGCGCTCGCCGAGGCGGACAGGGTGGCCCGCTGGGAGCTGCGCGAGGCGGCCTCCTCAGCGGCGGCCCTGCGAGCCTCCTCGGCCTTCTTCTTCGCCTCCGCCTTCTTCTTGGCCTCCGCGAGGTCCGCCTTGGCCTGCTTCGCGGCCTTTGCGGCGGCCGCGTCACGCTCGGCCTGCAGCTGGTAGTTGGCGGCAGCCTGCTGCATCGCGTCGGCGGACTCGGCGACCTGGCTGCCCAGGTCGGCCGACAGGGTGGGCAGTTCGAGGGTCTGCGTCGTCGACTCGGCGGCGAACGCCGAAGCCGACGCGCCCGCCGCTGCCATGCTGAGCACACCACCGGCGACTCCGGCGCGCACGGCGATCGAAGTCGTCGCGCTGCGGCGGGGTTTCCGGTGGCTGCGTATGTGAGCGGTGTGGGACATGAGACCAACTGGTATCAGGGGCTCCTCCATACCTTCAAGAAACGTGTGCTGCGCCACAGTTGTTCAATCGGCGGCCCGAATACCTGGTGTGCCGCTCTTTATTGACGCCGTAACGGACATTGCGGACTCTGATGATCATGGCTGTGATCATGGACTTTCGCTGTTACGCCCGAATTGCCCCGCGGCTACCATCCGTTGGGGCCGATGGCCAAGCCCCCTTCTTATGGATCTCTCATGCATGTGGCGGAGGTCACGCAACGGTTACGGCGGACGCTGCGTCCGGAGCCGATCGGCGCTCGTGAATGTGTGCACGCGTCCACACCCGTCCTCGCGCTTCCCTCTGATGTGTGAACGCGGCCCCCTACCAAGCGGCCCCGTCCAGCGCCAATTTGCATGCAGCGGAAGTCTCTTGATATTGAGACGCCTTTCCCGACCTGCGCCGACAAGCGCAAATGTCACCTCTGGTGATCACTCGGACGCTTCTCGTATGAAGATCACCGCTGATCCGACTTCATGATCCTTCGTCTGGTGGTGGAGATCACAAAGCTTGTGCAATACCCCGTGTCGCAGATCACAGACCGGCAGGCATAAGATGCGGGTCAGTTGGGCTTGTGACCTGCTTCACATGTTCGCGATCTTCGTTGAGACAGACGGAGGTCGGAGGGACGTATGAGTCGGGTGTGAGTCCGATGCCATCGCCAGCAGTCAGTGCCGACTGAGAGGAGCGAGGAGCGGTGAACGCTTATGCGCCCATCCTCGTACTGGGAGCCCTCGGGGCAGGCTTTGCGATCTTCTCCGTGGTCATGGCCACGCTGATCGGTCCGAAGCGGTACAACCGGGCCAAGCTCGAGGCCTACGAGTGCGGGATCGAGCCGACCCCCACGCCGGCCGGCGGCGGGCGCTTCCCCATCAAGTACTACCTGACGGCGATGCTCTTCATCGTCTTCGACATCGAGATCGTCTTCCTCTACCCCTGGGCCGTCACCTTCGACGCCCTGGGTGTTTTCGGGCTCGTGGAGATGCTGCTCTTCGTGCTCACCGTCTTCGTCGCGTACGCGTACGTATGGCGGCGCGGCGGCCTGGAATGGGACTGAGGGGCCTTTAACTCATGGGACTCGAAGAAAAGCTGCCGAGCGGCTTCCTGCTGACCACCGTCGAGCAGGCCGCGGGCTGGGTGCGTAAGTCGTCCGTCTTCCCGGCCACCTTCGGCCTGGCCTGCTGTGCCATCGAGATGATGACCACCGGCGCCGGACGCTACGACCTGGCCCGCTTCGGCATGGAGGTCTTCCGCGGCTCACCCCGCCAGGCGGACCTCATGATCGTCGCCGGCCGGGTCAGCCAGAAGATGGCGCCGGTGCTCAGGCAGGTCTACGACCAGATGCCGAACCCCAAGTGGGTCATCTCCATGGGGGTCTGCGCCTCCTCGGGCGGCATGTTCAACAACTACGCGATCGTGCAGGGCGTCGACCACATCGTCCCGGTCGACATCTATCTGCCCGGCTGCCCGCCACGGCCGGAGATGCTGATGGACGCGATTCTCAAGCTCCACCAGAAGATCCAGTCCTCCAAGCTCGGCGTGAACGCCGAGGAGGCGGCCCGTGAGGCGGAAGAGGCGGCGCTCAAGGCCCTGCCCACGATCGAGATGAAGGGGCTGCTGCGGTGAGCGACGCGAACGGCGCCAACGGCGTCAACAGGTCCGGGGAAGGGGTGAACCCGGAGAAGGACCTCACCGCCTCCAACCTCCCCGGCCAGCGCGGTGACGGCGGTGAGGAGATCCGCGTCCAGCGCGGCATGTTCGGCGCCGACAACGGCGGCGACACCTCCGGCTACGGCGGCCTGGTCCGCTCGATCCGCCTGCCCGGACCGGCGACCCGCCCCTACGGCGGCTGGTTCGACGAGGTCGCCGACGAACTCGAAGGCGCTCTGGAGGAGCAGGGACTGCTCCCCGGCAACGCGATCGAGAGGACGGTCGTCGACCGCGGGGAGATCACCTTCCACATCGAGCGCGAGCACCTGCTGCGCGTCGCCCGCACCCTGCGCGACGACCCGGCCCTGCGCTTCGAGCTCTGCACCGGCGTCAGCGGGGTCCACTACCTCCACGACAAGGGCCGCGAACTGCACGCCGTCTACCACCTGCGCTCGATCACCCACAACCGGCTGCTCCGCCTGGAGGTCAGCGCGCCGGACGCCGACCCGCACATCCCGTCCCTGGTCTCGGTGTATCCGACCAACGACTGGCACGAGCGCGAGACCTACGACTTCTTCGGGATCGTCTTCGACGGCCACCCGGCCCTGACGCGGATCATGATGCCGGACGACTGGCAGGGCCACCCGCAGCGCAAGGACTATCCCCTCGGCGGCATCCCCGTCGAGTACAAGGGCGCCCAGATCCCGGCTCCGGACCAGCGGAGGTCGTACTCATGAGCACACAGCACGCCACTCCGCGCGAGACCACCGAGGGCACCGTCTACACGGTCACCGGTGGCGACTGGGACGAGGTCGTCCAGTCCGCGGCCCGCGCCGACGACGAACGCATCGTCGTCAACATGGGGCCCCAGCACCCCTCCACCCACGGGGTGCTCCGCCTGATCCTGGAGATCGACGGCGAGACGGTCACCGAGGCCCGCTGCGGCATCGGCTACCTGCACACCGGCATCGAGAAGAACCTCGAGTTCCGCACGTGGACCCAGGGCACCACGTTCGTGACGCGCATGGACTACCTGACGTCCTTCTTCAACGAGACCGCCTACTGCCTCGCCGTCGAGAAACTCCTCGGCATCGAGGACCAGATCACCGACCGGGCCACGATCATCCGGGTGCTCCTGATGGAGCTGAACCGGCTCTCCTCGCACCTGGTGTGCATCGCCACCGGCGGCATGGAACTCGGTGCCACCACGATCATGATCTACGGATTCCGTGATCGTGAAATGATTCTCGACATCTACGAGCTCATCACGGGCCTCAGGATGAACCACGCGTACATCCGCCCCGGCGGACTCGCGCAGGACCTGCCGCCCGGCGCGGTGGACCACATCCGCGAGTTCGTGAAGAAGATGAAGAAGAACCTCCCGGAGTACGACAAGCTCGCCACCGGGAACCCCATCTTCAAGGCCCGTATGCAGGACGTCGGCTATCTGGACCTGGCGGGCTGCATGGCCCTCGGCGCCACCGGCCCCATCCTGCGCTCCACCGGCCTGCCGCACGACCTGCGCAAGGCACAGCCCTACTGCGGCTACGAGACCTACGAGTTCGACATCCCGACCGCCGACACCTGTGACTCCTACGGCCGCTTCCTGATCCGCCTGGAGGAGATGCGCCAGTCGCTCAGGATCGTCGAGCAGTGCCTGGACCGGCTCCAGCCCGGTCCGGTCATGGTCGCCGACAAGAAGATCGCCTGGCCCGCCCAGCTCGCCCTGGGCCCCGACGGGCTCGGCAACTCCCTCGACCACATCAAGAAGATCATGGGCACCTCCATGGAGGCCCTGATCCACCACTTCAAGCTGGTCACCGAGGGCTTCCGCGTCCCGCCGGGACAGACGTACGCGGCCGTCGAGTCGCCCAAGGGCGAGCTCGGGGTGCACGCCGTGTCCGACGGCGGCACCCGTCCCTTCCGGGTCCACTTCCGCGACCCGTCCTTCACCAACCTTCAGGCCATGGCGGCGATGTGCGAGGGCGGCCAGGTCGCCGACGTCATCGTCGCTGTCGCGTCCATCGACCCCGTGATGGGAGGCGTCGACCGGTGACCACCAGTTCTTCCGAGCGGGGCGTCAGCCTGGGCATGCCCGAACTGCCCGCACCCGCTTACCCGGACGACGTCCGAGCCCGCCTGGAGACGGACGCGCGCGAGATCATCGCCCGCTACCCGGACTCCCGCTCGGCGCTCCTGCCGTTGCTGCATCTCGTGCAGGCGGAGGAGGGGCACGTCACGCGCACCGGGATGCAGTTCTGCGCGGACGTGCTGGAGCTGACCACGGCCGAGGTCACCGCGGTGGCCACCTTCTACACCATGTACCGGCGCAAGCCCTCGGGCGACTACCAGGTGGGGGTCTGCACCAACACCCTGTGCGCGGTGATGGGCGGCGACGAGATCTTCTCGGAGCTCCAGGAGCACCTGGGCGTCGGCAACGGCGAGACCACCGACGACGGCAAGGTCACCCTGGAGCACATCGAGTGCAACGCGGCCTGCGACTTCGCGCCGGTCGTGATGGTCAACTGGGAGTTCTTCGACAACCAGACCCCGGCCACCGCCAAGCGGCTCGTCGACGACCTGCGCGAGGGGCGTCCGGTCGAGCCCACGCGCGGGGCGCCGCTGTGCACCTTCAAGGAGACCGCGCGGATCCTCGCCGGCTTCCCCGACGAGCGGCCAGGAGCCGTCGAGGCAAGCGGCGGGGCCGGACCCGCGTCGCTGGTGGGCCTCCGCCTGGCCAGGGGAGAGGCCGCACCCGCGCGCGTGGTCCATCCGCGCGAAGGAGCATCGCAGGGCCGCGACGGCGCACCGCAGGACCGGGGCGCCCACGAGCCGTCCCCGTCGGAGCACCTGAGCTCACATGACGCGCCACAGGACACGTCGGCCTCCGACCCGGCCCACCCGGCCGGGCCCGCCGCCGAGGAGGGGGAGTGATGACCTTGGCACCCGAACTGAAAGACACCAGCCCGGAGAAGCTGCTCGCACCCGTGCTGTCGGCCTTCTGGGACGAGGACAAGTCCTGGACGCTGGATGTCTACAAGAGGCACGAGGGCTACGAGGGACTCCGCAAGGCGCTCGCGATGTCGCCGGACGACCTGATCGCGTACGTCAAGGACTCCGGGCTGCGCGGCCGCGGCGGCGCCGGATTCCCCACCGGAATGAAATGGCAGTTCATTCCGCAGGGAGATGGAAAGCCGCACTATCTAGTTGTCAACGCCGACGAGTCGGAGCCCGGGACGTGCAAGGACATCCCGCTCCTCTTCGCGAACCCGCACAGCCTCATCGAGGGCATGATCATCGCGTGTTACGCCATCAGGTCTTCGCATGCCTTCATCTATCTGCGTGGTGAAGTCGTCCCCGTGCTGCGGCGGTTGCACTCGGCCGTGAGCGAGGCCTACGCGGCCGGCTACCTCGGACAGAACATCCTGGGCAGCGGCCTCGATCTCGACATCACCGTGCACGCGGGCGCCGGCGCGTACATCTGCGGTGAGGAGACCGCACTGCTCGACTCGCTCGAAGGCCGCCGTGGCCAACCGCGGCTCCGTCCCCCCTTCCCTGCGGTCGCGGGCCTCTACGCCTGCCCGACTGTTGTGAACAACGTGGAGTCGATCGCCTCGGTTCCCGCGATTCTCCAAAGGGGGAAAGACTGGTTCAGGTCGATGGGCAGCGAGAAGTCCCCGGGCTTCACGCTGTACTCGCTCAGCGGCCACGTCGCCAGCCCCGGCCAGTACGAGGCCCCGCTCGGCGTCACCCTGCGGCAGCTCCTGGAGATGAGCGGCGGGATGCGGCCGGGCCACCGGCTGAAGTTCTGGACGCCGGGCGGCTCCTCGACACCGATGTTCACCGACGAACACCTCGACGTCCCCCTCGACTACGAGGGCGTCGGCGCCGCCGGCTCGATGCTCGGCACCAAGGCCCTGCAGTGCTTCGACGAGACGACCTGCGTCGTGCGCGCCGTCACCCGCTGGACCGAGTTCTACGCCCACGAGTCCTGCGGCAAGTGCACCCCGTGCCGTGAAGGCACGTACTGGCTGGTGCAGTTGCTGCGCGACATCGAGGCCGGCAAGGGCGTGATGTCCGACCTCGACAAGCTCAATGACATCGCCGACAACATCAACGGCAAGTCGTTCTGCGCCCTCGGCGACGGCGCCGCCTCGCCGATCTTCTCCTCGCTCAAGTACTTCCGCGAGGAGTACGAACAGCACATCACGGGCCGCGGCTGCCCCTTCGACCCGGCCAAGTCCACGGTCTGGGCCGACTCCCGCACGGAGGTGAACGCATGACGGTGACCACGAGCACTCCCTCGGGAGGGGGAGAGACGGCGGTCCCGCCGGAGGATCTCGTCTCGCTGACCATCGACGGCGTGGAGATCAGCGTGCCCAAGGGCACTCTGGTCATCCGGGCCGCCGAACAGCTCGGCATCGAGATCCCCCGGTTCTGCGACCACCCCCTCCTCGACCCGGCCGGCGCCTGCCGCCAGTGCATCGTCGAGGTCGAGGGCCAGCGCAAGCCGATGGCCTCCTGCACCATCACCTGCACCGACGGGATGGTGGTGAAGACCCACCTCACCTCGCCGGTCGCCGAGAAGGCCCAGCACGGTGTGATGGAGCTCCTCCTCATCAACCACCCGCTGGACTGCCCGGTCTGCGACAAGGGCGGCGAGTGCCCCCTGCAGAACCAGGCGATGTCCCACGGCCAGGCCGAATCCCGCTTCGAGGGCAAGAAGCGGACCTACGAGAAGCCCGTCCCCATCTCCACCCAGGTGCTGCTCGACCGCGAGCGGTGCGTGCTGTGCGCCCGCTGCACCCGCTTCTCCAACCAGGTCGCGGGCGACCCCATGATCGAACTGATCGAGCGGGGCGCGCTCCAGCAGGTCGGCACCGGCGAGGGCGACCCCTTCGAGTCGTACTTCTCCGGCAACACCATCCAGATCTGCCCGGTCGGCGCGCTCACCTCGGCGGCGTACCGATTCCGTTCCCGCCCCTTCGACCTCGTGTCCTCCCCGAGCGTGTGCGAGCACTGCTCCGGCGGCTGCGCCACCCGCACCGACCACCGGCGCGGCAAGATCATGCGCAAGCTCGCGGCCAACGATCCCGAGGTCAACGAGGAGTGGATCTGCGACAAGGGGCGCTTCGCCTTCCGGTACACGCAGCAGCGGGACCGGCTGGAGCACCCGCTGGTGCGCAACCCCGAGGGCGAGCTGGTGCCGGCGTCCTGGCCGGAGGCGCTCCAGATCGCGGCCCAGGGGCTGCTCGCCTCGCGCGGCCGGGCCGGTGTCCTCACCGGCGGCCGCCTCACCATCGAGGACGCCTACGCGTACAGCAAGTTCGCGCGTGTGGCGCTCGACACCAACGACATCGACTTCCGCGCACGCGTGCACAGCAGCGAGGAGGCCGACTTCCTGGCCGCGCGGGTCGCGGGCCGCGGCCGTGACCTCGACGGTACGGGCGTCACGTACTCCGCTCTGGAGCAGGCACCGGCGGTCCTGCTGGTCGGGTTCGAGGCCGAGGAGGAGGCGCCCGGCGTCTTCCTGAGGCTGCGCAAGGCATGGCGCAAGCACGGTCAGAAGGTCTTCTCGCTCGCCACGTACGCCACGCGCGGTCTGGAGAAGGCGGGCGGCACACTGCTGCCCGCCGCCCCCGGCACCGAGACCGAGTGGCTGGACGCGCTGGCCGGCGGAGCCGGTCTGGAGGGTGACGGCAGCAGGGCCGGCGAGGCGCTGCGCACCGCGGGCGCGGTGATCGTCGTCGGCGAGCGGCTGGCCGCCGTGGAGGGCGGACTGACCGCCGCCGTACGGGCCGCCTCCGCGACCGGCGCGCAGCTGGTGTGGATCCCGCGGCGGGCCGGAGAGCGCGGTGCCGTCGAGGCGGGCGCGCTGCCGTCGCTGCTGCCGGGCGGGCGTCCGGCCACCGACCCACGCGCGCGTGAGGAGGTCGCCTCGGTCTGGGGAGTGGCCGAACTCCCGCACCGCTACGGCCGGGACACCGGTCAGATCGTCGAGGCCGCGCTGTCCGGCGAACTCCAGGCCCTGGTGGTCGCGGGCGTCGAGATCGCCGACCTGCCCGATCCGGCACGCGCGCGTGAAGCGCTCCAGGAGGTCGGGTTCGTGGTGTCGCTGGAACTGCGGCCCGGTGAGGTCACCGAGCACGCGGACGTCGTCCTGCCGGTGGCCGCGGTCGCCGAGAAGGCCGGCACCTTCCTCAACTGGGAGGGCAGGGTGCGCTTCTTCGAGGCCGCCCTCAAGCCCGACCAGATGACCCGCCACCTCGCGCCCACCGACGCACGGGTGCTGCAGATGCTGGCCGACGCCATGGACGTACACCTGGGCCTGCCGGATCTGCGCACCGCGCGCGCGGAGATCGACCGGCTCGGCCCCTGGGACGGACCGCGCGGCACCGAATCCTTCGGGACCGCGGCCCAGTTGCCGCGGCCCGCCGCCGGCGAGGCCGTCCTGGCCGGACACCGGCTGCTGCTCGACCAGGGTCTCCTCCAGCAGGGCGACGAGGCGCTCGCCGGGACCCGGCACGCGGCACGCGCGCGTGTGTCGGCCGCGACGGCCGCCGAGGTGGGCGTCAAGGAGGGCGACCTCCTCGCCGTGACCGGCAAGACCGGAGTCGTCGAACTGCCGCTGCAGATCACCGCGATGCCCGACCGCGTGGTCTGGCTCCCGCTGAACTCCACGGGCCGGGGCGTCGCCTCCGACGCCGGGGTGCGTCCCGGCTCCCTCGTCCGCATCGGCCCGGCGACGCTCGCGGCCGAAGCTCCCAAGGAGGTGGAGGCATGAGCCGGTACCTCGCCGCGGAAGACCTCTCGATGTTCGGCACCGACCCCTGGTGGCTCGTCGTCATCAAGGCCGTCTTCTGCTTCGCCTTCCTGATGCTGACCGTGCTGTTCTCCATCGTGTGGGAGCGCAAGGTCGTCGCCTGGATGCAGCTGCGCATCGGCCCCAACCGGCACGGCCCCTGGGGCATGCTCCAGTCGCTCGCCGACGGCATCAAGCTGATGCTGAAGGAAGACGTCATCGTCAAGCGCGCGGACAAGGTGGTGTACATCCTCGCGCCGATCGTCGCGGCCATCCCGGCCTTCATGGCGATCGCGGTGATCCCCTTCGGACCGTCCGACAACGAGGTCTCGATCTTCGGCCACCGCACCGCGATGCAGCTCACCGACCTGCCGATCGCGATGCTCTACATCCTCGCGGTCGCCTCGGTCGGCATCTACGGCATCGTCCTGGCGGGCTGGAGCTCCGGATCGACGTATCCGCTGCTCGGCGGCTTGCGCTCCTGCGCGCAGATGATCTCGTACGAGATCGCCATGGGCGCCGCCTTCGCCTCGGTGTTCCTCTACTCCGGGTCGATGTCCACCTCGGCGATCGTCGAGGCCCAGCAGGACCGCTGGTACATCGTCCTGCTGCCCGTCTCCTTCATCATCTACGTCATCACCATGGTCGGCGAGACCAACCGCGCCCCCTTCGACATGCCGGAGTCCGAGGGCGACCTCGTCGGCGGCTTCAACACCGAGTACTCGTCGATCAAGTTCGCGCTGTTCATGCTCGCCGAGTACGTGAACATGGTGACGGTCTCGGCCGTGACGACCACGCTCTTCCTCGGCGGCTGGCGGGCCCCCTGGCCCATCAGCACCTTCTGGGAGGGCGCCAACCACGGCTGGTGGCCGCTCCTCTGGTTCGTGATCAAGGTGCAGCTGCTGCTGTTCTTCTTCATCTGGCTGCGCGGCACGCTCCCGCGGGTCCGCTACGACCAGCTGATGAAGCTCGGCTGGAAGGTCCTCATCCCGGTCTCCGTGGTGTGGCTGATGCTCGTCGCGACCGTGCGGACCCTGCGCAACGAGAACTACGACTTCGCCGACATCGCCCTCTACGTGGGCGGCGGAGTCCTGGTCCTGCTGCTGCTCTCCTTCGTCGCCGACATGTTCCGCGAGAAGTCGAAGGCGGCCGCGCAGCCCGCCGAACAGTCGGCCGGATTCGACCCGATGGCGGGCGGATTCCCCGTCCCGCCGCTGCCCGGACAGGAGTTGCCGCCGGTGCCCAGGCGCCGCTCGCGCCAGGAGCGGGAGCTGATTGTCAGTGGCGGGCCCGATACTCAGAGTGACGGACCGCTGAGTGGTTCTACGGATGGAAAGGAGGCGTCCGATGGCTGAGGAGCCGAAGGAGACCGAGCAGTTGAAGCCTGGCTTCATGAACCCCGTGGCCGGCTTCGGTGTGACCTTCAAGGCCATGTTCAAGAAGCGGCTGACCGAGCAGTACCCGGAGCAGAAGAAGACCACCGCTCCACGGTTCCACGGACGGCACCAGCTCAACCGCCATCCGGACGGCCTGGAGAAGTGCGTCGGCTGCGAGCTGTGCGCCTGGGCCTGCCCCGCCGACGCCATCTATGTGGAGGGCGCCGACAACACCGACGAGGAGCGCTACTCGCCGGGCGAGCGGTACGGCCGCGTCTACCAGATCAACTACGCCCGCTGCATCCTGTGCGGGCTGTGCATCGAGGCGTGCCCCACACGCGCGCTGACGATGACCAACGAGTTCGAGCTGGCCGACTCCAGCCGCGCCAACCTCATCTACACCAAGGAGCAGCTGCTCGCCGGCCTCGAAGAGAACATGGTCGACTCGCCTCACGCCATCTACCCCGGCATGGACGAGCAGGACTACTACCGGGGCCTGGTCACGGAGGCCGCGCCCGGCACCGTGCCCCAGGTGGCCGTCTCCAAGGGCGAGGTGGTCCAGGAGGCCGACTCCACCTTCGGTGAGGACGAGCCGGCGTCGAAGAAGGTGATCGGGCGATGACCGCACCACTCCAGCTCGCCGCCACCGCCACTCTGGCCGCCGGCACCTCCACCGGCGAGGCCTTCCAGTTCTGGGTCCTCGGCACCGTCGCCGTGATCGGCGCCCTGTGCACCGTCTTCATGAAGAAGGCCGTGCACAGCGCGCTCTGTCTCGCCGGCACCATGATCATCCTGGCGGTGTTCTACCTCGCCAACGGCGCCTACTTCCTCGGCGTCGTCCAGATCGTCGTCTACACCGGCGCGATCATGATGCTGTTCCTGTTCGTGGTGATGCTCGTCGGCGTGACCGCGGCGGACTCCCTCACGGAGACCATCAAGGGCCAGCGCTGGCTGGCCCTGATCTGCGGGCTCGGCTTCGGCATCCTGCTGTTCGCCGGCATCGGCAACGCCTCCCTCAAGCAGTTCAACGGCCTCGCCCAGGCCAACGCGGGCGGCAATGTGGAGGGCCTGGCGACCCTCATCTTCACCAAGTACGTCTTCGCCTTCGAAATCACCGGCGCCCTGCTGATCACGGCCGCCGTCGGCGCCATGGTGCTCACCCACCGCGAGCGCACCGAGCGCGCCCTGACCCAGCGCGAGATGGCCGAGAAGCGCGTCCGCGAAGGCAAGCACGTGCCGCCGCTGCCCGCCCCCGGTGTCTACGCCCGGCACAACGCGGTGGACATCGCGGGCCTGCTGCCCGACGGCACCCCGTCCGAGCTCACGGTCAGCAAGACACTGCGCGACCGCGGCCAGATCAGGGACGTGTCCGCCGAAGCGCTGGGCGACCTCAAGGCGCTCGAGCAGCGCGCGGAGGAACGCCTGGAGCGGACCGAGATCGAACCGGCCACCTTCAAGAGGGAGGCGTCGAAGTGAACCCCGTCAACTACCTCTACCTCGCCGCCCTGTTGTTCACGATCGGCGCCACCGGCGTGCTGATCAGGCGCAACGCCATCGTCGTGTTCATGTGCATCGAGCTCATGCTCAACGCCTGCAACCTCGCGTTCGTCGCCTTCTCCCGGATGCACGGCAACCTCGACGGCCAGATCATCGCCTTCTTCACGATGGTCGTCGCCGCCGCGGAGGTCGTGGTCGGGCTCGCGATCATCGTGTCGCTGTTCCGTTCCCGCCACTCGGCCTCGGTCGACGACGCCAGCCTGATGAAGCTGTAAGGGGTCGCTGAATCGTGGAGAATCTGATCGCGCTGCTGATCGCGGCGCCTCTGCTCGGAGCGGCGGTCCTGCTCACCGGCGGCCGGCGGCTGGACGCCGTCGGCCACTGGATCGGCACCATCCTCGCCGGCGCCTCCTTCGTGTTCGGCGCCATCCTCTTCGCCGACCTGCTCGGCAAGGACGCCGAGCACCGCACGCTCACCCAGCACCTGTTCAGCTGGGTGCCGGTCGAGGGCTTCCAGGCGGACGTCGCCTTCCGCCTCGACCAGCTGTCGATGACGTTCGTGCTGCTGATCACGGGCGTCGGCTCGCTGATCCACCTGTACTCGATCGGGTACATGGAGCACGACGAGCGGCGCCGCCGCTTCTTCGGCTATCTGAACCTGTTCCTCGCGGCGATGCTCCTGCTCGTCCTCGCCGACAACTACCTGCTGCTGTACGTCGGCTGGGAGGGCGTCGGTCTCGCCTCCTACCTGCTGATCGGCTTCTGGCAGCACAAGCCCAGCGCGGCCACCGCGGCGAAGAAGGCCTTCCTGGTCAACCGCGTCGGCGACATGGGCCTGTCGATCGCGATCATGCTGATGTTCACGACGTTCGGCACCTTCGCCTTCGGTCCGGTCCTCGGCAGCCACGAGAAGCCCGGGCTCGTCGAGGGCGCCTCCGAGGCCACACTCACCGGCATCGCCCTGATGCTGCTGCTCGCCGCCTGCGGCAAGTCCGCCCAGGTGCCGCTGCAGTCCTGGCTCGGGGACGCGATGGAGGGCCCGACCCCGGTCTCGGCCCTCATCCACGCGGCGACCATGGTGACCGCGGGCGTCTACCTGATCGTCCGCTCCGCCAACATCTTCAACCTCGCCCCCGACGCCCAGCTGGTCGTCACCGTCGTCGGTGCCGTCACGCTCCTGTTCGGTGCGATCGTCGGTTGCGCGAAGGACGACATCAAGAAGGCCCTCGCGGGCTCGACGATGTCGCAGATCGGCTACATGGTCCTCGCCGCGGGCCTCGGCCCCATCGGCTACGTCTTCGCGATCATGCACCTGGTGACGCACGGCTTCTTCAAGGCCGGGCTCTTCCTCGGCGCGGGTTCGGTCATGCACGGCATGAACGACGAGGTCGACATGCGGAAGTACGGCGGCCTGCGCACGTACATGCCGATCACCTTCGTCACCTTCGGCCTCGGCTACCTGGCCATCATCGGCTTCCCGGGCCTGTCGGGATTCTTCTCCAAGGACAAGATCATCGAGGCGGCCTTCGCCAAGGGCGGCACCGAGGGCTGGATCCTCGGCGGCGCGGCCCTGCTGGGCGCGGCCATCACCGCCTTCTACATGACGCGCGTGATGCTGATGACGTTCTTCGGAGAGGAGCGCTGGAAGAACCAGCCCACCCGCTCCCCGGAGGCCCCGAGCGCCGAGCCCGCCGCCGAGCACCACGGTGAGCACGCTGAACCACACCCGCACGAGTCCCCCAAGTCCATGACGATCCCGATGATCGTGCTGGCCTTCGGATCGGTCTTCGCGGGCGGCTTCTTCAGCATCGGCGACCGCTTCCTGCACTGGCTGGAGCCGGTTACCGGGCACAGCGAGGGCGACTCCCCGCTCAGCGCGGCCACCGTCACCGGCGCCACCATGGTGTGCCTGCTGATCGGCGTCGCCCTCGCCTGGGCCCAGTACGGCCGCAAACCCGTCCCGGTCGTCGCCCCGCGCGGGTCGCTGCTCACCCGGGCCGCCCGCCGCGACCTGCTCCAGGACGACTTCAACCACGTCGTCCTGGTCCGTGGCGGAGAGCACCTCACGCGCTCCCTGGTCTACGTCGACCACACCCTGGTCGACGGCGTGGTCAACGGCACGGCGGCCTCGGTCGGCGGCCTCTCCGGGCGGATGCGCAAGCTGCAGAACGGCTACGCGCGGTCGTACGCGGTCTCGATGTTCGGCGGCGCGGCGATCCTCGTCGCCGCGACCCTGCTGATGAGGGCGGTCTGATACCGATGTCCTTTCCTCTCCTGACAGCGACGGCGGTGCTCCCGGCGATCGGGGCCATCGCCACGGCCGCCGTGCCGGCCCCACGGCGCACCGCGGCCAAGTGGCTGGCGCTGCTCGTCTCGCTGGCCACACTCGCCCTCGCGATCGCCGTCCTGGTCCGCTTCGACCCGGACGGCGCCCGCTACCAGCTCACCGAATCGCACGCCTGGATCGCGGACTTCGGGGTCCGGTACGAAGTGGGCGTGGACGGCATCGGGGTGGCGCTGCTCGCGCTCACCGCGCTGCTGATCCCGTTCATCATCCTCGCGGGCTGGCACGACGCCGACCCGCTGGAGACCGGAAACAGGCGGTGGCGGCCGACGCAGGGCTTCTTCGCCCTGATCCTGGCCGTCGAGGCGATGGTGATCATCTCCTTCGAGGCCACCGACGTCTTCGTGTTCTACATCTTCTTCGAAGCCATGCTCATCCCGATGTACTTCCTCATCGGCGGCTTCGGGGACCGTGCCCACGCGGGCTCCGACGAGAAGGCGGCGGCCCAACGCTCGTACGCCGCGGTCAAGTTCCTGCTCTACAACCTGGTCGGCGGTCTGATCATGCTGGCCGCGGTGATCGGCCTCTACGTGGTCGCCGGGAACTTCAGCCTCCAGGAGATCGCCGAAGCACGGGCCAACGGTTCGCTCGACATGGCGACCAACACCGAACGCTGGCTGTTCCTCGGGTTCTTCTTCGCCTTCGCGGTGAAGGCGCCCCTGTGGCCGCTGCACACCTGGCTGCCCAATGCGATGGGGGAGGCCACCGCCCCGGT
Organism: Streptomyces sp. NPDC102270; assembly: GCF_044766405.1. Classification (NCBI taxonomy): domain Bacteria; kingdom Bacillati; phylum Actinomycetota; class Actinomycetes; order Kitasatosporales; family Streptomycetaceae; genus Streptomyces; species Streptomyces sp. NPDC102270. Next base: position 390,802 of record NZ_JBIWLX010000004.1, on the reverse strand, counting down.
CGCCGTGCTCATCACCGCGGTCGTCGACAAGGTGGGCACCTTCGCGATGCTCCGCTTCTGCCTCCAGCTCTTCCCGGAGGCCAGCAAGTGGGCGACGCCCGCGATCCTGGTCCTGGCGGTGATCAGCATCATCTACGGGGCGCTGCTCGCGGTCGGCCAGCGGGACATCAAGCGGCTGGTGGCGTACGCGTCGATCTCGCACTTCGGCTTCATCATCATGGGCATCTTCGCGATGACCAGCCAGGGCCAGTCCGGCGCGACGCTCTACATGGTCAACCACGGGATCTCGACGGCCGCGCTGATGCTGGTGGCCGGCTTCCTGATCTCGCGGCGCGGCTCGCGGCTCATCGCCGACTACGGCGGGGTCCAGAAGGTCGCCCCGGTGCTCGCCGGCACCTTCCTGATCGGCGGCCTCGCGACCCTGTCCCTGCCCGGGCTCGCACCCTTCGTGAGTGAGTTCCTGGTCCTGGTCGGCACGTTCGCGCGCTACCCGGCGATCGGCATCATCGCCACCTTCGGCATCGTGCTCGCCGCGCTCTACACCCTCGTCCTCTACCAGCGGACGATGACGGGCCCGGTCAAGCCGGAGGTCTCCGCGATGCCCGACCTGCGCGCGCGTGAGCTCGTGGTCGTGGCTCCGCTGGTCGTCCTGCTGATCTTCCTGGGCGTCTATCCGAAGCCCGTCACGGACATCGTGAACCCGGCGGTGAAGTCGACCATGTCCGACGTACACAAGAAGGACCCCAAGCCCGAGGTGGAGGCGGCCAAGTGACTGCGACAGCCGTCCACAGCCTGTGGACAACCGCGGCCGACCCGATCTCGAAGATCGACGCGCCGAAGATCGAATACGGGCAATTGTCGCCCACCCTGATCATCCTGGGCGCGGCGATCATCGGAGTGCTGGTCGAGGCCTTCGTTCCGCGCAAGTCCCGTTACTACGCCCAGCTGTTCGTGTCCGTCGTAGCGCTGTGTGCCGCCTTCGCGGCGGTCGTCGCACTGGCCGCCGACGGATACGGCACCACCAAGGCGGGCATCGCCGCCATGGGCGCGATCGCCGTCGACGGACCGGCCCTGTTCCTCCAGGGCACGATCCTGCTGGCCTCCCTGGTCGGCCTGTTCACCTTCGCCGAGCGCAGGCTCGACCCCGAGACACACGGCAACCGCGTCGACTCGTTCGCCGCGCAGGCCGCCTCCGTACCGGGAAGCGACAGCGAGAAGGCGGCCGTGAAGGCCGGGTTCACCACCACCGAGGTGTTCCCGCTGCTGCTCTTCGCCGTGGCCGGCATGCTGATCTTCCCGGCCGCCAACGACCTGCTGACGCTGTTCGTGGCCCTGGAGGTGTTCTCGCTCCCGCTGTACCTGCTGTGCGCGCTGGCCCGCCGCAAGCGGCTCATGTCGCAGGAGGCCGCGGTCAAGTACTTCCTGCTGGGCTCGTTCGCCTCCGCGTTCACCCTGTTCGGCATCGCGCTGCTGTACGGCTACGCGGGCTCGGTGTCGTACGGCACCATCGCCAAGGTCGTCGACGGCACGATCAGCACCGTGGACCCGGCGCTCGCCGACACCATGGGCAACGACGCGCTGCTGCTGATCGGCGCCGCGATGATCGTCATGGGGCTGCTGTTCAAGGTGGGCGCGGTCCCGTTCCACATGTGGACCCCGGACGTCTACCAGGGTGCGCCGACGCCGGTGACCGGTTTCATGGCGGCGGCGACCAAGGTGGCCGCCTTCGGCGCGCTGCTCAGGATCCTCTACGTCGTCCTGCCGGGCCTGCGCTGGGACTGGCGGCCGGTCATGTGGGCCGTCGCGATCGTCACCATGCTCGGCGGTGCGATCGTCGCGATCACGCAGACCGACATCAAGCGGCTCCTTGCGTACTCGTCGATCGCGCACGCCGGGTTCATCCTCGCCGGTGTCATCGCGACCACACCGGACGGAGTGTCGTCGGTCCTCTTCTACCTGGCCGCGTACTCGTTCGTGACGATCGGCGCGTTCGCGGTGGTCACGCTGGTGCGTGACGCCGGTGGTGAGGCGACGCACCTGTCCAAGTGGGCGGGGCTGGGCCGTCGTTCGCCGCTGGTGGCCGCCGTGTTCGCGGTGTTCCTGCTGGCCTTCGCCGGTATCCCGCTGACCTCCGGCTTCGCCGGGAAGTTCGCCGTGTTCAAGGCGGCGGCGGAGGGCGGCGCGGCGCCGCTCGTCGTGGTCGGTGTGATCTCGTCGGCCATCGCCGCGTTCTTCTACATCCGGGTGATCGTGCTGATGTTCTTCAGCGAGCCGCGCCCGGAGGGACCGACGGTCGCCGTGCCCTCGCCGCTGACCATGACGGCGATCGGGGTCGGGGTGGCGGTCACCCTGGTCCTCGGTGTCGCGCCGCAGTACTTCCTAAACCTGGCGAACCAGGCGGGAGTGTTCGTGCGCTGACCTGCGGCACGTACGGGGCGGGCCCCGGTTCCCTTCGAGGGAGCCGGGGCCCGCCCCGTACGGTCAGATGCCCAAGTTCAGGTCCAGGTCCGGGCTGAGGTCCTGGTCCTGGTCCTGGTCCGCGGAGCACGTCACATCGGGGTGCGTGGAGTTGAAGAGACCGCTGGGGTTCGTCTTGTAGAGCCAGGCGTGCAGGGTGTAGCTGGAGCCCAGGTCCGGCAGGCCGACCGGATCCTGGAACGTCTGGCCGAACATTGTCGGCGTGGCGACACCCGACTCGGCCTTCACGGTCCACTCCACCGCGACGAGCCTGCGCCCGTACGGGCTGTCCTCGTAGAGGAGCGCCGCGGGCGTCTCGGGGTCGGTCGCCCCGACGTTCTCCTCGTTGACGTAGCGGTAGCCCACACCGGGCACACAGGACGTGGGGGTGAAGCCGTCGGCGACCGCGTAAGGCTCATACGCGTACAGGCCGGTGGCCCCGTACGTCTTGGCCAGCTCGGTCCAGACGAGCGGGTCCGGGTCGGCTGCCTGGGCGGGGACGGCGGTCAGTGACAACGCCGCCGCTGCCGCGACGGTGAGCACTGCCTTCAGGGGCCGAGGGGCCATGGTCGTTCTCCTTGAGGCGCTTGAGGCGCTTGAGGTGGGACAGGGTGCTGCGAGGCGCGTCCGCGGGGAGGACGGGTCTCACAGCCCGCCCCAGCAGCATGTGCCGCCTCGAACGGCTGCGCCATGTGACATCGGCCGATCGAATGAGCACGGACCGTCACCGGTCCGGCCTGTGGATAACTCCGACGCTGTCGGTGCCGACCCCTATCGTGGAGGCAGTGGTCGAGGGACGACGTACGGGGGACGGGACTATGGGCGGGATGGGCGGTATCAGCGAGATGCCAGGGATCACCGGGACACCGGACGCGAGCGACAGCGAGGCACTGGCCACGCTGCACCGGGTCTTCGGATACGACGCCTTCCGCGGCGAGCAGGGGGAGGTCATCGAGCATGTGGTGGCCGGCGGGGATGCCGTCGTCCTCATGCCGACAGGCGCCGGCAAGTCGCTGTGCTACCAGATTCCGTCCCTGGTCAGACCCGGCACGGGCATTGTCGTCTCACCGCTCATCGCGCTGATGCAGGACCAGGTGGACGCGCTCAGGGCGCTCGGCGTGCGCGCCGGATTCATGAACTCCACGCAGGACTTCGACGAGCGCCGCGTGGTGGAGGCCGAGTTCCTGGCCGGCGAGCTGGACCTGCTCTACCTGGCACCGGAGCGGCTGCGCCTCGACGCCACCCAGGATCTCCTCTCCCGCGGCAAGATCGCCGTCTTCGCCATCGACGAGGCGCACTGCGTCTCGCAGTGGGGCCACGACTTCCGCCCCGACTATCTGACGCTGTCGGTGCTCGGCCAGCGCTGGCCCGACGTCCCGCGGATCGCGCTCACCGCGACGGCCACCCGTGCCACGCACGACGAGATCACCCAGCGGCTGAACATGCCGACGGCCCGGCACTTCGTGGCGAGCTTCGACCGGCCCAACATCCAGTACCGGATCATTCCCAAGGCCGACCCCAAGAAGCAGTTGCTCGCGTTCCTGCGCGAGGAGCACGCGGGCGACGCGGGCATCGTGTACTGCCTCTCCCGCAAGTCTGTGGAGGCCACGGCCGAGTTCCTCTCCCGCAACGGCATCGAGGCGGTCCCGTACCACGCGGGCCTGGACGCCGGCACCCGCGCCGCCCACCAGTCCCGCTTCCTGCGCGAGGACGGCCTGGTGGTGGTGGCGACCATCGCCTTCGGCATGGGTATCGACAAGCCGGACGTCCGCTTCGTGGCCCACCTCGACCTGCCCAAGTCGGTCGAGGGCTACTACCAGGAGACGGGCCGCGCGGGGCGGGACGGACTGCCGTCCACGGCCTGGATGGCCTACGGCCTCAATGACGTCATTCAACAGCGCAAGATGATCCAGTCGAGCGAGGGCGACGAGGCGTTCCGGCGCCGGGCCGCCGCCCACCTGGAGTCGATGCTCGCGCTGTGCGAGACCGCGCAGTGCAGGCGCGGGCAGCTCCTGAACTACTTCGGCCAGGAACCGGAGCCGATGGGCTGCGGCAACTGCGACACCTGCCTCACCCCGCCCGAGACCTGGGACGGCACGGTCGCGGCCCAGAAGGTGCTGTCGACGATCGTGCGGCTCCAGCGGGAGCGGGGGCAGAAGTTCGGGGCGGTGCAGATCGTCGACATCCTGCTCGGCAAGCGCACCGCCAAGGTCATCCAGTTCGACCACGACCAGCTGTCCGTGTTCGGCATCGGCGAGGAACTCTCCGAGGGCGAATGGCGAGGTGTCGTACGGCAGTTGCTGGCCCAGGGGCTGCTCGCGGTCGAGGGGGACTACGGCACGCTGGTACTGACCGAGGCGAGCGGCGCGGTGCTGCGGCGGGAGCGCGAGGTGCCGCTGCGCAAGGAGCCCAAGAAGCCCGCCACCGCCAAGTCGGGCTCCTCGTCCTCGTCCGGGCGGGGCAAGGCCAAGGCCGTGGTGGCCGAGCTGCCCGAGGCACTGGTGCCGGCGTTCGAGGCGCTGCGGGCCTGGCGCGCCGAGCAGGCCCGTGAGCAGGGCGTCCCGGCGTACGTCATCTTCCACGACGCCACGCTCAGGGAGATCGTCACGGTGTGGCCCACGTCCGTGGCACAGCTCGGAAGCGTCGGCGGGGTCGGTGAGAAGAAGCTCGTGACATACGGGGAGGGCGTGATCGAGGTGCTCGCCGGGCTGGCCGACGGCGGTGCGGCCGCGAAGATCCCGAGCCAGGCCGGCGACGCGCATCCGGGGGCGGGTCCCGGCGCGGATCCCGGCGAGGATCACTGGCCCGAGATGGACGCGGACCCGGAGCCCGAGGACGACTGGATATAGCCGCCGCCGGGCTCCGGCGAAGGGTGCGGGGGTGGGGGCGCGCGGCCCTTGCGTCGCGTGACAAGGGGCACGTGCCCCCCGTCCCACCTCACCTGACCCCACCTCACCTCACAAGGCGCGTGTCGCGTACGCCCTGACGTCCGCGTCCGAGTCCGTCGTCGCCGTGGCCAGGGCCGCGCGGGCGTCCTCGGTGGCCGAGTGCCGGGTCAGGGCGAGGACGGCCGCCTTGCGGACATCGGCGTTCGGGTCGGCGAGGGCCTTGGCGAGGGCGGGGACGGCCACGTCCGGGTCGGCGGCGGACAGTGCCGTCGCGGCACCCGACCGGACCTGCCAGGCGGAGGCCGACAGGGCGGTGACGGCGCGGGCGGCGAGGGGCGCGGGGCAGCCGGTGGTGCCCAGTGCTCCGTAAGCGGCCCCCCGGACCAGGGCGTCGGGGTCCTCGGTGAGACGGGTCAGGGCGTCGAGGGTGACGTCCAGCGGGCGTTCCGCCGACACCGTCGCCAGCGCCTTGGCGATCGTCACACGGACCTCGCGGGACGGGTCGCCGGCAGCGGCGCGGGCGAGTTCCCCGGCGGCGTCCACGGAGACGAGGGCGCGGACGGCCTCGATGCGGACGGCGATGTCCGCGTCGGCGAGGGCCCCGGCGAAGAGCTCCGTGTCACCGAGGCGCAGGGCACGCAGGACGTCCAGGGCGGCGGCACGGACGACCGGGTCGGACTCGGCCAGGGCGGCGGCGAGCCCCTCGCGGAGGGCGGGTTCCGGCGGCAGCGTCTCGACGAGTTCGCGCAGTGACGCGGCCGCTGCGGCCCGGACCCCGGGGTCCTGGTCGGTGAGGGACTCCGCGAGCACCGGGCCGGTCCCCGGCGGCGCGGTCTCCGTCAGGACGCTGACGGCCGTACGGCGCACGGCGGGGTCGGGGTCGGACAAGTAGGTCCGCAGGGCGGCCAGTTCGGGTTCCTGCTCGGCGAGGGCGAGGAGGCCGAGCAGACGGGGTGAGACCGGGGCGGGTGAGACCGGGGTGTCCGTCACGGTGCCGGTACCCGGACGGTCGGCGGTCTCGTCCGCGCCGCCGAGTCGCCCGGCGGCGACCGGGGCCAGCTCACGCGCCCCCGCCGTCGCCACCTCCTCGGCGTGCACCTCGCCGATGTGCCGGGAGGGGCCGCCGACCGGGGTGAACTCGTCGATCGGAACCAGATAGGGAGCCACGGGACGGGCCGTGAACTCCATCGCACCGGAGGGGGACTTGTGCAGGTCGAGGTGGTGGAACCAGGAGGCGTCGTCGCGATGGGGGTGGTCGAGACGGTCGTGGTAGAGACCCCAGCGGGACTCCGTGCGGGCCAGGGACGCGCGTGCGGCCATCTCGGCGCAGTCGCGGATGAAGGAGACCTCGGCGCAGCGCATCAGCTCGTGCGGGGTCTGGGCGCCCATCGCGGCGATGTCCTCCCGCATCCGCTCGAAGGACTCCAGGGCCAGCGAGAGACGGGCGCCGGACTTCGGCGGGGCCACGTAGTCGTTCACGAAGCGGCGCAGCTTGTACTCGACCTGGGGCTGCGGCGGGCCGTCCGGGTTGCGCAGCGGGCGGTAGATCAGTTCGTGCGCCTCACGGAGCTGGTCGAGCGGCAACTGCCCTTCGTACGGCGCGTACTGGGAGGCGTCCGCGCCCGCGAGGTCGCCGAAGACGAAGGCGCCGATCATGTAGTTGTGCGGGACGCAGGCCAGGTCGCCGGCTGCGTAGAGGCGGGGGACGGTCGTCCGGGCGTGGTCGTCGACGCGGACGCCGGAGGCCGAGTGGCCGCCGCACAGACCGATCTCGGAGATGTGCATCTCGATGTCATGGGTGCGGTAGTCGTGGCCGCGGCCCTCGTGGAAGGTCCCTCGGGTGGGCCGTTCCGTGGAGTGCAGGATCGACTCCAGGGACGAGATGGACTCCTCGGGCAGGTGGCTCAGCTTCAGGTACACCGGGCCCCGGTCGGACGCGACCTCCGCCGCGAACTCGGCCATCATCTGGCCGGACCAGTAGTCGGAGTCGACGAAGCGCTCGCCGTGCCGGTTGACCTGGTAGCCGCCGAAGGGGTTGGCGACGTAGGCGCAGGCGGGGCCGTTGTAGTCCTTGATCAGCGGGTTGATCTGGAAGCACTCGATGCCGGTGAGCTCGGCGCCCGCGTGGTAGGCCATGGCGTAGCCGTCGCCCGCGTTGGTCGGGTTCTCGTACGTGCCGTACAGGTAGCCGGAGGCGGGCAGGCCCAGGCGGCCGCAGGCGCCGGTCGCCAGGATCACCGCGCCCGCGCGGACCGTGACGAACGCGCCGGTACGCGTGTTGAAGCCGACCGCGCCCACCGCACGCCCGTCCGCGGGAGCCGTCAGCACCCGCACCGGCATCACCCGGTTCTCGATGCGGATCCGCTCGCGCATCTCGCGCCGCCGAAGCTGCCGGTACAGGACCTTCTTGACGTCCTTGCCCTCCGGCATCGGCAGCACGTAGGAGCCGGAGCGGTGGACCTGGCGGACCGCGTAGTCGCCGTGCTCGTCCTTCTCGAACTTCACGCCGTACGACTCCAGGCGCTGCACCATGCCGAAGCCACGGGTGGCGGTCTGGCGGACGGTGGACTGGTCGACGATGCCGTCGTTGGCGCGGGTGATCTCGGCGACGTAGTCGTCGGGTTCGGCGCGGCCGGGGATGACCGCGTTGTTGACGCCGTCCATGCCCATGGCGAGGGCGCCGGAGTGCCGGACGTGGGCCTTCTCCAGCAGCAGCACGTTCGCGCCGTGCTCGGCGGCGGTCAGGGCGGCCATGGTGCCGGCGGTGCCGCCGCCGATGACGAGGACGTCGCAGGTGAGTTCCTCGGCGTCGGTGAGCGCGGGGATCTCCAGGGGCGGGTTCACGGAGGTGGTCACCGGGGGGCCTTTCAGGTTCCGAGCGAGGAGAGGACGTCGCGCCGCAGCGCCACGCGCGCGGGATCGTCGAGCGCCGTACGGTCGCGCGGGCGCGGCACCTCGCGTACGGCGGTCAGGCGGCCGCCTCCGAGGAGCGCCACGCGGTCGCCGAGGAAGAGTGCCTCGTCCACGTCGTGGGTGACGAAGACGACGGTCGCGCCCGTGCCCTGGAGCACGTCCACCAGCAGGTCCTGCATGCCGGCGCGGGTCTGGGCGTCGAGGGCGCCGAAGGGCTCGTCCATGAGGACGGCGCGGGGTGCTCCCGCGAGGGCGCGGGCCAGCTGGGCGCGCTGGCGCTGCCCGCCGGAGACGCGGTGCGGCAACTGCCGGGCGTGGTCGGCCAAGCCGACCCGCTCCAGCCAGGACTCGGCCTGTGCGCGGCGCTCGGTGCGCGACAGGCCCTTGATGGCCAGCGGGAGTTCGACGTTGGCGCGCAGGGTGCGCCAGGGCAGAAGGGCGTCCTCCTGGAAGACCAGGGCGCGTTCGGCACCGGGGCCGGTGAGGGGCCGGCCGTCCTGGGCGACCTCGCCCGAGAGCAGGGGGAGGAGGCCGGACAGGGTGCGCAGCAGTGTGGACTTGCCACAGCCGGAGGAGCCGACGACGGTGAGGATCTCGCCGGGGGCGATGTCCAGGTCGACGCCGGTGACCACGGGGGCGTCCGGTCGGCCGAGGGTGGCCTCCCGGAGGGTGAGGCGGGTGCCGCGTGTGGCGGGCGGGGTCTGGCCGGCCGTGTCGAAGAGGGTGTCAGACGAGATGCTCATCGCGTGCCTCCTCGGCCTCGGGTTCGGCTGCCTCGCGCAGGGGGGCGGGCGGGGTCGCGGCGCGCGGTGTCCTGTGCCGGGCCCCGGCGACGTACGACGTCCGCGGCAGCCAGCGCGTCAGCCGGCGCCCCAGCAGTTCCACAGCGGTGGAGGTCAGCCAGCCGAGGACGCCGATGGTGACCATGCCGACGAAGACGCCCGCGTAGTTGACGACGGTGTAGTCCTGCCAGGTGCGGTAGCCGACGCCGTACTGGCCGGAGATCATCTCGGCGGAGATCACACAGATCCACGAGACGCCGATGCCGACGGACAGGCCGCCGAAGATGCCGGGCAGGGCGCCCGGCAGGACGACCGAGGCGAGGATCCGCCACCGGCCGCCGCCCATGGTCAGCACCGCCTCCTCCCACACGGGGGTCAGCGCGCGGACCGCGTGCCGGGTGGAGACCAGGACGGGGAAGAAGGCGGCGGTGAAGGTGATGAAGACGATGCCCTGCTCGTTGGAGGGGAACAGCAGGATCGCGACCGGCACGAGCGCGATCGCGGGGATCGGCCGGACGACCTCCAGCACCGGCCCGAGCAGGTCCTCGGCGAGGCGGGAGCGTGCCACGAGCACGCCCGTCGCGACGCCCAGCACCGCGGCGAGCAGGAAGCCGGTGAGGATGCGGGTGAGGCTGTCGGTGAGGTCCGTCCAGTAGTCGGGGCCGGACAGCCGGTCGGCGAAGGCGCGGGCCACGTCGGCGACCGTGGGGAACTGCGAGAAGCGCAGCCACAGGTCGATGTCCAGGCTGGTCAGCAGTTGCCACACGCCGAGGGCGATCCCCAGCGAGGCCACCCGCAGCGCGTACCGGCCGGCTTTCGGCAGGGGCCGGCTCATGACGCCTGCTCCAGCGCGTCGGCGTATGTGACGACCCGGGCGCCGCCGTGCGCCGAGAGGTAGGCCCGCGCGGTCTCCGGGGCGACGAAGGGCAGGAGTCGGTTGCCGTCGGCCACCCAGACCGCCTTGTCGGCGAACCAGAGGGTGCCGGTGGTGGCGTCGGGGACGTAGGCGGCGCGGATGCCGTCCTTGTGCGTGGAGACGTAGGCGAGGAGTTCGGCCGGCGTCTTGAAGCTCCGGGTCGAGGAGGCGCCCTTGGGCCAGACCTCGCTCGCCGAGGCAGCGGCAGCAGCGGCGAGGCGCTTGGCGTAGCCGGCTCCGAGGGCCTTCTTGACGTACTGGTCGTCGACGAAGGAGTCCACGTCGATGTCACCGGTGAGCTTGGCCGCCTTCAGCACCGAGACGTCCTGCTTCAGCGCGGAGACCAGCTGCGGTTTGACCGCCGGGTCGAAGGTGGCGATGCCGTGGGCGCCGTTGTAGAGGTAGACGACCTCGGGGGGCAGGCCGGTGGCCTTCGCGACCGACTCGGCGGCGGCGACCGGGTGGTCGTTGAGGTAGTCGGTGGCCTCGGCCTGGGCCTTCAGGAACGCCTCCAGGACTGCCGGGCGCTTGGTGGCGAAGTCCTCGCGGGCGGTGACGCCGTGGAAGGTGGGCAGGTTCAGCTCGGCGCCGTCGTACAGGGCCTTGGCCTTGCCCTGGTAGGTGAGCAGTCCGGGCCAGGCGACGAACTGGGAGAGCGCGTCCGTGCTGCCCGCCGACAGGGCCGAAGCGCCCACCGCGGGCTGCTGGTTGAGCTTCTCGACGCCCTTGTCGGGGTCGATGCCGGCCCGCTGGAGGGCGCGCACGAGGGTGCCGTCGGCGGCGGAGCCGACGCTGGTGGAGACCTTCTTGCCCTTGAGGTCGGCGAGAGAGGCCAGCTTCGAGCCGGGGGAGGTGACGATGGTGTTGAGGCCGCCGCGGAGGTTGTAGCCGGTGACCGAGACCAGGCGGGTGGGCTTGCCGAGCTGCTTGCCGCGGGCCGCGTTGATGAGGAGCGGGAAGTCGCCCATCGAACCGATGTCGATCTTCCCCGCGGTCATTTGTGCGGTGATCGGCGCGCCCGTGGCGTAGTCCTGCCAGTCGACCTTGTAGGTCTTGCCGTCGTGCAGGGAGTTGAGCTCCTTCTCGAAGTAGCCGAGGGAGCGCAGCAGGGTACCGGCGGTGACCGTGTTGATGGTCTTGGACTGGTAGCCGACGGTGACGGTGACCGTGGAGCCGCCGTCCCCGGCCGCCGCGTTGCCGCCGCAGCCGGTGAGGGGGAGCAGGAGGAGTGCTGCGAAAGCTGCGAGTGGTGTGCGTTTCATGGGAGTTCTGGGCCTCTCACCGGAGCAGATAGGGCATGTTGACCGTGACGGCTCCGGTGGGACAGCGGGCCGCGCACGGGCCGCAGTACCAGCACTCGTCGACGTGCATGTAGGCCTTGCCGCTGCTGTTGTCGATGGCCAGCGAGTCCAGCGGGCACATGTCCACGCACAGGGTGCAGCCGTCGATGCACTTGGACTCGTCGATGGTCACGGGCACGTCGGCCCGCTGGGGCACCAAGGGCATGGCTGTCTCCAGGAAACGGCTCGGAAAAGAGGTCAGAGGGAGCGGTGCAGCAGGCCGCTCATGGTGATGCGGTCGCCGCGGAAGCGGATGAACTCCAGGTCGACCGGGCGGCCGTCGGCGAGGTGCGTGAGGCGTTCCAGCATCAGGACGGCCGCGCCGCGGGGAGCCTCCAGTACGGCGGCGGAGTGCGCGTCCGCGTTCACCGCCTCCAGGGTGATCTCGGCGTGGCCGAGACCCTGGCCGGTGATCGTCTCCAGCAGGCGGAAGACGTCGGTGTTCTCCAGGTCGGCGCCGAGCAGGGCGGTGCCGAGGTCGAGCGGGATGTAGGTGAGGTCGAGGGAGAGGGGCAGGCCGTTCAGGCGGCGCAGACGCTCTATGTAGAGGACGTCGGTGCCGGGATCGACCTGGAGGCGCTGGGCCACCGGGTGCGGAGCGGGGGCGGGGCCCATGGTGCGGACCTCGTTGGTGACCGTGCCGTGTTCGCGCAGGGTTTCCGCGAGACCCATCAGACGGTCCAGGCCGTGGGGGTATTTTTGGCCGACGACCACCGTGCCGACGCCGGGGAGGCGCTCCACCAGACCTTCCGCGCGGAGCAGGTCCAGGGCTTGGCGGACCGTGTTGCGGGAGGCGCCGTAGTCGGCGGCGAGGGTCGTCTCGTGGGGGAGGGTGCCGCTCTCGAAGCCGCCGGTGAGGACCTGCTGGCGCAGGAGATCGGCGAGTTGCCGCGCCTGGTCCGCACGCAGCCGGCGCCGGGCGCGGGCGGCGACGGTGGTCGCGCCCTGCCCCGCGTGGTCCCGGATACGGTCGGTGGATGGCATGGCTGGAACCATACCGAGCCGGTAGGAAAACCAGTGTTGCCGGATTGTTGCGCCACCTGACGGAGCGACGGTTTCGCCGCTGACCTGCGGTTTCTACAGCTGTGGGGTGAGATGTGCCACCTGTGGAAGACAACAGGCGAGGGCGAACCCACTCAGGGGCGCGGGGAACTGCGCGCCCAGCCCCCACCGGCCTGCAGCTGACAAACAACCCTTACGCCAGCGCAGACAACCCGGGCCCAAAAACGATCAGCAACGGCAACAACGGCACCAGCGCAGCCGTCGCAGACGTCAGCGCCCGCTGCCTGCGCAGCAACCGCGGCGGAGGCTCCAGCAACCGGTCCACCCGCTCACCCAGCAACCGATGACTGGAGGCGCACGACAGCACCCCCCGATGCTGGTTCAGCTCGATCAGCGCCAGGGCCGTCGTCAGGTGACCGCACCGCCGCGACGCCGTGTCGTCCGCGGCCAGCTCCACCAGCCGGTGTGTCTGGTCGCAGAAGTGGGCGAACAGCGGCACCCGCGGAAACCCGGTGGCCAGTGCCGTCGAGAGGTGGAGCAGCCAGTCGTGGCGGGCCCGCGCGTGCCCGCGCTCGTGGGTGAGGACCGCGTCCAGCTGGTGATCGGTCAGCCGGTGCAGCGCACCGGTCGTCACGATCAGCTGCGGCGGACTCCCCGGCATCCACCACGCGTCCGGGTACTCGTCCTCCAGCACCAGCAGCGGACCGCGCGTCGCCGCGCCGAGCCCGGCCGGCAGATCCGGCGCGCGCTCGCGCAGATGCTCACGGGCCAGGCCCCGGCGCCGCCGGGCCTCGACCAGTTCACGGGCCAGCATCGCCGTGGTCCACGCGGCCCCGGCCGCCAGCAGGAGGGTCGCGGCGACCGCCCATAGCGGCGCGGCCGACAGGTCGTAGGCCGCGGTCACGGCCGGCGGGGCCGGAGCGAAGACATGGTCGCGGACCGTGTGGAAGACGGCCGCCGCGCCCAGCACCAGCGCGGTCAGGCAGGACAGCAGCACCGTGGCGACCAGGCACTGCCACACCCACAGCCCGACCACCGGTTCCCGTTCGGGCCACGCGGCCCGGGTGAGCGCGCGCGGCACCGGCACGGCGGCCGCCACGGCGACGGTGCTCAGCAGGAGCAGGCAGAGTGTCATGCCACGGGCTCCGCATCCTGATCGGAGACAGGGGAGATGGGGCTGTGCGGTGGGACTGTGCGGTGAGGCGCTGCCGGGCGGTCGACACGTCGTCCACGTATGCCGCCCGTCGCCAGTATGCCGTGAGCGGACGCCCCGCGGCAGGACTCGAACAGCTCCGGACACCTCACACGACACCTCACACGTCCCCGGACACCACCCGTCCCACCACATCCCCCAGGCCCACCCGGATCCCGCCGGGACCGGGAGCCCACGCCGACAGCGTCACCACGTCCCCGTCCTCGAGGAACGTCCGCTTGCCGTCGGGGAGTTCCAGCGCGTCCCGTCCGTTCCAGGTCAGCTCAAGGAGCGACCCCCGCTCGGTCGCCGAGGGCCCGCTCACCGTGCCCGAGCCGTACAGGTCGCCCGTCCTGAGTGAGGCCCCGTTCACCGTCATGTGCGCCAACTGCTGGGCCGCCGTCCAGTACATGGTGGAAAACGGCGGCTCCGACACCACGTGGCCGTTGATCGCGACGGAGATCCGCAGGTCGTAGCCGCCCGGCTCCACGTCGGAAGCGGCGTCGTCCAGATACGGCAGCAGCTCGTGGGTCCGCTCCGGCGGCGCCACCCGGGCCTCCTCCAGCGCGTCCAGCGGGGTGATCCACGCCGACACCGAGGTGGCGAAGGACTTGCCGAGGAACGGGCCGAGGGGGACGTACTCCCAGGCCTGGATGTCCCGCGCGGACCAGTCGTTGAGCAGGCACAGCCCGAAGACGTGCTCCCGGAAGTCACCGAGACCGACCGGCCGGCCCAGCTCCGAGGGCGTCCCGACCACGAAGCCGACCTCCGCCTCGATGTCCAGCCGCACGGACGGCCCGAAGACGGGAGTCGCGTCGTCAGGGGCCTTCCGCTGCCCTGAAGGCCGTACGACATCCGTCCCCGACACCACCACCGTGCCCGCGCGACCGTGGTAACCGATCGGCAGGTGCTTCCAGTTGGGGGTCAGGGAGTCGGCGGCGTCGGGGCGGAAGATCTGGCCGACGTTTCGCGCGTGGTTCTCGGAGGCGTAGAAGTCGACGTAGTCCGCGACCTCGAAGGGGAGGTGGAGGTCGACCGAGGACAGCGGGTGGAAGAAGCCCGCGATCGCCTCCTGGTGCGCCGGCACCGTCACCCACGCGGTCAGCGCGCGCCGCACGTCCGACCAGGCCGTGCGGCCGGCGGCGAGGAGCGCGTCCAGGGAGGGCCGGGCGAGCAGGGAGACGTACGGGGAGCCGAGGGCCGCGGCGGCCGCGCCCGCGTCGAGGACGTGGTCGCCGAGCCGGACGCCGACGGTCCGCTCGGCCGAGTCCGACGGCGAGAAGACGCCGTAGGGAAGGTTGTGCGGGCCGAAGGGGTCGCCCTCGGGCACGTCGAAGGGGCCAACGAAGGGGGGCATGGGGTGCTGCCTCACTCTCGCGCGTGCCGTGCCGGCCGGGTGGTCGGGGCACACGTTGCGGTCCGGGTGGTCGCGCCACACGTTACGGCCGAGTCGCCGGTCACGGGAGTGTCCAAAGGGCTGGCGATGTGGCTAAAGAGTTAGCAATGTCCTGTTAAGGGGCGGTCGGAGGCTTCCATTCCGGCTTAGCGTCCTTTGCGAGCACGGACGGGATGGGTGGGATCGCGTCCGTGGGGGGACGCGTGGGGGGACCGTGGCCAGGAGCGCGAGCAGTGTGCCATTCGAGGCCGACCGTGAGGTACCGGCCCTGATCGTCAAGTTCGGCGACTACCCGCTGCACCACGGCGGAGTCGGCGCGATCCGCAGTCTGGGCCGCCTCGGCGTGCCCATGTACGCCATCACGGAGGACCGTTACACGCCCGCGGCCGCCTCCCGATACCTCACGCGCGCGTTCGTCTGGCCGACGACCGGCACCGAGGACCCCGGCCGGCTGGTCGAGGGACTGATTCGGATCGGGCGCCGCATCGGCCGCCCCGCCGTCCTCGTACCGACCGACGAGGAGGCGGCGGTCCTGATCGCCGAGCACCAGCGCGACCTCTTCGGCCGGTTCCTCTTCCCGCGCGTGGAGCCCGCCCTCACCCGCCGACTGGCCAGCAAACAGGGGCTGCACGAACTGTGCGCGGAGCACGGCATCGCGAGCCCGCAGGCCGCCTTCCCGCAGTCGTACGACGACATCGTGGCCTTCGCCGAGACGGCCCGCTTCCCGATGGTGGCCAAGAACCGCGAGGCGTTCGTACGGCGCCGACGGCCCGCGGTGAACGGCACCACGCGCATCACCACCCGTGAGCGGCTGCTCGCCCTCGCCCGTGACTGGGGCGAGCGGCCCGGGGTGATCCTCCAGGAGTACCTGCCGCGAGAGGAGGCCGAGGACTGGATCGTGCACGCCTACTTCGACGCCAACTCCACCCCGCTCGCCCTGTTCACCGGCGTCAAGGTGCGCTCCTGGCCGCCGCACGCGGGGATGACGGCCAACGCGTACGTCGTCGACAACCCGGAACTCGCGGACCTCGCCGCACGTTTCGTCAAACAGATCGGCTACACCGGCGTCATCGACCTCGACCTGCGCTTCGACCGGCGCGACGGTCAGTACAAACTGCTCGACTTCAACCCCCGCATGGGCGCCCAGTTCCGGCTCTTCGAGAGCGAGTCGGGGGTGGACGTCGTCCGCGCCATGCACCTGGACCTCACCGGGCGGGCCGTTCCGGAGGGGGAACAGCGGGCCGGTCACCGCTATGTCGTGGAGAACATCGACCTGCCCGCCCTGCTCGCCTACCGCCGCAGCGGCTATACGACGCCGCACGCGCCGGCGCGGCCCAGCGGGACCGAGCTGGCCTGGTTCGCGGGTGACGACCCGCTGCCGTTCCTCACCATGCTCGGGCGCTTCGTGCGGCCCGGCGCGAGGCACCTCTATCAGCTGTGGCGGGCCAACCGCCGCGGCAGTACGACCAGTTGAACAGCCGTACCACCACGAAGTGACGAAGTGACGTCCTGGGGAGGGACTTCGTGATCCAACCGGTAGCAGTCATCGGCGCCGGGCCCTTCGGCCTGTCGACCGCCGCCCATCTGCGGGCGCGCGGCATTCCCGTGCGCGTCTTCGGCGACCCCATGGTCAGCTGGCGCGACCACATGCCCGCGGGCATGCTCCTGAAATCGACCCCGGCCGCCTCCAACCTCGACGCACCCCAGCCCGGGCACACCCTTGTCGACTACTGCGACGCGGCGGGGATCCCCCGGCTGGTGACGGACCAGGACATCGTCCCCGTCGAGACCTTCATCGCCTACGGCCAGTGGTTCCAGCAGAAGCTGGTGCCCGAGCTGGAACAGGTGCGGGTGGTGTCCGTGGACCGCAGCGAGCGGGGGGACTTCCAGCTCAAGCTCGACTCGGGGGAGTCGTTCACCGCGCGGGCGGTCGTCGTCGCCACCGGTCTGTCCGGGCTCTCCCACCTGCCCCGGGAACTGGCCGCCGCCCTGCCCGACGGACCGGCGCCCACCGGCCCGGTCTCCCACAGCTCCCAGCACCACGACCTCACCCGCTACGCCGGCAAGGAGCTGATCGTCGTCGGCGCCGGGCAGTCGGCGCTGGAGACGGCCGTCCTCGCGGCGGAGGCGGGTGTCCGGGTCAGGGTGGTCGCCCGTGGACGCGGCAGCGTGGCCTTCGGCGCACCGCCGTGGAAGCAGCCGAGGCTGCGCCCCGAGTCGCCCTTCGGCCGGGCCTGGTCGCTGTGGGCCCTGACCTACTACCCGCACCCCTACCGCCGCCTCCCGGCCGGCGCCCGCCACTACCTGGTCCGACGGGTCCTCGGCCCGCTCGGCGCGTGGTGGCTGCGCGACCGCTTCGAGGGCAAGGTCCAGGTCACCGAGGTGGACCGCATCCTCAAGGCGGACACGTCACAGGGGCATCCGACCCTGGAGGTCCGCACCGACGCCGGGACCATGGACCGCCTCGCCGCCGACCACATCATCGCGGCCACCGGCTACCGCGTGGACCTCGCCGCGATGGACTTCCTCGGACACGAACTGCGCACCGCCCTCGCGGTCAGCCGGGGCACGCCCAGGCTCGGCGCCGGATACGTCTCCTCCGTACCGGGCCTCTACTTCACCGGCCTCCCGGCGGCGGCGTCCTACGGCCCGGTGATGCGCTTCGTGTGCGGCACGGAGTTCGCCTCCCCGAGGCTGGCCCACCATCTGGCGGGGGCTCACGGTTAGGCCTGTCAGGGGGCTGGGGTGACGTCGTGTCCGGGCGGTCCGGGCTGACGCCGTGTCCGGCGGTCTGCGCCGATGGCCCCTCCGGACGGTCCGGGCTGACGTCGTGGCCGGTGTCGCCCGTCGACGGCCTGTCCTGCGGCCCACGGCTTGGCCTGCCCGGGCGGTGCGTGCTGACGCCCTGCGCGGCGGACCACGCCAACACCTTGCCCGGCGGACCACGTCGACGGCCTTTCCGGGCGGACGGCGCCGATCTCACGGTGTCCGGTGGGCCGCCCTGGCGGTTGCGAGGTCCGGTGCGCCCGGCGGTCTGCGCTGACGGCCTGTCCTGCGGCCCACGGCTTGGCCTGCCCGGGCGGCGCGTGCTGACGCCCTGCGCGGCGGACCACGCCAACACCTTGCCCGGCGGACCACGCCGACGCCTTTCCGGGCGGAGGGCGCCGATCTCACGGTGTCCGGGCGGGCCACCCCGGCGGTTGCGAGTTCCGGTGCGCCCGGCGGTCTGCGCTGACGGCCTGTCCTGCGACCCACGGCTTGGCCTGCCCGGGCGGTGCGTGCTGACGCCCTGCGCGGCGGACCACGCCGACGGCCTTTCCGGGCGGAGGGCACCGATCTCACGGTGTCCGGTGGGCCGCCCTGGCGGTTGCGAGGTCCGGTGCGCCCGGCGGTCTGCGCTGACGGCCTGTCCTGCGGCCCACGGCTTGGTCTGCTCGGGTGGTCCGTGCCTACACCCTGCCCGGCGGGCCGTCGACGGCCTTTCCGGGCGGAGGGCGCCGACGTCGCCGGGTCCGGGCGGGCCCCCTGGCTGCCACGAGACCCTGCGCGTCCGGCGGCCGTGAGACCCAGTGCCCGGCTCCCGCGTCGACGTCACCCGAGCCCGCGCCGGAGGGCCCCCTCGCCCGGCCTCACGAGGTGCACGCCGCCTTCAGCCGGTCGGCCGCCGCGTCGATCCTGGCGGAGTCGGGGTCGGTGTCCCCGTTGAGGATGGATCTGTTGTAGTCCTCGATCGCCTTGTCGAGGTCCTTGACGGCCTTGTCGACCTCGCCGTCGCCCGACTCGTCCCGGACCTTGTTGATCTCGTCGAGGTTCTTGTCGATCGTGGCGATGGACTCGTCGGTCTTCGAGGGGTCCTTCACGGCGTCCCAGCCGGCCTCGTGGATGGCTTTGACGCTGTCCGCGATCGTGTCGGCGTGGGAGACGCAGTCCAGGGAGTTGTCCACGTCGTCCGGGTCGCAGCCGGTGGCGAGGACGGCGGTGAGGGCGGCGGCGGTGAGGGCGGTGGCGATGGTGAGGCTACGGCTACGGCGACGGCGCATGGCTGTGGCCAACCTTTCTCGGGGCGGGACGCGATGGGCGGAATGCGATGGGCGGGATTCGGTGCCGTTCACGATTCCGCCCCCCGGCCCCGGCCACGAGGGAGCTGACTGCCGTATGCGGGGTGTACCGCGCTGCACGCCGGACCCAGCGCGCTAGGACCGATACCGCCCCAGCGTCCGCAACCCCGGCAGCGCCCTGTCCTGGAAGTCGAACAGCGCCAGGTTCTCCCACGCGTTGCCCGAGGACGGGTCCGCCGGGTCCCAGCCGTCGCCCGCGCGGTAGGTCCACAGACCCTCCCAGTAGCAGTAGCCGAGACCCTGCCCGCCCGGCACACCGGCGGCGAGGTCGGCCACCGTGCGCACCCAGGCGGCCTGGCCCTCGGGCGTCGCCGGATAGCCCTCGGTCAGCTGCGAGGGGCTGTTCATGATGTCGTTGACGTCGTCCTCGCTCTCCAGCGTGAACGGGTACGCCGTCTCGGCGATCACGCACGGCTTGCCGTAACGCGCGGTCACGTCGGCCATGTTGGCGGCCGCGTCCGCGATCGGGCCGTGCCAGAAGGGGTAGTAGGAGAGCCCGATGATGTCGAAGTCGACGCCGTACGACACCACGTTGTCGAACCACCAGCGGTACAGCCCGTTGTCGCCGCCGTTCGCCAGGTGCAGGATCGTGCGGACGCGTGGGGTGGTGTCGCGGGCCGCGCTCAGACCGGCCTTGAGGAAGGCGGTCATGTTGTCGAAGTGCTCCCAGTTGCCCTCGGGCCAGATCAGGCCGCCGTTCAACTCGTTGCCGATCTGCACCAGCTGAGCGGGGGTGCCCTGCCGCTTCAGTGCGCCGAGGACGTCCGCCGTGTGGTCGTAGGCCGCCCTGGTCAGGCCCGCCACGTCCAGGCCCGCCCAGGCGGCCGGCTTGGTCTGGTGGGCGGGGTCGGCCCAGCTGTCGGAGTAGTGGAAGTCGATCCAGATGCCGACCCCGGCCCGCTTGAGGCGGCGGGCCAGCGGCAGGATGTGCGCCTTGTTGTTGTAGCCGTCGGCCGGGTTCACCCACACCTTGAGGCGGGCGTGGGTGACGCCGGCCTGCGCCAGGAGGCGCACCGGGTCCTGGCGGTGGCCCTCGGCGGTGCGGTACACGGCGCCGTGGTCCTCGTTCTTCGGCAGTGAGGAGATGTCGATGCCCCGGATCTCCAGCCGGTTCCGGCCGCCCGCCGAAGCGGCGGCGGGCGCCGCCACGGCCGGTGCCGCCCCCAGTACGGGAACGGCCAGCGCGGCCGCTCCGGCAGCGGTGAGAACACTGCGTCTGCGCATCTCAAAGGGTCCTTTCACAGGCGGTCACGGGGTCACCGGCTCTGCGGTGACTTCAGCGGCCGGGGGGAGGCCCGAGGGCGGGCCGGGGGACGGATCGGGGAACGGGGTGAGGGGAGCCGGCGAAACGCCGGACGACCAAGGAAAACCCTCATTTTCTGTGATCGTGCACAGCTCCCCTCACCCCTGTCATCGGCGGGCAACAAGTAGGTAACCCCACGCTCCCGCCATTGACAAGGGGCCGAAACAATTCTCTACTGTGCACGATCACAGAGCCGCGCGGCCCTCGCGCACAGCTTCTCGGTCACGTCCGCAGAACCTCCCCCCACGGCGGTTGCCGCGTACGCGGATGTCCGAGACCGGCTGGTTCCAAGTCAGGGGAGATGAAGATGTCGATCAACCGCCGCCAGATCAGCAGGCGCAGCATCCTTGCCGGGGCCACAGCCCTCGGCCTCACGAGCACCCTCGCCGCCTGCGGCGGTAGCGACGACAAGGACTCCGGCGACAGCAGCGGGCCCGTCAAGCTGACCTACTGGTCGTGGGCGCCGAACATGGAGAAGGTCGCCGCGATCTGGAACAAGAAGAACCCGGACATCACGGTCACCGTGTCCAAGCAGGCCAGCGGTCAGGAGATCCTGTCCAAGCTGATCACCGCGAAGAAGGCTGGCAACGCCCCCGACCTCATGCAGGTCGAGTACCAGTCGCTGCCCACCCTGGTCTCCAACGACGTCCTCGCCGACATCTCCAAGTACGCCGGTGACACCAAGTCCGAGTTCGCCGCGGGCCTGTGGGGCATGGTCACCCTCGGCTCGGACGCGCTCTACGCGATCCCGCAGGACTCCGGTCCGCTGATGTTCTACTACCGCGAGGACCTCTTCAAGAAGCACGGACTGACCGTCCCGAAGACCTGGACGGAGTTCGCCGAGACCGCCCGCGCCGCCAAGAAGGCCGTCCCGGACGCCTACTTGACCACCTTCTCCGCCAACGACCCCGGTCTGTTCGCGGGCCTCGCCCAGCAGGCCGGCGGCAAGTGGTGGACCGTCGACTCGGCCGGCAAGTGGACCGTCGGCATCGACGACGCCGCCACCAAGCAGGTCGCCGAGTTCTGGGGCGGGCTCGTGCAGGAGGGCGTCATCGACAACCAGCCGATGTACACCCCGGCCTGGAACAACGCCCTTAACAAGGGCACCCACCTGGCCTGGGTCTCCGCCGTCTGGGCGCCCGGGGTGCTGGTCTCCTCCGCGCCCGACACCAAGGGCAAGTGGCGCATGGCCCCGCTGCCGCAGTGGAAGTCGGGCGAGAACGTCACCGGCAGCTGGGGCGGTTCCTCCACCGGTGTCTCCACCGACTCCAAGCACGCCGAGGCCGCCGCCAGGTTCGCCACCTGGCTGAACACCGACCCGGAGGCGCTTGCCGCCCTGGTCAAGGAGGTCGCGATCTACCCGGCCGCGACGAAGGGCCAGTCCGGGGACGTCCTGACCACGCCGGAGTTCTTCTCCCACCAGGCGGACTTCTACACGACGGCCGGCGAGATCGCCGCGACCACCGCCGCCGCGGCCTGGGGCCCCAACGTCAACACGGCCTACACCACCTTCCAGGACGCCTTCGGCAAGGCCACCAAGGCGAAGAAGGAGACCCAGTTCGACTCCGCCCTCGCCACCGTGCAGTCGAAGACCTTCGCCGACATGAAGAAGCAGGGCTTCGAGGTGACCGAGGCATGACCAGCGCTCCGCTCAAGGGCTCCGACCTCATCGAGGCCGGGCCCTTGGCGGACGGCACCGGCACCGCCCCGTCCGTCCGCCCCAGCCGCCCCCGCCGCCGTGGCCGCAGCGCACCGTACTGGTTCCTGGTGCCCACCCTGACCCTGTTCGCCGCCTTCACCGTGGTGCCCATCGGGTACGCGATCTGGCTGAGCCTGCACAAGGTCCGGGTCAAGGGCATCGGCCTCGGCAAGGGCGCCCGCGAGCAGGTGTGGAACGGCATCGGCAACTACACCGACGTCCTGAACGACTCCGAGTTCGGCCACAGCGTGCTGCGCGCCTTCGGATACGGCCTCATCGTCATCCCGACCATGCTGGGCCTCGCGCTGCTGTTCGCGCTGATGCTGGACACCCCGAAGGCACGCAGCGCTCCCTTCGCCCGGCTGATGATCTTCCTGCCGTACGCGGTGCCGGGCATCATCGCCGCCCTCATGTGGGGCTTCCTGTACCTGCCGGACGTCAGCCCCTTCTACTACCTGCTGGACAAGTTCGGCCTCCCGCAGCCTGACCTGTTCGACGGCGGCAACCTGTACCTCTCCTTCGCCAACATCGCGGTCTGGGGCGGCACCGGCTTCAACATGATCGTCATCTACACCGCCCTCAGGGCGATCCCGGCGGACATCTACGAGGCGGCCAGGATCGACGGCGCGACCAATCTGAGCATCGCCCTGAAGATCAAGATCCCGATCGTGATGCCCTCCCTGGTGCTCACCTTCTTCTTCTCGGTGATCGCCACCCTCCAGGTCTTCACCGAGCCGATGGCACTCAAGCCGCTCACCAACGGCCTGCCCAGCTCGTGGAGCCCGCTGATGGCCATCTACGACAAGGCCTTCCTCCAGTCCGACATCTACGGCGCCTCCGCCACCGCGGTCGTCCTGGCCCTGGCCACGTTCGTCCTCTCCTTCACCCTGCTGCGCATCTCCGACCGCTACACCCGGGAGGACCGGGCATGACTCCCCTCACCCTCACCGCCAGGCCCAAGGGCGGCCGCACCGCCTGGGTGCCCACGATCGTCCTGATCCTCGGCGCGCTGTACTGCCTGATCCCCATCGCCTGGGTGGTCGTCGCGGCGACCAAGGACCGGTCGGAGCTCTTCTCCACCTTCACCCTCGCCCCCGGCACCGGCCTCTTCCAGAACCTGAGTGACCTCACCGCCTACCGCGACGGCATCTTCTGGCGCTGGATGGCCAACTCGGCCTTCTACGCCGGTCTCGGCGCCCTGCTCTCCGCCGCGGTCTCCGCCGCCGGCGGCTACGCGCTCGGCCGCTACAGCTTCCGCGGCCGTGAGGCGGTCTTCAAGATGATCCTGGCCGGCGTCCTGGTGCCGTCCATCGTGCTGGCCGTACCGCAGTACCTGCTGCTGTCGAAGCTCGGCATGGCCGACTCGTACTGGTCGATGCTGCTGCCGTCGATCCTGTCGCCGTACGGCGTCTACCTGGTCCGCATCTACGCCGCCGCGTCCGTGCCCGCCGAGCTCATGGAGGCCGCCCGCATGGACGGCGCCAGCGAGTGGAGGATCTTCTCGCGGATCGCCGTACCGATGATGATGCCCGGGCTGATCACGGTGTTCCTCTTCCAGTTCGTCGGCATCTGGAACAACTTCCTGCTGCCCTTCGTCATGTTGGCCGACGACGAGAAGTTCCCGATCACTCTCGGCCTGTACACGCTGCTCGCCCAGGGCGCCTCGCAGCCCGCGCTCTACACCCTGGTCATCACCGGATGTCTGCTGGCGATCCTGCCGCTGATCGGGCTCTTCCTGGTGATCCAGCGGTTCTGGTCGCTGGACCTGATGAGCGGCGCGGTCAAGGCCTGAGGCCCCGGACCACTTTCACGAACGAGGAACATGACCACCAGCGCGAACGGACGCCGCAAGCCACCGACCATCCACGACGTGGCCCGGGAGGCGGGCGTCTCGCGGGGCACCGTCTCCCGCTTCCTGAACGGCGGCCACTACGTCTCGCCCGCCGCCCGGCGGGCGGTCGAGGCCGCCGTCAGGAAGACCGGCTACGTGGTCAACCGGCACGCCCGCAGCCTCAGTACGGGCCGGTCGGACTCGGTGGCGTTCCTGCTGACCGAGCCGCAGGAGAAGTTCTTCGAGGACCCCAACTTCAACATCCTGCTGCGCGGTTGCACCGAGCGGCTCGCCCAGCACGACATCCCGCTGCTGCTGATGCTGGCCGAGAGCGACGACGACCGGCGCCGGCTGACCCGGTACATCACCTCGGGTCACGTCGACGGGGTGCTGCTGCTCTCCAACCACAGCGGTGACCCGGTCGCGGCCGAACTGCACCACGCGGGGATCCCGTTGGTGGTCTGCGGCAAGCCGATAGGGCGGGGGACCAAGGTCAGTTACGTGGCCGCCGCCGACCGGGAGGGCGCGCAGGACATGGTCCGCCATCTCCTCGCGGGCGGCCGCCGCCGCATCGGCATGGTCACCGGGCCGCTGGACATGCCGGGCGGCCCCGACCGCCTCGGTGGCTACCGGGATGTCCTCGCCGA
Organism: Streptomyces sp. NPDC102270; assembly: GCF_044766405.1. Classification (NCBI taxonomy): domain Bacteria; kingdom Bacillati; phylum Actinomycetota; class Actinomycetes; order Kitasatosporales; family Streptomycetaceae; genus Streptomyces; species Streptomyces sp. NPDC102270. Next base: position 366,318 of record NZ_JBIWLX010000004.1, on the reverse strand, counting down.
GGCGGGCCTGCCCTACGACCCGGCGCTCGTCGTCGAGGGCGACTTCCGGCGCAGCGGCGGTGAACGGGCGGCCCGCCGACTGCTGGCCCAGGCCCCGGACCTGGACGCGGTGTTCGTCGCCTCGGACCTCATGGCCCTCGGGGTCGTGGGCGTCCTTCAGCAGGCCGGGCGTTCGGTCCCGGAGGACATCGCAGTCGGCGGCTTCGACGACTCCCCGGCGGCCACCGCCATCACCCCCGCCCTCACCACCATGCGCCAGCCCTTCGACCGCATCAGCGCCGAGATGGTCCGCATGCTGCTGGCCCAGATCGCGGGCGAGGACACGGCCGGAGTGATCCTCCCCACGGAACTGGTGGTACGGGACTCCGCGTAGCGCTCCGCCGAGGCGCGGTGCGGTGGCGGGCGCCCGCACGACGCAGGTGGGGGCGAGGCGAGGCATGGTGACGCGGCGCACGGCGGCCCGGCCGTTGCGCACCGCTCCCTGTCCAGCCGCCGCGTCAACAGGGCGGAGCCGCAACGGACATGCCCCGGCCCGGCCTGCCCGGTCTCGTGGCGCATACCGGCGGGCCGTCCCGCGCCGCCGCACCCCCGGAACCGGAACTGCCGTCAACGGATGTGAAAGCAGGAGCCGTCCGGTTCGCGTCGAGTCGCGGGGGCCAACCATCCGTATTCTCTGATCATGGCCGCCTCCACCGCATATTCACTCATCGCCACCGACCTGGACGGCACGCTGCTCCGCGCCGACGACACCGTCTCGGACCGGTCGCTGGCCGCGCTCGCGAAGGTGGCGGAGAGTGGAGCCCGGCATCTCGTCGTGACGGGACGGCCGGCGCCCAGAGTGCGGTCCCTGCTCGACGACCTCGGCAGTACGGGGCTCGCGGTGTGCGGACAGGGCGCGCAGGTGTACGACGCCGGCGCGGACCGGCTGCTCTGGTCGGTGACCCTGGACCGGGAGCTGGCCGAGACCGCGCTCGGCAAGATCGAGGCCGAGGTCGGGCAGGTGTACGCGGCCGTGGACCAGGACGGTGTCGAGGGGCTCACGCTCATCGAGCCCGGCTATCTGATGCCCCACCCGACCCTGCCCGCCGTACGGGTGGGCAGGCGCGACGACCTGTGGTGCGAGCCGATCAGCAAGGTGTTGCTGCGCCATCCCTACCTGTCCGACGACGAGTTGGCGGTCACGGCGCGTGCGGTGGTGAGCTCGCTGGCGACGGTCACCATGTCGGGGCCCGGGACCGTCGAACTCCAGCCATGCGGCGTCACCAAGGCGACCGGCCTCGCGCTGGCCGCCCGGCACCTGGGTCTGGGCCCCGAGGTGACGATCGCCTTCGGGGACATGCCCAACGACATCCCCATGTTCGACTGGGCGGCCCGTGGTGTGGCGATGGCCAACGCCCACCCCGAACTCAGGGGCGTGGCCGACGAGGTGACCCTGTCGAACGAGGACGACGGCGTCGCCGTCGTCCTCGAAAGACTGTTCCGTGCGGCGTAGTTCCTAGTACGCGCCAAACACGTTGTCGATGGACCCGTACCGCTGGGCCGCGTAGTTGCAGGCCGCGGTGATGTTGGCCACCGGGTCGTACGGGTCCCACGAGGTGTTGGCCACGTGGTACGCGTTGAAGGTCGGGTCGATCACCTGGAGCAGGCCCTTGGAGGGCGTGCCGGCCACCGCGTTGGAGTCCCAGAGGTTGATGGCGTAGGGGTTGCCGGAGGACTCGCGGATGACGTTGCGGTAGATGCCGTCGTAGGAGCCGGGAATCCCGTGCTCCGCCATGACGGCGAGGGAGGCCCGGATCCAGCCGTCGAGGGTGTTGGAGTAGCCGAGCGTGGTCGCGGTCTGCACGGTCGGGGTGGCCGCGGACGCGGTGGTGGCGCCGATGAGGGGGAGCGCGAGTACGGCGGCCCCGGTGCCGGCGACGGCGAGCTTGCGGACGAGACGGCTGGTGCGGGTACGTCGGTGCTGAGCGGCAGCGGACATGGTGAAGTTCCTCTCCGTCGCCTGCGAGGTGAGCTGTCGGGTTCGGGCGGGAGATGCCCGGCCACGCCTACGAAAGGCGTGACTTCACCCCAAGCCGTGCCGGTATGTCCGAAGACGCCCGGTCCGGCGGTCAACCTGGTTCCCCCGCTCCTGCCATGGTTCTCGGTGGGTGTACGGGCGGTGGCAGGATTCGGCGTCCGCCCGACAGGCCGGGAACGTATGCGAGAGCACATGTCCGGAACAAGTGGCGAATTCACATGAGGTGCCTATTGACCTTGGTAGGAGGCATTTGAGGTACTTGATCCTTTGCGTTCGCCAAGCCTCAACTCGCGCACGGGCAAAGGCGGATCAGTGCATTCCGGTTTCATGCCGGTTCACCAGCACAAGTGGGTCAAGTCACACTGGAGTGCAAGGGGTGCAAAAGGGGCAAGAAGTCTCAACTCATGTTCAACCGGCAGCCCGTGGGATTCGCTGCTCCCGCGCCCGTCCCGCAATGGCGGCCGATTCCGTACAAGTCGGTAGATATTTGTTCTTATCAGATGATCGAAAACATACCGGCCGTGATCCGATACCGCCCGGCATGGACGGGGCGGGCGCTATCGGTGATCCAAAGGTGACCGGATACGCTGACTTGAGTGATGGCAGCGACCTATCGACATTCCGTGTGACCGCCAGTAGACACCAGCAGACAGGAGACCCCTCGTGACCGTCGTCGGGCCGTTCGGGCTGAGCGTGCGGGACCAGGCTCTGGAAGCCGATGTCCAGGCCGGATTGACGGCTGTCGAGGAGGGACTGCTCGAGGCCACCAAGAGCGAGGTCCCCTTCATCACGGAGGCCGCCCAGCACCTGGTGCGAGCGGGCGGAAAGCGGTTTCGGCCGTTGCTCGTGATGCTCGCCGCCCAGTTCGGTGACCCCTATGCGCCGGGCCTGGTGCCGTCCGCCGTAGTGGTGGAGCTGACCCACCTCGCGACCCTTTACCACGACGACGTCATGGACGAGGCCGAGGTCAGGCGGGGCGTCGACAGCGCCAACACCCGCTGGGGCAACTCGGTGGCCGTGCTGACGGGCGACTTCCTGTTCGCGCGCGCCTCGCACATCCTGGCCGACCTCGGGCCCGAGGCGGTCCGGGTGCAGTCGGAGGCGTTCGAGCGCCTGGTCACCGGCCAGATCCTGGAGACGGCCGGGCCGCAGGACGGCCGCGATCCGGTCGAGCACTACCTCGACGTGCTCGGCGGCAAGACGGGCTCCCTGGTCGCGGTCTCGTGCCGCTTCGGGGCCATGATGTCGGGCGCCGACGAGACCGTCGTGGACGTCCTGACCCAGTACGGCGAGCGCCTCGGTGTCGCCTTCCAGCTCGCCGACGACGTGCTGGACATCGCCTCCGACTCCCGCGAGTCCGGCAAGACGCCGGGCACCGACCTGCGCGAGGGCATCCCCACGATGCCCGTGCTGCGGCTGCGGGAGCGGGCCGCCCGGCTCGGCCTTGCCGAGGACATCGCCCTGTGCGAGCTGCTCGACTCCGACCTCACGGACGACGCCCGGCTCGCGGAGGCGCTGGCGGCCCTGCGCACGCACCCCGCGCTGGAGCAGGCCCGCCGGGACACCGTGCGCTACGCGCAGGACGCGCGCGCGGCCCTGGCACCGCTGCGGGAGTGCGACGCGAAGGCGGCGCTGATGGAGCTGTGCGACGCGGTGGTGCATCGAGCGGGCTAGGCCGGCCGCCCGACAGAGCGAACGCCCCCTACGGGTCGGAGGGGGCGTCGGCATGTCGTGTCATACCCCAGGTGTACACGGAGTTGGCTCCGAGGTCTGACGCATTCTCATGGCCGATTTGGTCAGATGGACATCACGGAAAACACCACTCCTCACCGATTCGGGTGAGAATGGCGGCTACGGGTGGATGCATCTGAGTGGACAGCCGCCGCCGACGACGGAGGTAAGGCACATATGGCACCGTACGAATCCGACGACAGCGTGACCGCCGCGGACGCCGAAGAGCTGCGTTCCGCGCGCCGGCGCAAGGCCGCGCGGTACGTCGTACCGGCCACGGTGGTGGGAGTCGCGGCGGCGACCATCGGGCTCGTCCCGGCGCTCGCCGACTCCGGCGACCCCAACCTGCCGAAGATCAGCGCACAGGAACTCATCGAGAAGATCGCCGCGTCGGACGTGCAGCAGCTGTCCGGCACCGTGAAGATCACCACCGATCTCGGTCTGCCGGACCTCGGCGGCCTGGAGAACTCGCTCGGCTCCGCCGCCGGGCCCTCCGGCTCGGGCAACGGCTCGTCCGCCGACCCCACCACCAAGCTCACCGAGCTCGCCTCCGGCACGCACACACTGCGCGTCGCGGCCGACGGCCAGGACAGGCAGAAGGTCTCGCTGCTGGAGAACGCGGCGGAGTACAGCCTCATCCACAACGGCAAGGACGTCTGGGGCTACGACAGCAAGTCCAACTCGGTCTTCCACACCACGGCCTCCGAGAGCGACGGGAAGCAGAAGGAGGAGCTCCCCGCCACCCCCAAGGACCTCGCCCAGGACGCCCTCAAGGCTGCCGACAAGACCACGTCGGTGACGGTGGAGGGCACCGCCCAGGTCGCGGGCCGGGACGCCTACCGACTGGTCATCAAGCCCAAGGACGAAGGCTCCACGGTCGGTCAGATCACCGTGGCCGTGGACGCGAAGACCGGCCTGCCGCTGAAGTTCACGCTGACACCGGCGAGCGGCGGCGCGGCCGTCGTCGACGCGGGCTTCACCCAGGTCAGCTTCGCCAGGCCGGCCGCCTCGACCTTCGACTTCACCCCGCCGAAGGGGGCGAAGGTCGAGGAGGGCGACGCCAAGAAGGCACCCGAGCATCGCGAGGGCCTGCGCAAGGGCCCGGCCGACGACCTCGGCAAGGGTTCCGGCGACCTCGGCAAGGGCGGCCCCGAGGGGCTGAACGTCATCGGGGACGGCTGGGACTCCATAGCCACCTTCGACACCGGCGGCCAGGGCGTCCCGTCCGGCTCCGAGGTCGGCGGTGACGTCGGCGGCTTCCTGGACTCGCTCGGCGACAAGGTCTCCGGCAAGTTCGGTGCGGGCACCGTCTTCAAGACCCGCCTGATCAACGCCCTGATCACCGACGACGGCAAGGTCTACGTCGGCGCGGTCACCAAGGACGCCCTGGTGAAGGCGGCCGACGCGGGGAAGTAGCTCCCCCGCGGAGCACGACGAATCGAGGGAGCCGATGGACCAGCCGTCCGCCACGGAGCCGGACCCGGAGGGGTCGGACGAGGGTGCTTCGGAGGGTGTGGGTGACAGCGCCATCCACACCCGGGCCCTCACCAAGCGCTACCGCGGCGGACAGCTCGCCGTGGACGGTCTCGACCTGACCGTCCCGGCGGGCAGCGTCTTCGGCTTCCTCGGCCCGAACGGCTCGGGCAAGACCACCACCATCCGCATGCTGATGGGCCTCATCGAACCGACCTCCGGCTCGGCGCGCGTCCTCGGCCGGCCCATGCCGCGCGCCTCCCGGACCGTCCTCCCGCACGTCGGCGCGCTCATCGAGGGCCCGGCCCTCTACGGCTTTCTCTCCGGCCGCGACAACCTCGTCCGCTACGACGCCGCCGACCCGACCGCCGACCCGCGCACCCGGAACACGCGCGTGGCGGCCGCCCTGGACCGGGTGGGCCTGGCGGCCGCCGCCGCCAAGAAGGCGAAGGCGTACTCACTGGGCATGAAACAGCGCCTCGGCCTGGCCGCGGCCCTCCTGCAGCCCCGCAGACTCCTGGTCCTGGACGAACCGACCAACGGCCTGGACCCGCAGGGCATGCGCGAGATCCGTTCCCTGGTGCGGGAGCTGGCGTCGGACGGCACCACCGTCTTCCTCTCCTCCCACCTCCTCGACGAGATCGAGCAGGTCTGCACCCACGCGGCGGTGATGGCCCAGGGACGCCTGATCACCCAGGGTTCGGTGGCGGAGCTGGCGGCGGGGGCGAGGGGGAGGCTGGTCGTGACGACGCCGGACGCGGCGGACGCGGCGAGGGTGCTGAAGGAACAGGGCGTCGGTGATGTGGTCGTCGCCGAGGACCGGGTGACATCCGATCCTCCTGATCGCGACCTGGCGGAGATCAACGCGGCACTGGTGGGGGCAGGTGTACGAGTAAGAGGCTTCGCGATGGAACGAGCCTCCCTGGAGGACGCATTCGTGGCGCTGACAGGGGAGGGTTTCGATGTCGCAGGCTGAGGAAATCAAGGGGCCCGGGGCCGAAACATGTGCGGCTCCGCCGCGGGGGCGCGACCGGCCCCCACAAGCCGCAGCCCGCCGTACGACCTTCCGAGCCACCCTCTTCCGCAACGAACTCCACGTCACGTTCCGCCGCTGGCGCACCCTCGCCCTGCTGGCCGTACTCGCAGCGGTTCCCATCCTCGTAGGCATCGCGGTGAAGATCGAGACCGGCGACGGCGACTCGGCCGGCGGTGGTGGCGGAGGCCCCGCGTTCATCTCCCAGATCACCAACAACGGCCTCTTCCTCGTCTTCACCGCCCTCGCCGCGACCCTCCCCTTCTTCCTCCCGATGTCCATCGGCGTCATCGCGGGCGACGCGATCGCGGGCGAGGCCAACGCGGGCACCCTCCGCTATCTGCTGGTCGCCCCGGCGGGCCGCACCCGGCTGCTCCTGACCAAGTACGCGACGGTGATGGCGTTCTGCCTGGTCGCCACCCTCGTGGTCGCCCTCTCGGCGCTGACGGTGGGGGCCATCCTCTTCCCGCTCGGCGACCTGACGACGATCTCCGGCACCCAGATCACCTTCGCCGAGGGCCTGGGAAGAGCCCTGCTGATCGCCCTGGTGGTGGCCGCGTCACTGACCGGCGTGGCGGCCCTCGGCCTGTTCGTGTCGACGCTCACGAACAGCGGCATCGCGGCGATGGCCACGACGGTCGGCCTGCTGATCACGGTCCAGATCCTCGACCAGATACCCCAACTGCACGCTCTGCAGCCGTACTTCTTCTCCCACTACTGGCTGTCCTTCGCCGACCTCATGCGCGAGCCGGTCTACTGGGACGACCTGGTGAAGAACCTCGGCCTCCAGGCGCTGTACGCGGCGGTGTTCGGCTCGGCCGCGTGGGCGAGGTTCATGGCGAAGGACATCACGGCGTGAGCTGCTCGTAGGGAAACCGCGCGAGCGGAGCCTCCTGGTCGAAGAAGGTCTTCGCCCGGGCGAGGGCACCGGTGTCCCGCAGGACGTCACCGGGCTTGCTGCCGTTTCCGAGGAGCACCCCGCCGAAGCGCATCCCCATGTACGCGGCCGAGTTGTTGAGGGTGCCGATCAGCGGGTCGGCGACCTCGAACTCCTCGTGCGCCAGCGCGGTGACACCCCACAGCGTGCGCCCCGCCATGGTCGCCTTGAACTCGACGCCCGGCGTGCGCAGCCAGCCCGACCAGTAGTCGAGGTAGCGCTTGGCGTGCGCGGAGACCGAGTACCAGTACAGCGGAGAGGCGATCACGATGTCCGTCGCCGCGAGCGTCGCGTCGAAGAGCAGTGCCGTGTGGCCGATCGTCGGACGCACATGGTCCGTGTCGTGCCGGAGATCCTCGAAGTCGGGCAGCGGATGCTCCGTGAGGTCGATCCACTGCTGCTCGACATCAGGGGGAAGCTGCTCGGCGGCCCGGCGGGCCAGCAGTTCGGTGTTGCCGTCGCTGCGACTGCTGCCGAGCACGAACAGGAAACGGCGCGTCATGGAGATCTCCCGGCTGATCGGCGTACGGTGAATACTCGCACATGCATTATATGCGTACGCAAGTATCTGTCCAGGGCCCGGGCCCTCAAGTGCGCGCCTGTGCCGCCCGCGCCACCTCCAGCAGCAGCGCCTCGCCGCCGTGCCGGGCCACCAACTGGAGTCCGACCGGGCAGCCGTCCGGGTCCAGTCCGGCCGGGAGGCTGAGGGCCGGGTGCCCGGACAGGTTGAACGCCCAGGTGAGGGCGGTGGAGTGGCGGTCACCGGGGCCTTCGTGGCCGTGCGGCGGGTGGGGGGTCGTGGGCGTCAGCAGCAGGTCGGTGCCGGTGAGGATCCCGTCGAAGAGACGGTCGTTGGCGGCCCGGATCCGGTCGGCCTCCCGCAGATCGGAGCCCGGGGTGCGCAGAGCGAGCCAGGCGGGGGCGGGATCGTGCAGGCGCGGCGGGATGCGGGGCCGGGCGAGCCGTACGACACCGGCGTCGGCCAGCCGCCCGACCGCCGCGCGGGCGATGCGGAGGATCCCGGGGTCCGGGTCGGCGAAGCCGAGGTCGGGGGACCAGACGGCGGTGACGGGAAGAGTGGGGGGCGGCTCGGGCGTGCCGTCTCCATCGCCCTCGCGGGCGTCGCCGTCATTGCCGTGGCCGTGGACGTTGCCGTTTCCGTCGCCGGCGAGCGCGTCCCAGTAGGCGGCCGCGTCACCGGCGTGGCGGACGAGGATGCCGGGGGCGGTGAGGCCGGGGCGCGGAGAGGCGGCTCGGGTGGGGCCGGGAGTGGGGCCGGTCCGGTCCGGGCGGGCGCTCGTCCCGCCGGTGGGGGCGTGGCCGTGGCCGGAGTTCGTGATCTTGAGACCGATCACCCCGCACCATGCCGCCGGGATCCGTACCGACCCGGCCCCGTCGCTCCCCGTCGCCATCGGGACGAGTCCCGCGGCCACCGCGGCCGCGGAGCCCGCCGAGGAGCCGCCCGGGGTGCGGTCGGCGCGCCAGGGGTTGACGGTACGGCCGTGGGCGCCGAGTCCCCAGGTCTGCCAGGGAGTTCCGGGACCGGGCACGGAGGTCGCGCCGACGGGCACGCACCCGGCCGCGAGAAGCGGTGCCGCACCGCGCAGCCCGTGCCGCCCCTTCACCCCGATCGGCACCCCGGCGAGCGGCAGCCGCTCACCCGCGTCGACGCGCAGGTCGATCTCGCGTGCCCGCCGCAGCCCCTCCTCCTCCCACACCTCGGCGAACGCGCACAGCTCGGGATCCACCCGCCGGATCCGCTCCAGCGCGCAGGCGACGACGTCGACCGCCCGCAGCGAGCGCGAACGTACCGCCGCCGCCAGGTCGGTGGCGGAGAGGGAGGCGGTGGCCGTCATGGGTTGGTGGCGGTGGCCCGGGTGAGCCGGGCCAGTGCCCCGGTGGAGCGCGGGGGCGTCCCGTTCAGGTCGCCGAGGCGCCACGCGGGGACCCAGGGCACGCGGTACACGTCGACCGCGGCCTCGATCTCCTTGGCCTGCTGGGCGAGCGGGCGCGGGAGCCGTCCGGGAGCGTCCGCGACGAGGACGACGGCGTCGAGGTCGAGCCCCGGCGGGTGCTCCGCGCGCCGGAACAACTCCAGGGTGCGGCGGGCGGCGAGCAGGCCCGCGGCGTGCGTACGGGCGACGAGCAGGACGGAGGTGGGGTCACCGGGGCCTGGCCAGTCACGTCCGCTGTCGTGACCGCCGTAGACGGCGGCCAGGGTGGAGACGCCGGCACCGCCGTGCGTGCCGACCCACGCGAACCGCCTCCCGGTCGGGGCCACCGGCCCGCGGATCCAGATCTCCGGCCCCTGCTGCACGCTCTCCGCCTCTCGCCGCACGTCAGTTCACCTGACCGCGCTTGGATCCTGTCATCCCGCCCGCCCCGCCCCTTCGGAACAGGCCTGTGACATCACGGTGACGTGAGAACCGGGGGCGAGCGGAGAGACTCGACAGTACGTGCACGACCGTGAGGGATGAGATGTCTCGACTCAGCCGCGACAAGAAGCGGGACCAGCAGCGGGGGGCCACCCCGATCGATGTCCGCGTCCCCCTGACGGGTGAGTCCGCGACGGTGGCCGGAACACAGGTCACCGCGCCGCCCGGCGAGGAACTCCACCAGACCGTCCTGACCCACCTCCACCACCTCGCCCTCGCCGACGGCCACGCCGTCCACGCCACGATCCATGATGCCCGCATCGGTTACGTGGTCCCCCTGGAAGTCGCGACGGACGGCGCCAGCCGCTTCACGGCGGAGCCGGTAAGGATGCCGCTTGCCGTGCCCCAGGGCCCGGCGGAGACGCCCTGGCCGTCCCCGGCTCCCGCGACCGAGGACCCGGCGGAGACGTCCTGGCCGTCCCCGGCTCCCGCACACGAACAGGACGGCCCCGACCCGGCCCCCACCTTCCGGATGCGGAACCTGCCCGAGTCGCGGCCGACGGACGCCGAACCGTTCCCGACCCAGGTCCTACGACAGCTGCCGGACCCTCAGGCCACCGGCTCGGCTCCGCACCCCGGGACGGCCCTGCCCCCGACGGGCCAGTTCGGCCCGCCCCCCGTGATGGACACCGGCCCGGCCTCCGCCCCGGCCCCACTGTCTCCGACCGACCCCGCCTACACACCCAGCCCTCTGCCCCGGACGCCGGCTCCGCCGCAGTCCGGTCCCGCTCGTCCCCCCGTCGCGCCGCCGTCCGGTCCGGTCCGTACCCCCGCCTGGGCGAAGCCCGGCCCGGCCGACACCCCCGGCCCACCACCGTCCGACACCGCTGTCCCGACCACCCGACCTCAGCCCGGCCCCGTTCCCGAACCCCTGCCCCTCCCGACGGCCGGCTTCGCCGCCGTCGTGCCTCGGCCGCTTCCGTCGGTCTCGCCCGCTCCCCGGGCCGCCGCCCCCCTCATGGACCCGGTCCCCCTCCTGGACGATCCCGGTCCCCGGCCGACGCCCGTGCGAGGGTTCGACGCCGTGGCCGAAGCCGTCATGGGGGAGGGGCTGGTGGTCGACGAGGGCGCGGTGCTCGCGGAGCCGGTCGGACGGATCAGCGAGGCCGTGCGCGAGGGACGGACTGATGTGGCCGCCGAGTTGGCTGAGCGCGTTGTCGGCGAGGCGTCGCAGACCCTGGGCGCCGAGCATCCCGATGTGCTGCGGGTACGTGAACTCGCCGCGTACATCGCCTACTTGGGCGGCGAGCCCGTCCAGGCCGCGGAGATCTCCCTCGACCTGGCCGGCATCCACCACCGCGCCGGAGACGCCGAGGCGGCCTACGGCAACGTACAGAGCGCGGCCACCGCGTGGAAGGCCGTACGGGATCCGCTGCGGGGCCTGGAGCTCGGCCGCGACCTGCTCACTCTGTGGACGGACCTGGCCGCCGGGGAGGGCCCGGCGGCCGAGGACCCCGACAAGCTGGAGTCGGCCCGCACCCGGATGCTCCGCCTCGCGGAACGCGCCCGGAAGGCCGACCAGTAGCCCGGAGGAGGGCCGTTACCGCGACAGCTCCCACACCGCGTACGCCACCGCGTCGCTGTTGCGGTCCAGGGCCGTGTCGTCGATGTTGGCCGCGGTGTCGCACGAGGAGTGGTAGCAGCGGTCGAAGGCCAGCCCCGAGGTACCGCCCCACTTGGCCGCCTGCGCCGCCGTCTTGACGTAGTCGGCGCCGCTGAACAGCCCGCCCACCGGCACGCCCGCGTTCTTGAACGGCGCGTGGTCGGAGCGGCCGTCGCCCTCGGTCTCGATCTCGGTTGGGACGCCGAGGCCGGCGTAGTACGCCTTGAATGTCTTCTCGATCGCCGGGTCGTCGTCGTAGACGAAGTAGCCGGGGTTCGGCGAGCCGATCATGTCGAAGTTGAGGTAGCCGCTGATCCGCGAACGGTCCGTGGTGGACAGGCGGTTGACGTAGTAGCGGGAGCCGACCATGCCCAGCTCCTCCGCGCCCCACCAGGCGAATCTCAGATGCTTGGTGGGCTGGTAGCCGGCCCGGGCCACGGCGAGCGCGGTCTCCAGGACGGCCGCCGAACCGGAGCCGTTGTCGTTGATGCCCGCGCCCGCCGTCACGCTGTCGAGGTGCGAGCCGGACATGACCACCTGGCTGGTGTCACCGCCCGGCCAGTCCGCGATCAGGTTGTAGCCGGTGCGGCTGGAAGAGGTGAACTGCTGGACCGTCGTGGTGAATCCGGCGGCGTCCAGCTTGGCCTTCACATAGTCGAGCGAGGCCTTGTAGCCGGCGCGGCCGTGCGCGCGGTTGCCGCCGTTGGCGGTGGCGATGGACTGGAGCTGGGTCAGATGAGCCTTCACGTTGGCCACCGGGATGTCCGGGGCCGCGGCCACCGCGGGCTGTCCCGCGGGGGCCGCGCCGGCTATGGATCCGCCGGCCAGGAGGGAGACGGTGGCGACGACGGCGGTGGCCGTGACGCGTCCGGGAACCGAGAGCTTCATGTGGGGGGCTCCGAATTCCGTGGGAATCCCTGAACTCACAGGGATTCCACAGCGAATGGGTGCCTGGATGGTGAAGCTGAGGTTGACTCTCCGTCAAGGGCGGAATCCGGTCAGGGCCGTTCGCATAACGGACGCCACGGCTCTCACGGTCTCATTGCACGCAGAACTCATTGCCCTCCGGATCCGCCATCACCACCCACTCACCGCCCCGCTCCCGCACCTCGCGCAGCACACGCGCCCCGAGCCCCGTCAGCCGCTCCACCTCGGCCGAGCGGCTGCCCTCCCCGGGGTGCAGATCCAGATGGAGCCGGTTCTTGACGGTCTTCGGCTCCGGTACCCGCTGGAAGAGCAGCCGCCGCCCCAGACCGGTGCCGCTGTCCTTGTCGTACGGGTCGTCCGGATGCCGTACGGCGACCAGATCCCGGAAGGCCAGACGGCCGTGGTACTCGACGGTGCCCTCGCGCGGCAGGGCACCGAGCTCCAGCAGCCGCTGGATCAGGGCGTCGTTGTCCTCGGTCGTGTACTGCAGTGCGGCGGCCCAGAAGTCGGCCTGGGCGTGCGGGTCCTCGGCGTCGATCACGACTTTCCAGTGCACGGGTGTCATGCCGTCACTTATAGCGGTGCGCACTGACAGCGGCCCCGCTCACACCGCCTCGGCCGCCCGGGTGTCGTACGCCGACCGTGCCGCCGCGATCTCCTCCTGGTGCGCCTCGGTCCAGGTCACCAGGGAGCGGATCGTCGCGTGCAGGGTGCCGCCGAGCGGAGTCAGTTCGTACTCCACCCGGGGCGGTACGACCGGGTGGACCGTCCGCTTCACCAGTCCGTCCCGCTCCAGCGAGCGCAGGGTCACCGTCAGCATCCGCTGGCTGACCCCGTCGATCTCCCGGCGCAGTTCGGTGAAGCGCAGGCGCCGGTTCTCCAGCAGGGCGATGACGAGCAGGGACCACTTGTCGGCGACCCGGTCGAGGATCTGCCGTACCTGGCAGTCCTCGCGGGTGGCCCACTGGAAGGGATCGGTGTCGCCGTGGTCGGTGCCCGCGCGGTTACTCGGTGACTTCGAAGTGCCTTCTTCCATGTCCGTCGATGCTGCCCGAGGCTGGGGGTGGTTACAAGAGGGAACTGACCCTCGATCCGGTAACTCCCCCCTACCCTCAGCACGTAGGCGCTCTCCCCCAGCTCTCAACTTCGTTCGAGCCGGGAGGTACCCCCATCCCAGGCCGCGGTGTCGGTCGCGAGCCCCAGGTCGGACCGGATCGACGGGATCGGTCTTCCTCGCCTTCTCCGGCCTCGGCGGTCTCGCGACCGAGGGCTGGATGCTGGTCGTCGCCCGCTTCGTCACCGGTGTCTCCGCCGCCTTCATGACCCCGGCCGCGCTGTCCCTGATCACCACGTCCTACCCGGAGGGCCCGCAGCGCAACAAGGCCCTGCTGGTCTTCGCCGGCACCGGCGCCGGCGGCTTCTCGCTCGGCCTGGTGATCGGCGGCCTGCTCACCGCGCTGGGCTGGCGCTGGGTGTTCTTCGCGCCGGTGCTGATGGCAGGCGCCCTGCTCCTTCCGGCCTTCCGGCTGATCCCGCGCCCGGTGACCGCGCCCCCGACCGGACACGGCTTCGACCTCCCCGGCACCCTCACCGCCGCCGGCGCCATGCTGCTGGCCGCCTACACCGTCGTACGCCTGGAACACGGTCTGGACGCGTGGCGGTCGACGGCTGCGTCCGTCCTCGGGGCGTTGCTGCTCGGGGCCGCCTTCGTCGCCGTGGAACGCCGGGCCGCGCATCCGCTGGTGCGGCTGGGGCTCCTGCGCACGGGCCCGGTCGTGCGGGCCGACCTCGGGGCGCTGCTGTTCGTCGGGGCCTTCTTCGGCTTCCAGTTCGTGGTGACGCTCTATCTCCAGGAACTGCGCGGCCGGTCCTCGGTGCAGACCGCGATCGCCCTGGTGATCATGGGCTGCGGCGCGGTCCTCGCGCCCACCCTCACCCCGCGGCTCGTCGCCCGCTTCGGCAACGCGCGCGTGATCGTCGGCGGCTTCCTGCTGGCGGTGCTCGCCTACGGCCTCTTCCTGCCGGTCGGCATGGACTGGCCCTACCTGGCGATGCTGCCGACGCTGTTCATCGCGGGCACCGCCTTCGCGCTGGCGTACGGGCCGCTGACGATCGCGGCGACGGACGGGGTCGCCGAGTCGGAGCAGGGCCTGGCGGGCGGGCTGCTGCACACGGCGACCCAGTTCGGCTCGGCGATCGGGATCTCGGCGGTGACGGCCGTCTACGGCCTGGCGGCGGGCGAGGCCGGCGGCTCCGGTGCCGAGGCCAGGCTCTCCGCCTTCCGTGCGGCGCTGACCGTGCCCGTGGTCATGGTGGTGCTGGGCCTCGTGATCTCCCTCCTGAGCGTCCGCGCGGTGCGCAGGGCGTCCCAGGTGAGCAGCGTCAACGCCAGCCAGACCAGCGCGAACCCGGCCCAGCGCTCCGGCGGCATGGCCTCGTGGAAGTAGAAGATGCCGAGCAGGAACTGGAAGACCGGGGCCATGTACTGGAGCAGTCCCAGCGTGGACAGGGGCACGCGGATCGCCGCCGCGCCGAAGCAGACCAGGGGGAGCGCGGTGACGATGCCGGTCGAGGCGAGCAGCGCCGCGTGCCCCGGGCCCTCGGAGGCGAAGCTGAGGTCGTCCCGCGAGCTCAGCCACAGCAGGTATCCGAGCGCGGGCAGGAACTGGATCGCGGTCTCGGCGGCCAGCGACTCGACCCCGCCGAGGTTCACCTTCTTCTTGACCAGGCCGTACGTGGCGAAGGAGAAGGCGAGCGTGAGGGAGATCCACGGCGGCCGGCCGTATCCGACGGTGAGGACGAGCACCGCGGCGGTCCCGATCCCGACAGCCGCCCACTGCACGCGCCGCAGCCGCTCCTTGAGCAGCAGCACACCCATCGCGATGGTGACGAGCGGGTTGATGAAGTACCCGAGCGAGGCCTCGACCACGTGACCGCTGTTGACGGCCCAGATGTAGACGCCCCAGTTCACGGTGATGACGGCGGCGGCCACGGTGACCAGCGCCAGCTTCCGGGGCTGGCGCAGCAGCTCACCGGCCCACGCCCAGCGCCGTACGACGAGGAGCGCGACGGCCACGAAGACGAGCGACCACACCATCCGGTGGGCGAGGATCTCGGCGGCGCCGGCGGGCTTGAGCAACGGCCAGAACAGGGGCACGAGCCCCCACATCCCGTACGCGGCG
The DNA here is from genome assembly GCF_044766405.1 of Streptomyces sp. NPDC102270. Lineage (NCBI taxonomy): Bacteria > Bacillati > Actinomycetota > Actinomycetes > Kitasatosporales > Streptomycetaceae > Streptomyces > Streptomyces sp. NPDC102270. The sequence continues at coordinate 350,980 of NZ_JBIWLX010000004.1, read as the reverse complement.
AAGCCGTTCAGCAGACCTATGTGCCGCTCGCCCCTCGACTTCACGGACTCTCCTCCTCGCACCGTCCTCGCCTGCACGAAGGTAACGCCGAGCACCCCCGGCTGTCATGCCCGTATCGCTATACGGTCATGACAGCCGGGGGTGGAGCGCCCAAGGGTCCGCTGGGGGAGTGTCAGCCCTTGAGCGCGGCCTCGATCGACGCGGCGATCGGGGTGGCCGGACGGCCGGTCAGCCGGGCCAGGTCGCCGGAGGTGACGACCAGCTCGCCCTTCTCGATGGAGGCGTCGACGCCGGCGAGGGTCGCGGCGAAGGGGGCGGGCAGCCCGGCACCGGTCAGGATCCCGATGTAGTCGTCGACGGACACGGCGTTGTAGACGATCTCCTTGCCGGTCTGCCGGCTCAGCTCGGCCGCGTACTCGGCGAAGCCCCAGGGCTCGTCGCCACCGAGCTCGTATGTCGTGTTCTCGTGCCCCTCGCCGGTCAGCACGGCCACGGCGGCGGCCGCGTAGTCGGCGCGCGAGGCGGTGGAGACACGGCCGTCACCGGCGGCCTGGACGACCGCGTTGTACTCCAGGACGGGGGCGAGGTTCTCGGTGTAGTTCTCGTTGTACCAGCCGTTGCGCAGCAGCGAGTAAGGCAGGCCGGAGGCGAGCAGGGCCTCTTCGGTGGCCCGGTGGTCGTCGGCGAGCGCGGCGGTCAGGGTGCCGGGTGCGCTGGTGTAGGCGAGGAGCGCGACGCCCGCGGCCTTGGCGGCGTCGATGACGACCTGGTGCTGGGCGGGGCGACCCTTGTCGAACTCGTTGCCGGAGATCAGCAGCACCTTGTCGCCGGCCGCGAAGACCTTGTCGAAGGTCTCGGGGCTGTTGTAGTCGGCGACCGCTATCTTCACGCCCTTCGCCGCGAAGTCGGCGGCCTTCTCCGGGGTGCGGACGACGGCGGTGACCTGCTCGGCCGGAACCTTCTCGAGCAGCTGCTCGACGACGTGACGGCCGAGGTTTCCGGTGGCTCCGGTGACGACGATGCTCATGATGTGCGATCTCCTTGTGGGGTGCGGTGACACTAACCATAGGTGAAGCGCTAACTCTTGGAAAGTACCCACTTTGGAGTAAGGTACTGGCATGGCAGTAAGTGCAGCGAGCCCCTTGATCTCCGACGGCGAGGCGATGTGCCCCCACCGCCTCGTCCTGGAACACGTGACGAGCCGCTGGGGCGTCCTGGTCCTGATCCAGCTCCTGGACCGCCCGCACCGCTTCAGCGAACTCCGCCGGGCGATCGGCCGGGTGAGCGAGAAGATGCTGACCCAGACCCTCCAGACCCTGGAACGCGACGGCCTGGTCCACCGCGACGCCAAGCCGGTGATCCCACCACGAGTCGACTACTCCCTGACCGACCTCGGCCGCGAGGCGGCGGAACAGGTGAGGGGGCTGGCGGAGTGGACCGCGAAGCGGATGTCGGCGGTGCAGGAGGCGCGGGAGGAGTATGACGCGGCGAAGAACCGAGCTTCAGCGCCCCCTTTTCGCTGCGCGAGCCTGCTTGCACCCTGATGGTCGGATGTGTTGTCGCTCAGCCGACCAGGGGTGGTGGCATGAGGGTGCCCCATCAGGACGAAGTGGCAGGGGAGTCAATTCGACACAGCGCTGAGCAGTGCGATCGTGTGGCGGACGGACTGAACAGGATCGCCGACGAGTTGCACCGGGCGAACGAGATCCGGCCGCACAGCCTTTTCCTCGCGCAACTGACCCGCGCCATCGACGATCCGATGCTGGCCGAGACGCTGAGCGGCCGGCCCGATCTACCCGTCGACAAGTGTCGGCAACTGCCGAACGCCAACGCACAGTATGGGCTCATTTTGCTGGCCCGGTGATGCGGACCAACACCGTTTTCGTGGAGTGCTGGAAACGGACCGCCTGGGCCCGCAGGAGTCTGCCCCCCGAGTCCTTCGAGGCTCGGGTGGGCAGGGCAGTCGACGCCATCATGGAGGAGCGGCTGGAAGACGAGACCACGTTGTACGACGAGTTCCTGCCCGGCCGGATTGTCCGACGTCCAGGCGATCCACCCTGTCGGAGAGGCAGTACGAGCGGCGCAACCTGCCCGGACCTCTTCGAACTCAGCGACGGCAGTTTCGCCGTCATCGGCGCCGACGCGAGACCCTCATTCGCGCCAAGAGGGACATCCCTGACTGCTGATGTGCGCAGGTCCTGGATGCCATACGACATCCAGGACCGGCACGCGGGACGGGCGTCAGCCCACGACCGTCCAGGTGTCACCCCCGGCCAGCAACGCCCCCAGATCTCCCTTGCCGTTCTGCTCGATCGCCGAATCCAGCTGATCCGACATCTGCGTGTCGTACACCGGCCGATCCACCGAGCGCAGCACCCCGATCGGGGTGTGGTGGAGCGTGTCCGGGTCGGCCAGGCGGGACAGGGCGAAGGCCGTCGTCGGGGACGACGCGTGCGCGTCGTGGACGAGGATCTGCGCCTCGTTCGACGCGGTCACCGGCACCACCTTCAGGTCACCCGTCGCCGCATCCCGGACCACGCCCTTGGACAGGTCGGCGCCGAAGCGGATCGGCTGACCGTGTTCCAGCCGGATCACCGCCTCCTCGGCCTGCTGCTTGTCCTTCAACGCCTCGAACGCGCCGTCGTTGAAGATGTTGCAGTTCTGGTAGATCTCGATCAGCGCGGTGCCGGGGTGGGCCGCCGCCTGCCGCAGCACCGAGGTGAGGTGCTTGCGGTCCGAGTCCACCGTCCGCGCCACGAAGGACGCCTCCGCGCCGATGGCCAGGGACACCGGGTTGAAGGGGGCGTCCAGCGACCCCATCGGCGTCGACTTCGTGATCTTGCCGACCTCGGAGGTGGGGGAGTACTGGCCCTTCGTCAGGCCGTAGATCCGGTTGTTGAACAGCAGGATCTTCAGGTTCACGTTCCGCCGCAGGGCGTGGATCAGGTGGTTGCCGCCGATGGACAGCGCGTCGCCGTCGCCGGTGACGACCCACACGCTCAGGTCCCGCCTGCTCGCGGCCAGCCCCGTCGCGATCGCCGGCGCCCGCCCGTGGATGGAGTGCATGCCGTACGTGTTCATGTAGTACGGGAACCGCGACGAGCAGCCGATGCCCGAGACGAAGACGATGTTCTCCTTGGCCAGCCCCAGCTCCGGCATGAAGCCCTGGACCGCCGCGAGGATCGCGTAGTCACCGCAGCCGGGGCACCAGCGGACTTCCTGGTCGCTCTTGAAGTCCTTCATGCTCTGGCGGGCCTCGGCCTTGGGGACGAGCGAGAGTGCCTCGATCGTGCCCGTGCCTTCCGTGGACGTCTCAGCCATCGATGGCCTCCTTGAGAGCCGTGGCGAGCTGTTCGGCCTTGAACGGCATACCGTTGACCTGGTTGTAGCTGTGCGCGTCGACCAGGTACTTCGCCCGGACCAGGGTGGCGAGCTGCCCGAGGTTCATCTCGGGGATGACGACCTTGTCGTATGCCTTCAGCACCGCGCCCAGGTTGCGCGGGAAAGGGTTGAGGTGGCGCAGGTGTGCCTGCGCGATCGACTCGCCGGCCGTCCGCAGGCGCCGTACCGCCGCCGTGATGGGGCCGTACGTCGATCCCCAGCCCAGCACCAGCGTGCGTGCCTCGTGCGGATCGTCCACGTCCAGATCCGGTACGTCGATCCCGTCGATCTTGGCCTGGCGGATGCGGACCATGAAGTCGTGGTTGGCCGGGGCGTAGGAGATGTTGCCCGACCCGTCCTCCTTCTCGATCCCGCCGATGCGGTGTTCGAGGCCCGGCGTACCGGGAACCGCCCAGGGGCGGGCGAGGGTCTGCGGGTCGCGCTTGTACGGCCAGAAGACCTCGGTGCCGTCGTCCAGGGTGTGGTTCGGCCCCTGCGCGAACTGCACGGTCAGGTCCGGGAGTTCGTCCAGCTCCGGGATCCGCCAGGGCTCCGAGCCGTTGGCCAGGTAGCCGTCCGACAGCAGCATCACCGGTGTGCGGTACGTCAGCGCGATCCGGGCCGCCTCCAGCGCCGCGTCGAAGCAGTCGGCCGGCGTGCAGGGGGCGACGATCGGCACCGGCGCCTCGCCGTTGCGCCCGAACATCGCCTGCAGCAGGTCCGCCTGCTCGGTCTTGGTCGGCAGACCGGTGGACGGGCCGCCTCTCTGGATGTCGATGACGAGAAGCGGCAGCTCCAGGGAGACCGCAAGCCCGATCGTCTCCGACTTCAGGGCCACGCCCGGACCGGAGGTCGTCGTCACCGCGAGCGAGCCGCCGAAGGCCGCGCCCAGGGCAGCGCCGATGCCCGCGATCTCGTCCTCGGCCTGGAAGGTCCGTACGCCGAAGTTCTTGTGCTTGCTCAGCTCGTGCAGGATGTCCGAGGCCGGGGTGATCGGGTACGAGCCCAGGAACAGCGGCAGGTCCGCCTGGCGGGACGCGGCGACCAGCCCGTAGGACAGGGCGAGGTTCCCGGAGATGTTGCGGTACGTGCCGACCGGGAAGGCTTTCGTGGCCGGCGCGATCTCGTAGGAGACGGCGAAGTCCTCGGTCGTCTCGCCGAAGTTCCAGCCGGCCCGGTACGCCGCCAGGTTCGCCTCGGCGATCTCCGGCTTCTTCGCGAACTTCGTGCGCAGGAACTTCTCCGTGCCCTCGGTGGGCCGGTGGTACATCCACGACAAGAGGCCGAGCGCGAACATGTTCTTGCTGCGCTCGGCCTCCTTGCGACTGAGGTCGAAATCCTTGAGGGCCTCGACGGTCAGCGTGGTCAGGGGGACCGGATGAAGGCTGTACCCGTCGAGCGAGCCATCCTCCAGCGGCGAGGCCGCGTACCCCACTTTCTGCATCGCCCGTTTGGTGAACTCGTCCGTGTTGACGATGATCTCCGCGCCGCGCGGCAGATCGGCGATATTGGCCTTGAGCGCGGCCGGGTTCATGGCCACGAGCACGTTGGGCGCGTCACCCGGCGTGAGGATGTCGTGGTCGGCGAAGTGCAGCTGGAAGGACGAGACACCCGGCAGGGTTCCGGCAGGGGCCCGGATCTCGGCGGGGAAGTTGGGAAGGGTGGACAGGTCGTTGCCGAAGGACGCGGTCTCCGAGGTGAAACGGTCCCCGGTGAGCTGCATCCCGTCACCGGAGTCGCCCGCGAAACGAATGATCACCCGGTCGAGGCGGCGGACGTCCTTCACGCCGGCCTCTTTGCGCTGCTCTCCCACGACGGCTTCGTCGGCCTGCTCCGCTGGGCTGCTGACCTGACTGGTCACTGAACTGGACCTCCCTCTGGGCGGCTGTTCGGGAGCGGCCTTCCCGCAGGCCTTCCCAGGATCAACCCTACGACCGCGGGGGTCGCCTTCCCTCGGCCATTCGCATGATGAACGTCGTTTTGAGACGGTTCAAAGACCTGACTTGTCACGATTTACTCGCCCCCCGGCGCTTTCCTTGAAGACGCTCCCTCATCGTTCTCGGTTCTCGGTTCCCGGTCCGCCCCGCTGGCCTGACACGGTGTCAGGCGTTCACGAGTTCAGGTAGGTCAGCACCGCCAGCACCCGCCGGTGGTCCCCGTCGCTCGGGGACAGCCCGAGCTTCAGGAAGATGTTGCTGACGTGCTTCTCCACGGCCCCGTCGCTCACGACGAGCTGCCGCGCGATCGCCGAGTTGGTGCGCCCCTCGGCCATCAGCCCCAGGACCTCCCGCTCCCGGGGAGTGAGATGGGCGAGCACATCCTGCTTCCGGCTGCGGCCCAGCAGCTGAGCGACCACCTCGGGGTCGAGGGCGGTGCCGCCCTCGGCCACCCGCACCACCGCGTCCACGAACTCGCGCACCTCCGCGACCCGGTCCTTGAGCAGATACCCCACCCCGCGACTGGACCCGGCCAGCAGCTCGGTGGCGTACCGCTCCTCCACGTACTGCGAGAGTACGAGTACCCCGAGTCCGGGATGTGCCTTGCGCAGTTGTACGGCGGCTCGCACGCCTTCGTCCGTGTGTGTCGGAGGCATCCGCACATCGGCGACCACGACGTCGGGCAGCTCGCCCTGGGCATCCAGCTCACCGATGGTCTTGATCAGTGCCTCCCCGTCGCCCACACCGGCCACGACGTCGTGCCCGCGGTCGGTCAGCAACCGGGTCAGGCCCTCCCTCAGCAGCACTGAATCCTCGGCGATGACCACCCGCACCCTGTCCTCCACGACTCTCGGCCCCCCAGCCCACTGCCTGCCCACCTGCTGGACAAGTCCAGCATTCCAGCATTCGGATGCGGGCGGGCGCGGGCAACGGGAATAGGGGCCCCTGAATCCGAACAAAGCCCCGAAAGCAGGGGGCCACGCTCGGAATCCGGCCAGGTTCGGCGGCCGCAGGCGCGGCGCAGCAGAGCCGTACGCATCGGGAACGGGGAAGGGCGGCGGAGGCGAAAACGCCCCGCCGCCCCCTTACGGAGAACCCGTCACACCCGTTCGCTCCGCCAGGGCAGCTCCGCCGTCACCCGGGTGGGCCCCCCGGCCGGCGAGTCCACCACCAGGATCCCGTCGACCGCGTCCAGCCGTTCCGCAAGGCCCGCGAGCCCGGACCCGGAGGACACGTCGGCCCCGCCCACTCCGTTGTCCACGACCTGCAGCAGCAGCCGGTCCTCCACCCGCCACACATCCACCGCGGCGAACGTCGCCCGGGAGTGCTTGCTGATGTTCTGCAACAGCTCGGACACCGTGAAGTACGCGATCCCCTCGATGGCAGGCGCGGGCCGCGAAGGCAGATCCACCTCCACCTGCACCGGCACCGTGCACCGGGACGCCACCGAGGACAGCGCGGCGTCCAGCCCCCGGTCCGTCAGCACCGCCGGATGAATCCCGCGCGCCAGGTCCCGCAGCTCCTGAAGCGCCGTCTTCACCTCACCGTGCGCCTCGTCCACCATCCGCGCCGCGGCCTGCGGGTCCTCGGTGAGCTTCTCCTTCGCCAGCCCCAGATCCATCGCCAGCGCCACCAGCCGGGCCTGCGCCCCGTCGTGCAGATCCCGCTCGATGCGCCGCAGATCCGCCGCCGCCGTGTCCACCACGACCCCCCGGTCCGACTCCAGCTCCACCACCCGCGCCGACAGCCGGGTCGGCCCCAGCAGCCCGTGCACCATCACCCGGTCCACCGTCGTCAGCGCCCGCACGATCCACGGCGTGGACAGCGTGAACAGCAGGCCCACCAGCGCCGTCACACCGATCTCGAACGGGTTGTTCAGATAGATGTGGTGGGTCTCGTCGCCGTAGAGCTGGAGCCCGTCCTGACCGGCGTACGCCGGGAAGACCCAGAACCACAGCGGATACGTCAGCAGCGCCCAGCCGTACACCCAGAAGTTCACCGCGACGACGAACGAGAACACCGCCCACGGCAGCTGCAGCACGGAGTACAGCAGCGTCCGCCACGACGTCCCGCTCTTGAGCACCGCCCCCATCCACCCCATGAACCCGGACTTCCCGATCCTGAGCGGCTCCGGATCGCCGACCTCGAGACCCAGCAGCCCCCGGGCCCGCGCCCGCTCCAGCGCCCCGAGCCCGCGGCACCCGGCGAGCCCGGCCGCGAAGACCGGAATCCCGAGGAAGGTCACGAGCAGGCCCGCACCGAGCGAGATCATCGTGACGGCGTACGTGAACATCAGGATGCTGATCGGCAGGCTCAGCAGCACATAGCCGAACTCCCGCCAGGTCCGCCCCTCGAACGGCGCCCGCAGCCCCGCCGGCACCCGGTGCCGCCGTACCGTCCCGGGGAACCCGAGCCCACTGTCGTACCCGTAGTCCGTGGCCATCGACGTCGTCCTTCTTCTCGTCCCGCGCCTGTCGTGTCGTACCTCCACCCTGCTGGGCCGCAGGTCGACGGACCATGGAGGTCGTCGGCGTCTTCGAAGGGGGGTTTTCCCTACCTCTTGTCCGCGGCCCGGTCCCGCCACGGCAGCTCCGCCGTGACCATCGTCGGTCCACCCGGCGGGGAGTCGATGACGAACAGCCCGTCGACCGCGTCGAGGCGCTCCGCGAGCCCGCGCATCCCGGTGCCGCCGTCGAGCCGGGCGCCGCCGCGGCCGTCGTCCCACACCTGGATGAGCAGCCGGTTCTCCGACCGCCACACGTCGACCGACGCCGACCGCGCCCCGCTGTGCTTGCTGATGTTCTGGAGCAGTTCGGAGACGGTGAAGTAGGCGATCCCCTCGATCGCCGCCACCGGCCGCGCGTCGAGGTCGGCGGTCACCTTCACCGGCACCGTGCAGCGTGAGGCGACCGACGAGAGGGCGGCGTCGAGTCCGCGGTCGGTCAGCACGGCGGGATGGATGCCCCGCGCCAGATCCCGCAGCTCCTGGAGCGCCAGCTTCACCTCGCCGTGCGCCTCCGCGACCATCGCCTGCGCGTACTCCGGGTCCTCCAGAAGCTTCTCCTTGGCGAGGCCGAGCCCCATGGCCAGGTTGACGAGCCGGGCCTGTGCCCCGTCGTGCAGATCCCGCTCGATACGCCGCAGGTCGGACGCGGCCGCGTCCACCACGACCCCCCGGTCCGACTCCAGTTCGGCGATACGGCGTTCCAGCTCGTCGGAGGGCGACAGCAGCCCGCGCACCATCGCCCGGTCGACGTTGGCCAGGCCCCGCGCGATGAACGGCAGCACCGGCCACAGCACGAACAACGAGGTCAGCGTGATGGTGAAGGTGAGCACCCCCCACGGCAACCGGATGAAGTCGTACAGCACCGTCCGCCAGCCCACGGGGTCCTTCACCCCCCTCCACAGCTGGGCGAAGAAGCCGTTGCCGCCGTTCTTGGTGCGCCACGGCAGGCGGCTCGGCTCGTCCACCCGCACCCCGAGCAGTGCCCGGGCCCGCGCCCGCTCCAGCTTGCCCAGCTGCCGCGCGCCCAGCAGACCCGCCGCGAGCAGCGGGAACCCGATCACCGTGACGGTCAGCCAGAAGCCGGTGAACAGCACCGTCACGACATAGGTGAAGCCGAGGACCGACACCGGGAGATTCGCCAGCAGATGCGCGATCTCCTTCCAGGTGTGCGCGTCGTAGGCGAAACGGGCCGGCGGCGGCCGGCCGTCGTCGGATCCGCCGTCTGGGCCGGTGATCACGGCACGGCTAGGTGAGGAGTGGCGTTCGGTCATATGGGCTAGCGTGCCGCGCGCGACCGCCGTGCGCCATGAGGCGGACCGCCGCGCCGTGCTGGGGAAAACCCCACCCCCGCCCTTCGGATGGCTTTCCTTGGGTGACGGGCTGCTTACCGTGCCTTTATCAGGGCCTAGACTCCCGTGCATACAGATCGTCGAACAGTGGTGTCCAGCGTGACCACTGTGTTCAGCGTGCTCACAGGGAGTGAGGGGCGGACGTGCCGGAACCGACCGTCGTCGATGCAACCGTCGTCGATCCGACCGTCGTCGCGGCGGACTACTTCCAGTCGTACTCGGTCGTCGGACTGCTCGCCGTCGTCGGCGTGCTGTTCGTCGCGGTCGCCTTCGGCGCCGGACGGCTGCTGCGACCCGTGGTCCCCACCCCGGAGAAGCTGCTGACGTACGAGTGCGGGGTCGACCCCGTCGGCGAGGGCTGGGCCCACACCCAGGTTCGCTACTACGTCTACGCCTTCCTCTACGTCATCTTCGCCGTCGACTCGATCTTCCTGTTCCCCTGGGCCACCGTCTTCGCGGCCCCCGGCTACGGTGCGACGACCCTTGTCGAGATGTTCGTCTTCCTCGGCTTCCTCGCCGTGGGACTCCTGTACGCGTACAAGAAGGGTGTCCTGACATGGACGTGAACCCCGCCGCCGAGTCCCCTTCGTACTCCGTCGCCGACTCCTCCGCGAGCTTCGCGGCCGGCCCCGCCGCCCCGGAGCCCGTACTGCTCCCGGAGCCCGTACTGCTCCCGGAGCCGAAACGGCTGGGCGCCCTCTCCCGCCTCGCCCCCGAGCCGATGAAGGTGATCCTCAACTGGGGTCGCCGCTACTCCCTGTGGGTCTTCAACTTCGGCCTCGCCTGCTGCGCCATCGAGTTCATCGCCGCGTCCATGGCCCGCCACGACTTCATCCGCCTCGGCGTCATCCCCTTCGCCCCGGGCCCCCGCCAGGCCGACCTGATGGTCGTCTCCGGCACGGTCACGGACAAGATGGCACCGGCGGTGAAGCGCCTGTACGAACAGATGCCGGAGCCGAAGTACGTCATCTCCTTCGGCGCGTGCAGCAACTGCGGAGGCCCCTACTGGGACTCCTACTCCGTCACCAAGGGCGTCGACCAGATCATCCCCGTCGATGTCTACGTCCCCGGCTGCCCGCCCCGCCCCGAGGCGCTGCTCCAGGGCATCCTGAAGCTTCAGGAGAAGATCGCGAGGGAGTCGCTGGGGGAGCGGTACGGGTACGGGACGTCCGCGGCACGCCCGTCGGCGGCCGCGCTGCAGAGCGGGCTGGTCCAGCCGCCGGCGGCGGCGTCGGCTCCGGACGAGGAGGACTCGCAGTGACCGCCGTCGGCTGGCTCCCCGCCCCCGCCGAGGAACTCTTCGGCCCCGAGGCCACCGCCGAGGAGTCCTACGAGGTTCTGACGGTCGACGTTGCGCCCGCGACCTGGCTCACCGCACTGCGCGTCGCCCGCGACGACCTGGGCTGCACCTTCTTCGACTGGCTCAGCGCAGTCGACGAACCCGGCACCGGCTTCCGCGTGGCCGCCCACGTGGCCGCCCTCTCTCCGGTACGACGTCTGCTCCTGCGCACCACCGTCTCCCACGACACGCCGGTGCTGCCCACCGCCGTCGACATCTACGCGGGCGCGGCCTGGCACGAGCGCGAGACCCACGAAATGTTCGGCGTCACCTTCGAGGGCCATCCCTCCCTGGACCACCTCCTGCTGCCGGAAACCTTCGAGGGCCACCCCCTGCGCAAGGACTTCGTCCTGGCGGCCCGCGTCGCCAAGGCCTGGCCCGGCGCGAAGGAACCGGGCGAGTCCGAACACGGCGGCCCCAAACGCCGCCAGATGCTCCCCCCAGGCGTCCCCGACCCCAACGAATGGGGCCCCCTGAAGGGCCAACTCCCCCCGGCCCCCACCCGCCGCACCCCAGGAGAACGGCCAGCCCGCCCGACGGGCGACCGTCCGGTGCGCCGGGCGCGTTCGGCTGGGGAGGGGTCGGCGAGTCAGGCGTCTGGGGCGTCGGGGCCGGCGGGCGCGGCGGGCGTGGCGGGTACGCCGGGTGCGGCTGGGGCCGCCGGCGGTCCGCGTCGGGTGCGTTCCGCTGCGGAGGGGTCGGCGGGTCAGGCGGAGGGGACTGGGGCGCCAGGGGCATCCGGTGCGGCGGGTGCCGCTGAGGGTGCGGGGGCTGGTCCAGGTCGGGTGCGTTCGGCTTCGGAGGGGTCGGTGAGTCAGGCGGAGGCGTCTGAGGCCCCGGGGTCGGCGGATGCGGCTGGGGTCGCGGGCGGTCCGCGTCGGGCGCGTTCCGCTGCGGAGGGTTCGACGAGCCAGTTGGATGCGGCAGGGGCGTCGGATGCGGAGGGCGCGTCGGGGGCTGGTCCGCGTCGGGCGGGTACGGCGGACGAAGGCTCAGCGAGCCAGACCGCGCCCGAGGCGACGGATGCTGCCCCAACCTCACCGACGGGTGTGCCCCGGCGTCCACGTACCGCCGCGCAGGGTTCGGCCGGCCAGACGGCACCAGAAGCCGACGCCACCGGCGCCGGTACGGCTGCCCCGGCCGGCGGCACCCCCGGGTCGGAAGCTCCGGCACCTGGCTCGTCTGCTTCCGCGACGGATGACCCGGTACTGGGATCACCCGCACCCGTGTCGGGGAGCCCGGTGCGCGATGCTCCCGTACCCGCGTCGGAGGGCCCGGCGCCAGACGCGCCCGCAACCGGGTCGGACAGCTCGGCGTCGGAAGCGCCAGCACCTCAGCCTCGGGGAGCCGCGGCGGGGGGTGCCCCGAGCGGGCCCCGTCGGGCACGTACCGCCTCGGACGGTTCCGCGAGTCAGAGGGCCACCGCGACCGGCTCCGAGCCGTCGGCCGACGACGCGAGGACGAACCCCGCGCCGCCGAAGCCCCCCGCGGCTCCTCGCAGCCCGGACGCACCGTGGCACCACGCCCGCCCGGCCTTCGACAACCCGGAACCGGAGCGGTCTCCCACGCCCGAGGGCACCGAAGTCTCCGAACGCCCTGGAGAGCCCGAAGCGCGCAAGACCACCAGGGAGCCAGCGCCTTCGAAAACCTCGGCCCCAGAAGGCCCCGCGACTTCCGAAGGCCCCGAGCCTTCCGAAGAACCCGCGCCTTCCGAAGGTCCCGAGGTTCGGGAGGAGCCGCCTGCTTCCGGCGAGCCGGCCTCCCAGGAGTCCACGGTCCCCGAAGAAGACAGAGGACCCGAAAAGACCAAGGACTCCACCCCCGACAAGCCCGCAGGAGGCCCGCAGTGAACGACGCTCTCGACGTCGCCCTGCGACTCCTGATCGTCTTCGTCGTCTTCCTCACCTTCCCTCTGATCATCGGTCAGACCGAACACAAGGTGATGGCCCACATGCAGGGCCGCCTCGGCCCGATGTACGCCGGCGGCTTCCACGGCTGGGCCCAACTCGTGGCGGACGGCGTGAAGTTCGCCCAGAAGGAAGACGTCGTACCCGCGGGCGCGGACCGCCGTGTCTTCCAACTCGCCCCCGCCGTCGCCCTCCTGCCCTACCTCCTCGTCCTCCTCGCCATCCCGATCGGCCCCGGCGAGGGCGCCGTCGGCGAGGTCGTCGACGCCGGCGTGTTCTTCGTGCTCGCCGTGATGGGTGTGGGCGTCCTCGGCTCCCTCATGGCCGGCTGGGCCTCCGCCAACAAGTTCTCCCTCCTCGGCGGCCTGCGCACCGCCGCACAGCTCCTCGCCTACGAACTCCCGATGCTCCTCACCGCCGCCTCGGTGGCGATGGCGGCCGGAACCGTCTCCCTCCCGGGCATCCTCGACGCCTTCGAGTGGTGGTGGCTGCCCTGGCAGATCGTCGGCGCGATCGTCTTCTTCATCGCCGGCCTCGCCGAACTCCAGCGCCCTCCCTTCGACATGCCGGTCGCCGACTCGGAGATCATCTTCGGCGCCTACACCGAGTACACCGGCCTTCGCTTCGCCCTGTTCCTCCTCGCCGAATACGCCGGAATCGTCGTCCTGTGCGGTCTGACCACCGTCCTCTTCCTGGGCGGCTGGCACGGCCCCTGGGGCGCCGACGGTCTCGGTTGGGTCTGGACCCTCCTCAAGACGGCCGTGCTCGCCTTCGTCGTCATCTGGCTACGCGTGACCTACCCCCGCCTGCGCGAGGACCAGCTCCAGAAGCTCTCCTGGACCCTCCTCGTCCCCCTCTCCCTCGCCCAGATCGCCCTCACCGGCATCGTCAAGGTGGTGATCCAGTAACCATGGCCCCCATTCCTGGCTCCGGTCTGGCCAAGGGCCTGGCCGTCACCCTGCGCACGATGACGAAGAAGACCGTCACCGAGCAGTACCCCGACGCCCAGCCCGACCTCCCGCCCCGTACCCGCGGGGTGATCGGCCTGTTCGAGGAGAACTGCACGGTCTGCATGCTGTGCGCCCGTGAGTGCCCCGACTGGTGCATCTACATCGACTCCCACAAGGAGACGGTCCCGGCGGCGACCCCCGGTGGCCGCGAACGAAGCCGCAACGTCCTCGACCGCTTCGCCATCGACTTCTCCCTGTGCATGTACTGCGGGATCTGCATCGAGGTGTGTCCTTTCGACGCCCTGTTCTGGTCCCCGGAGTTCGAGTACGCCGAGACCGACATCCGCGACCTCACCCACGAGCGGGACAAGCTGCGGGAATGGATGTGGACCGTCCCGGCCCCACCGGCCCTCGACCCCGGCGCGGAGGAACCGAAGGAGATCGCCACCGCCCGCAAGACCGCCGAGAAGCTGGCGGCCGCCCAGGCCGAGCCGACCGCGCCGGGCGATGCCCAGGGGGAAGAGTCGTGACCCTCGCTCAGGAGGCGCACGGCTTCCTCTCCCCGACCGGTGTCGAGATCGCCTTCCTCCTCGTCGGCCTGGTCACCTTCGGCGCCGCGATCGTCACCGTCACCACCAAGCAACTGGTGCACGCCGCTCTGTGGCTGGTGGTGGCCCTCGGCGGCCTCGCCGTCGAATACCTCCTGCTCACCGCCGAGTTCATCGCCTGGGTGCAGGTCCTCATCTATGTGGGTTCCGTCGTCGTCCTCCTTCTGTTCGGTCTGATGCTCACCAGGGCCCCCATCGGCCGCTCCCCGGACGCCGACTCCGGCAACCGATGGGCCGCCCTCGTCGTGGCCCTCGCCGCAGCGGCCGCTCTGGTCTGGGTGGTCGTCGACGCCTTCCGCACCACCTGGATCGACCTCGACGGGCCCGCCGCCGGCTCCACCGAGGCCACCGGCGCGAGCCTCTTCCAGAACTGGGTCCTCCCCTTCGAGGCCCTCTCCGTCCTGCTCCTCGCGGCACTGGTCGGCGCGATCGTCCTGTCCCGCAAGGCGAAGGCGGAGTCGAGCTCTCCCCCTGTGAACTCCCGAGCCGCGAGCGGTAGTTCCCCATCCGTCCCGGATTCCCGTAATCGCCCGTTCAGGCGAAATGAGTCGATCTCGGGAACTGGGTCGGCCAAGGGCTCCAAGTCGGCCAAGGGCTCCGAGTCGGCCACAGGGTCCGAGTCCGCCAAGGGGTCCGAGTCCGCCAAGGAAGCCGAGTCGGCCGAACAGGAAGGCGCCCGCTGATGCACCTCGCCTATCCCGCCGTACTCTCCGCCCTCCTCTTCTGCACCGGCCTGTACGGCGTCCTCGCTCGCCGCAACGCGATCCTCATCCTGATGTCGGTCGAGCTGATGCTCAACGCCGTCAACCTGAACCTGGTCGCCTTCGACGTCTGGCTCAGCAAGGCCGCCGAGGAGACCCTGCACTCCGGCCAGGCCCTGACCCTGTTCACCATCACCATCGCCGCCGCCGAGATCGGCATCGGCCTCGCGATCGTCCTTGCCGTCCACCGCAACCGCGGCACCGCCGACATCGACAAACTCCGCGACACGGCGGAGGGCCACGACCCCGACGACCGCGACGACTCCGACAGCGAAGCCCGCCCGGCCGAGCAGGCCGCACGATCCGGGCGGACCGGGAAGGCTGAGGCCACCGCGTGACCACGACCACCCTCGCCGTCCTCGTCCCCGTCCTCCCCTTCCTGGGCGCCGCGGCCGGCCTGCTCCTCGGCCGCACGGCCCCCGGCTTCGTCCGCCCGCTCGCCGTCCTGCCTCCCCTGGCCGCCCTCGCCCTCGCCGCGGTCGTCGCCGTGCGCCAGGGCGGCGACCAGGCGGTGAACGCCGCCACCGAACTCACCCCGACCGGCTCGGTTCCCATCGAACTCGCCCTGCACATCGACGGTTTCGCCGCGCTCGTCGCCGTCCTGGTGGGCCTCGTCGCCACCTGTGTGCAGATCTACTCGACGGGCTACCTGCGCGACGACCCGCGCTACCCCTCGTACGCCGCTCTCGTCTCCCTCTTCACCTCCGCGATGCTGCTCGTCGTCTACTCCGGCGACCTGATCGTGCTGCTGGTCGGCTGGGAGATCATGGGTATCTGCTCGTACTTCCTGGTCGGCCACT
This sequence comes from Streptomyces sp. NPDC102270, assembly GCF_044766405.1. Lineage (NCBI taxonomy): Bacteria > Bacillati > Actinomycetota > Actinomycetes > Kitasatosporales > Streptomycetaceae > Streptomyces > Streptomyces sp. NPDC102270. Next base: position 335,442 of record NZ_JBIWLX010000004.1, on the reverse strand, counting down.
ACTGGGAGACCCCGGAGGCCCGCGCCGCCTCCCTCAAGGCCTTCCTGGTGACCAAACTCGGTGACGTCCCCTTCCTGATCGGCCTGTTCGCACTGGCCACCGACGTCGGCTCCTTCCGGATCACCAAGGTCCTCGACGCCGTCACGCACGGCGGACTCGACCATCCGACCCTGATCGCCCTGCTCCTCCTCGCGGGCGTGGCCGGCAAGTCGGCGCAGTTCCCGCTGCACACCTGGCTGCCCGACGCGATGGCCGGCCCCACGCCCGTCTCCGCGCTGATCCACGCCGCGACGATGGTCGCCGCCGGTGTCTACTTCATCGCCCGTCTCCTCCCGGTCTTCGAGGCCTCCCAGGCCGCGATGGTGGTCCTCGCCGTCATGGCCGCCGTCACGATGCTCGGCTCCGGTCTCGCCGCACTCGCCCAGGACGACATCAAGCGCGTCCTCGCCTACTCGACGATCGGCCAGCTCGGCTACATGACCGGCGCCCTCGCCGTCGGCGACCGCGGTGCCGCCGTCTTCCATCTCCTGTCCCACGGCGCCTTCAAGGCGCTGCTCTTCCTCGCGGCCGGCGTGATCATCCACGCCGCCGGCACCAACTCACTGGCCGCCATGTCCCGTATGAAGGACCTGCCTGCCCGCATTCCCGACGCCTTCTGGACGATGACCGTGGCGCTCCTCGCGCTCGCCGCGATCCCGCCCTTCAGCGGCTTCTTCTCCAAGGAGTCCGTCCTCGGCGCCGCCGAGCACGTCGCCACCGGCCACACCGAACACGCACCCGGCGCCGCGGGCTGGATCACCCTGGTCGCCGGCCTCCTCACGGCCGTGCTCACCGCCGCCTACGCGACCCGCCTGTGGCTGCTGGCCTTCCGCGGACGGGGTACCGAGGCCCCCGACCACGGTCGGCAGCCGCTGACGATGAACGTGGTCCTGTGGGTCCTGGCAGCTCCCTCCCTCGCCCTCGGTGCGTTCGCCTACCGCCTGCTGCCCGACTGGTTCGACGGCCGCGACCTCGCCCCGGCCCTCACCACGTCCGTCGTCGGCACGGGTGCGGCCCTGGTCGGCGGCATCGTCACCTACGCGGCCTGGCGGCACACCAGCGCGATCGCGGCCCGCGTCCCGCTGGGCGCGGTCGCCGCCCACCCCGAGGGCGACGCCGGACTGGTCGAGGCAGAGGCCATCGCCACCCACGAGCCCGCCTACGGAGACGTGGCCTACACGCCCGACCCCGCGGACCCCGGCCGGCTGCTGCTCGGCCCACTGCACCGCCACGCGGCCGTCGGCTTCCACCTGGACGCCCTGTACACGGCCCTCTTCGTCCGCCCGGTCCAAGCGGGAGCCGACCTGGTCCGGTTCCTGGACCGCGAGGTCGTCGAGACCTACGTGCGCGGCGCGGGAACGCTGCCCCGCTGGCTCGGCACCGCCGTACGACGGGCCCAGACCGGCAATCTGCAGACCTATGTGAGCGCGCTGCTCGCCGGCACCGTCGTCCTCGCGGTCGCCGTCGTCCTCGTCGCCACGGGAGCGTGAGCAGGCGTGATCGATATCAACGAGTCCGTGATGCAGTTCCTTCTGGCGTTCGTCGTGGTCGGCCCGCTCCTCGGCGCCGTCACGGCCGTACTGCCCGCCCCGCCCGGACTGAAGGGGAAGTCACCCGACCAGGCCGTACTGCGACACGGCGTGACCGTCACCGGCGTGATCCTCATCGCCGCGATCGTCCTCGCGCTCGGCTTCGACCACGACCATCCGTCGAAGATGCAGGCCACGACCGACATCAGCTGGATCCTCGCACTCGACGTGCGCATCCACCTCGGCATCGACGGCATCTCCCTCCCCCTTCTGGTCCTGACCGCGCTGCTGACCTTCCTCTGCGCGCTCTACTCCTACTTCAAGATGCCTTCGGGACCGTCCCCGAAAGCCCTCGTCGCGCTGCTGCTCGTCCTGGAGTCCGGCACCCTCGCGACCTTCGCCGTCCTCGATCTGCTGCTGTTCTTCCTCGCGTTCGAGACGGTGCTCATCCCGATGTACTTCCTCATCGCCCGCTGGGGCGGCGCGGACCGCCAGGCCGCCGCCTGGCGCTTCATCCTCTACACACTGCTCGGCTCGGTCGTCATGCTGCTCGGCCTGCTCCTGATCGGGACCAAGGCGGGCACATTCGACATGGTGGCACTCGCCACTGACAACGGCCGGTCGCTGACCACATCCGTGCAGGTCATCGCCGTTCTGGCAATCGGGATCGGGCTGGCGGTCAAGACCCCGATGTGGCCGCTGCACAGCTGGCTGCCCGATGCCCACACCGCCGCGCCGACCGTCGGGTCGGTGCTGCTGGCCGGCGTCCTACTGAAGATGGGTACGTACGGGTTCGTCCGCATTCTGCTGCCGATCGCGCCCGACGGCTTCCGCGACTTCGCGCCCTACCTCGCCGCCTTCGCCGTGGTCGGGATCATCTACGGATCCCTCGCCTGCCTGGCCCTCGCCAAGCGGGGCGCCAAGGGCGATCTCAAACGCCTCATCGCCTACTCCTCCGTCGGCCACATGGGCTTCGTCCTGCTCGGCATCGCCACCATGACCCCGACCGGCGTGAACGGCGCCCTGTTCGCCAACATCGCCCACGGCCTCATCACCGGCCTTCTGTTCTTCCTGGTCGGCGCCCTGAAGGACCGCACCGGCACCACTGACCTCGACACCCTGGCCGAGGAGACCGGCGCCGCCCTGTACGGCAAGGCCCCCCGCCTCGGCGGCCTGCTGGCCTTCGGCGCGGTCGCCTCGCTCGGCCTGCCCGGCCTCGCCGGGTTCTGGGGCGAGATGCTGGCGCTCTTCGGCGCCTTCAAGCCCGCCGACGACCTCAGCCGTCCCGCCTTCCTCACCTTCATGGCGATCGCCGCGTTCGGCACCCTCCTGACGGCCGCGTACATGCTCGTCGTGGTCCGCCGTGTCTGCATGGGCGCCGTACCCCAGGACGCCCCCCAGCTCGCCGACGTCCACACGTACGAGTTCGCGGCCTGGACGCCGCTCGTCGCCCTCACCGTCGTGGCGGGCCTGTGGCCGAAGGCCCTCCTCGGCCTCACCGACCCGGCCGTCCAGCAGCTCCTCGCAGGAGGCAACCGATGAGCACCCCCGCCGCCATGGCCCAGCCATTGGCATCATCGGCCGAGCCGCTGACCGCGACGGCCGCGAACCTCGTCCAGTCCGTCGACTGGCTCGCCATCGCGCCGCCCACCGTCGCGGCGGTCGTCGGACTCGTCGTCCTCGTCGCCGACCTGTTCGTCGGCGAGCAGAAGAAGAGCCTGCTCGGGTGGGTCTCGGTCACGGGCCTGGCCGCCTCCGCGCTCCTGCTGCTGCCCCTCCTGGACGGCGACCGCAGCACCTTCTGTCTGACCGGCGATCCCCACATCTGCAGCTACACGGCCGACCGCTTCACGCTCGTCCTCCAGTTCCTCGTCCTCGGCGGCGCCCTCCTGGCCGCCCTCCTGTCGGTCACCACCCTCAAGGACGCCGACAAGAGACTCCCCGAAGGGGAGTACTGGTTCCTGCTGCTCTCCTCCGCCGCCGGCGCCGCCCTCCTGCCGGCCTCCCGGGACCTCGCAACCCTGATCGTCGCCCTGGAAGTCGCCTCCCTGCCCGCCTTCGCCCTCGTCGGCATCCGGCACGGCGACAGGAAGTCCTCCGAAGCGGCCCTGAAGTTCTTCCTGTCCTCGGTCACCGCCACCGCGGTCAGCCTCATGGGCATCAGCTTCGTGTACGCCTCCACGGGCACTCTCTACCTCACCCAGGTCGCCGACCGCATCCAGCACGTCGACGGACAGCTCCACACCCTCGCCCAGACCGGCGTCGTCCTCACCCTCGTCGGCTTCGCCTTCAAGACGGCCGCCGTACCCTTCCACTTCTGGGTGCCCGACACCTACGTAGGCGCGCCACTCCCGATCGCCGCCTACTTGTCGGTCGTCGGCAAGGCGGTCGGTTTCTCCGGCCTGATCCTCGTCACCGTCGTCGCCCTGCCCTCGTACGCCGACGTCTGGGGCCCGGCCCTCGCCGCGCTGGCCGCCCTCACCATGACCGTCGGCAACCTCGGCGCCCTCCGACAGCAGACCACGCGCGCGTACAGCGCCGTACGGCTGCTCGCCTGGTCCTCCGTCGGTCAGGCCGGCTACCTCCTCGTGCCGGTCGCCGCCGCCGCGTACTCCGACGACGCCGAGCGATCCGTAGGCTCCACCGTCGCCTACGCCCTCATGTACGCCGCCGTGAACCTCGGCGCCTTCGCCGTGGCCGCCCTGGTGGGCCGCACCAGGACCGCGAACCGCATCACCGACTACCGCGGCCTCTACGCGACCAACCCCCTCGCAGCCCTCCTGCTGGCCTTCTTCCTGCTCTGCCTGGCAGGACTGCCGCCCGGCATCATCGGCCTGTTCGCCAAGGTCACCGTCTTCTCGGCGGCCGTGAACGCGGGCCTCGGCTGGCTCGCCGTGGTCATGGCCGTCAACGTCGTGATCGCGCTGTTCTACTACCTCCAGTGGACGACCCTGCTGTTCCGGGCACCAGAGGGCGAACCCGCCACGCACCGTGTCCCCGCCCCCCTCACCGCCGCGCTCGCCCTGACCGGCGTCCTCGGCGTCGCCCTGTCGGGCGCACCTCAACTGGTGCTGCGCTTCACCGGCACCGGACTCTTCTGAACCGGCCTTCCCGAACCTGAACCCAGGACCGTCACCCGAACGGCTCACCTGGGCCTCCGTGCGCACAAGGGAACTAGTGGCCCGCGCCTGGCGTTGAGCAAGACGGGAAGGTCCACTGGACGTGACACCACGGACCGGTGGCATCGGAAGACATCGGAGACCAGCAAGCAAAGGGTTCCCCTGCTGCACCACTTGGAGGGCGTACCGTGCACCGCCGGCACAACGGGCTCAGGACCGCAGTCCTCCTCGGGGGACTGTCCGCACTCATCATCGTCATCGGCAGCTTCTTCGGCCGCATGGGGTTGGTCGTGGCCGTCCTGATCGCGCTGGGCACCAACGCGTACGCGTACTGGAACAGCGACAAGCTGGCTCTACGCGCGATGCGTGCCCGCCCGGTGAGCGAGTTCGAGGCACCGGCCCTGTACCGCATGGTCCGTGAGCTCTCCACCCAGGCCCGTCAGCCCATGCCGCGCCTGTACATCTCTCCGACCGAGGCACCCAACGCCTTCGCGACCGGCCGCAACCCGCGCAACGCCGCCGTGTGCTGCACCGACGGCATCCTGCGCATGCTGGACGAGCGCGAACTGCGCGGTGTCATCGGCCACGAACTCAGCCATGTCTACAACCGCGACATCCTGATCTCGTCGGTCGCCGGCGCCCTCGCCTCCGTGATCATGTTCCTGGTCAACTTCGCCTGGCTGATCCCGATCGGCCGCTCCGACGACGATGACGGTCCTGGCCTCCTCGGCATGCTGATGATCATGATCCTCGGACCGCTGGCGGCCGGCCTCATCCAGATGGCCATCAGCCGCTCCAGGGAGTACGAGGCGGACGCCTCCGGAGCCCAGCTCACCGGCGACCCCCTCGCACTCGCCAGCGCCCTGCGCAAGCTCGAATCGGGCACCAAACAGCTGCCCTTGCCCCCCGAGCCACGCATCGAGACCGCGAGCCACATGATGATCGCCAACCCCTTCCGCCCCGGCCAGGGACTGTCCAAGATGTTCTCGACGCACCCGCCCATGGCGGAGCGCATCGCCCGGCTCGAGAAGATGGCAGGTCGCCCCCAGTGAAAACCATCCTGAACGTCATCTGGCTCGTCCTGAGCGGCTTCTGGCTCTTCCTCGCCTACCTGGCCGCGGGCGCGCTGCTCTGCATCACCGTCATCGGCATCCCCTTCGGAATCGCGGCCTTCCGCATCGCCGTCTACGCCCTGTGGCCCTTCGGGTACACCACGGTCGAGCGCCGCGACGCGGGCGCGCCCTCCTTCGTCGGCAACGTCCTGTGGCTGGTCCTCGCCGGCTGGTGGCTGGCCCTGGGCCACATCGCGACGGGCCTCGTCCTCTGCCTCACGATCATCGGCATCCCGTTCGGCATCGCGAACTTCAAGCTGATCCCCGTGTCCCTGTTCCCACTGGGCCGCGAAATCGTCTCCACGGACGAGCCGTTCGCAGCCCGCTGACGGACGACTCGGGTTTTTCCACAATCCGTGGGTTGTCCACAGGCCTGCCCGGCTGTCAGTGCCGCCCTGCATCATGAATGCATGACCGAGAGCGAGCAGTTGCTGGCACGGGTGGCGGACAAGGCCCGCAACACCCGTCCGTGGGGCTGGGCTTCCCTCCCCGAGCCGGTGGACCCGCCCACCCTGGCCCGAGCCGAGGCCGCGTTGGGCTTCCACCTGCCCCCACTGCTCGCCGACCTCTACCTGCAGATAGGAGACGGCGGATTCGGCCCGGAGTACGGCCTGTTGCCCCTGCTCGACGGCTCCCCGGCAGGCGAGCCCGCAGCCGTCGTGCAGTACCTGGCCAACCGCAAGAGCGGCCGCAAGGACCCCGACTGGCCCTGGCCCGAGGGCGTCCTGCCGATATCCCACTGGGGCTGTGCGATGTACGCGTGCGTGGACTGCCACAGCCCGGAAGCCACCGTCCTCCTCTTCGAGCCGAACGCCGGCGACCACGATCACTCCTGGTTCGTGGACGCCCCGGCCCTCACGGACTGGCTGCAAGCCTGGGTCGACGGCACCGGCTGGTACGAGGAGATGAACGAGGAGCTGGAGATGACTCCTTGGGCGGAGTTCCGGATACGCACGGCACCGCCGACCCCCGCGACCTGACGAGCCGAGCCGAACCCTGGGGCACCTGCTGCTGACCTACCGAGCCGCCCACCACTGCCGCACGCCGTACGCCAGCACCCCGACCGCCAGCACCCCGGCGCCCACGACCACGGAAACCCCGGGAAGCGCGAACGCCAGCACCACACACCCGAGCAGCCCCACCACCGGCACCACCCGGACCGCCGGAGCCGAACCGAGCGTCCAGGCGGCCGCGTTGGCCACCGCGTAGTACGCGAGCACACCGAAGGAGGAGAAACCGATCGCGCCCCGTACGTCCACCGTGGCGGCGAGGACCGCGACCACCGCACCCACGGCCAACTCGGCCCGGTGCGGAACCTGGAATCGGGGATGCACGGCGGACAGCGCGCCCGGCAGATGCCGGTCTCTGGCCATCGCCAGCGTCGTCCGTGAGACGCCCAGAATCAGGGCGAGCAGCGAGCCGAGTGCGGCCACGGCGGCACCCGTCCGCACCACCGGCACGAGCCCGGGCACCCCGGCCGCCCGCACCGCCTCGGCCAGCGGCGCGTCCGCACGACCCAGAGCATCGGCGCCCAGCACGGAAAGGACAGCCACCGCCACACCCGCGTACACCACCAGCGTGATGCCCAGCGCCAGGGGGATGGCGCGGGGGATGGTGCGCGCCGGGTCCCGTACCTCTTCACCGAGGGTCGCGATACGCGCGTACCCCGCGAACGCGAAGAACAGCAGACCGGCCGCCTGCAGCACCCCGCCCGCACCGCCGGAGACCCCGGCATCCAGTCGCCCGGCCTGTGAGGCCCCGGACCCCAGACACACGACCACCACGGAAGCGAGGACAGCGAGGACCACCGCCACGATCGCCCGGGTCAGCCAGGCGGACTTCTGGATTCCGCCGTAGTTCACCGCGGTCAGCGCCACCACGGCCGCGACAGCCACGGCATGGGCCTGACCCGGCCAGACGTACGCACCCACCGTCAGCGCCATCGCCGCACAGGAGGCCGTTTTTCCGACCACGAACGACCAGCCCGCGAGATAACCCCAGAACGGTCCGAGCCGCTCCCGCCCGTACACATAGGTTCCGCCCGAGGCCGGATACCGGGCGGCCAGCCGTGCCGAGGACGTGGCGTTGCAGTAGGCGACCACGGCGGCGACCGCGAGTCCGAGCAACAGCCCGGATCCGGCCGCGTGCGCTGCCGGCCCGAGGGCGGCGAAGATCCCCGCGCCGATCATCGAGCCGAGCCCGATGACGACGGCGTCCCCTACTCCCAAGGTGCGCCGCAGTTCGGCACCGGAATGCGTCATGAGCCGCACCCTACTGATCGCATGCAACCGCTGGATGCGGCCCTGACGTCCTCTTCGGCAACGACACACGAACACCCGCTCGACGAACGCCGCGCGCAAGCCGCACACATACGACGTGCGACCCATGCGCACGAGGAGCCACCCGGTCTGCCGGAACGTAGATCACAGTCCCCGGACAGTGCGGGCACAGCGCGGAAGGGCAGGTTCAGGGCATGAGCATCGTCGGCTGGATCATCCTGGGGTTGTTGGCCGGAGCCATCGCCAAGTTCCTGCTGCCGGGCCGGGATCCGGGTGGCTTCATCGGGACGACCCTCATCGGCATCGCGGGCGCGTTCATCGGCGGCTGGATATCGGCCCGTTGGCTGGACCACCCGGTCACCAAGAGCTTCTACGACGGGCCCACCTGGGCCGCCGCGATCGGCGGCTCCCTCGTGCTCCTGATCGCCTACCGTCTCCTGTTCGGCAACTCGCGCGACTGACCCCGAACCGCAGCCAGCAGGCGAGAAGGGTGGGCACCGGCCAGGTGCCCACCCTTCCTCGTGGATCGGCGTCGAGCGAAGCCGATCGGTGCCGATCGATGAATCAGCTCACCGGTAGTTCACGAACTGGATCGCGAAATCGAAGTCCTTGCCCTTCAGCAGGGAGATAACGGACTGCAGGTCGTCACGGCTCTTCGAGCTGACCCGCAGTTCGTCGCCCTGGACCTGGGCCTTCACGCCCTTCGGGCCCTCGTCACGGATGATCTTCGCGACCTTCTTCGCGTTGTCCTGGGAGATGCCCTCCTCGATCGACGCGAAGATCTTGTACTCCTTGCCGGAGAGCTGCGGCTCGCCCGCGTCGAGCGCCTTCAGCGAGATCCCGCGCTTGATCAGCTTGGACTGGAAGACGTCGAGGACGGCGTTGACCCGGTCCTCGGAGTTCGCCTCCATGAGGATCTTGTCACCGGACCACGAGATCGAGGCACCCACGCCCTTGAAGTCGTAGCGCTGGGAGATCTCCTTGGCGGCCTGGTTGAGGGCGTTGTCGACCTCCTGCCGCTCGACCTTCGAGACGATGTCGAAACTGGAGTCGGCCATGTCCTGTGGCTCCTTGTATCGGGGTGCGTGTCGGCGTGTGTACGGACGCGTATCGGCGTACGCGGGGGCGGTCGCCGAGCCGGTGTGAACCCGGGCCGCATCCGCCCAAGCCTAGTCACCCCATGGCCTCCGGGCGCAGATCAATCGGGTGGCGAAGCACCCCTCGGCATCGGGTATTGTTTACGTCGTTGCCACGGAGCACCGCCGAAAGACGGTTCGAAGGGCAGCAACCCCGGCGGTGTGCCCGAGCGGCCAAAGGGAGCAGACTGTAAATCTGCCGGCTCAGCCTTCCCAGGTTCGAATCCTGGCGCCGCCACGCTGAGAAAGAGACCCCCTCCGAACTGCGGAAACGCAGAGCGGAGGGGGTCTCTTCGTATTTCGGGTTCCGTGTTTCGGGTGTTCCGGTGCGGGGTGTTGTGTCTGGCCGTCGGTGCCGTGGGGTCAGGACACGCGTTCGTGTTCCTCCCGCAGTGCTGCGCGCATGTAGTGGTAGCGGTCCAGGGTCCGGCGTCGCATCCAGACGGCCCAGCAGCAGAAGCCGATCACGAAGGCCGCGAAGACGAGCGGGAAGACCACTGATCCGGTGGCCACCCCGAGGGCGAGCAGGGCGGCCGCGGTCAGGCCCATGAAGCCCAGCGAGTACGGCAGCCACCGGCGCCTGCGTTCCAGCAGGCTCAGTTGGTCGTCGACCAGCCGTCGCATCGACTCCCGTTCCCCGGGCTCGCTCGGCACCTCGCGATGCCGGATCCTACGGCCGAGCTCGACGAGGCCGTGTGGGTCGGTGCCCGCCGCGCGGCTTGCCCGGCGACGCTGCACGGCCACGAATGTGATGGCGATGGCGGCGTAGAGGGCCCCTTGAACCACCCAGAACACCGGATGGTCGTCCCGGCGGAACAAGGCGCTGGCACCCACACCCAGAAGGAAGATCAGGACCGCCTGTGCGGCCAGACTGCGGTCGAGCCAGCGCTTGAAGGAGCGCACGGCAGGTACCTCCTCGGAATCGACGGAAACCGCTGTCGCTTCCGAATACCCCTTCGACAGGCGCCTATTGACGGCGGGTCACAAGACAGCCGCCTACTCCAGACACACGAACCCCTTCCGCCCGGGGCACACTGACTGCATGTCCAGTCGTCGCAGGCTCTGCCCCGAATGCCGTCGCGAGATCGCCGTCGTCGCCGGCCGCTTCGCCCGGCACGACCCGCCCGGCGCACGCGAGAGGGGCCAGCTCGTCTCGTGCCCGGGTTCCCGCAGGCAGGCGGAACTCGGAGCGGCCCAGCCGTCGTTGGACGGGTACGCAGTCCCCGTCGTATCCGGCCAGCTACCCCTGTTCTGATGTTCTGACGCGCCGGGCGCCGGGAGACTACGCCCCCGACCGCACACCCGTCCGCGTCACCAGCTCGCCCTCCGCGAACCCGTATCCGTACCCGAACCCGTACCCGCGGACATCCTCAGTTGCCGGCCACCGACTTCACCGCCACCGACACCGGTGTGGAACCGCTCACCAGCTCCAGCGTCAGCCCTGCCGTCGCGGGTGTGTCCAGCAACTCCGCCAGTACGGCGGCCACGTCGTCGCGCGGGATCTGGCCACGGCCGGTGTGCGCCTCCAGGCGGACGAGACCCTTGCCGGCGTCGTCCGTGAGCGCGCCGGGACGCAGAATCGTCCAGTCCAGGGCATCCAGGCCGCTCACGTAGGCGTCCGCCTCGCCCTTGGCGCGCAGGTACACGTCGAAGATCTCGTCGCCCTCGTGCCGCGGGTCCGCGCCCATGGAGGACACGATCACGTAGCGCCGTACGCCCGCCCGGACCGCCGCGTCCGCGAACAGCACCGCGGCTGCCTTGTCCACGGTGTCCTTGCGGGACGCGCCGCTGCCGGGGCCCGCGCCCGCCGCGAAGACCGCCGCGTCCGCGCCCCGCAGAGCCGCCGCGACGTCCTCGACCGAGGCCGACTCCAGGTCCAACACGACCGGTTCGGCACCGACGTCCCGCAGGTCGTCGCCCTGTTCCGGGCGGCGGATGATCCCCGCGACCTCGTCCCCGCGCGCGGCGAGCAACCGCTCCAGCCGCAGCGCGATCTGACCATGACCACCAGCGATGACAATGCGCATGCCTTCGACCGTACGCCGGAACATCCGCGAACGCCGTGTCAGGGGAGTGCCGGGTGGGGCCGCGGGGCGCACAGGGGGCACACACCCCGCACCAGAACATCGCCACCTCCCCGGCCCCTGCCGACACCGCCACCTACCCCCGCCCCTGCCGACACCGCCACCTACCCCCGCCCCTGCCGACACCGCCACCTACCCCCGCCCCTGCCGAGGCAGCCCCAACTCCGCGGCCGCCGTCGAGTTGCAGTACTCGCGCACGGCGCTGGTCCGTGCCACCACGCGCCCCCGGTGCACCACGATCCGGCTGTACGCCAGGGAGAGCGCACCGGCCAGACGGTCTCCGCGTACCGCGAGCAACTCGGCCGGGAAGCCTGCCTCCACGCGGACCTCGGGCAGTCCGAGCACGGCTCGCGCCGACGTGCTCACCGCGTCGTAGGCGTCCTCCGGCCGCAGTCCGTACCGGGAGGCGAGCAGGTACGCGGCCTCCAGCGGATCCCCGCGGCCCACCGGGTTGCAGGCGTCCCGCAGCGCGCCGCTGCCGGCGGCCACCCGGACCCCGGCCGCGCGCAGCAGCCGTACCGGAGCCGTGCCCCGGCGGTCCACGCCCGCGCAGCCGCCCTGCGGCAGGCACACCACGGCGACTCCGGCCGCCGCGAGCTGGTCGGCGGTGCGGGAGACCACCTCCGGGGGGAGCCGGTCGAGGCCCGCGCAGGGGCCGAGGGTCACACCGGGCCGCAGCCCCCCGGCCATGGCGGCGAGGCGGGCGAGCCGGGCCGGGTCGGTGGCGTCGGTGTGCAGGTCGACGGGGCAGCCGTGCTCCGAAGCGACCTCCAGGACCGCCTCCGCGTAGCCGGTCGGATCGGGGTCGAGATCCGGACAGCCGCCCACCACCGAGGCGCCCATCTTCAGCGCGTCCCGCAACATGGCGAGCCCCTCCGCCCCCGCCACCCCGGTCAGCACCCGGGGCATCGCCACGGTCGTCAGCTCGGCGAGCCCGCGCAGCGACCGCCGCGCCTGGAGTACGGCGGCCATCGCACCCAACCCCTGGACGTCACCCACGCGCACGTGTGCCCGCAGCGCGGTCGCCCCGTGCCCGAGCTGCAGCAGGGCCGCCTCCGTGGCCCGGCACTGGACGTCGTGCGGGTCGTAGGTGAGCGGCCCGTCCGCGTCGGCCGACAGGGCGGTGTCGCCGTGGGCGTGCGGCTCGGCCGGGGCCGGCAGGAGCACATAGCCGTTGAGATCCACGCGCGCGCCGCACGCGCGTGTGCCGCCCACGGCCAGGCTCCCAGCCGTACCGACCGCCTCGATGCGCCCGCCGCCCAGCCGTACGTCCACGGTCCTGCCGTCGGTGAGCCGCGCCCCGCACAACAGGAGACCGGCCGCCTCCGAGGGGCCCGACGACGCGGCACCGGACGAGGATGAGGACGAGGACGAGGAGTGGGGCGGCTGCGGCTGGCTGTCGGGCATCGCGCTCCAGGGGCTCGGGCTGCGCAAGCCCGGAGCCGCCGGAACCGCGCAAGGGGACGCAAGATCACGCAGAGTGAGTCGAGCCTAGGGTGGCGGCGCGCCTGCGACGGGGAGGAGCGCAATAGTCGTACCGGTGTGGTCCGCCGTGCTGGAGGGGCTGTTGAGGGCTCCGGGAACCCCGTGGATCAAGGCCCCCAGGGCGCCGCGAAACGGATTTGGGCGAACGGCGGCGGAGCGTGTAATGTCTTCATCGCTCGCCCCAATAGCTCAGTCGGCAGAGCGTCTCCATGGTAAGGAGAAGGTCTACGGTTCGATTCCGTATTGGGGCTCTGGTGTGTGAGGTTCCCGTCGCGAGGCGGGAACGGATCGCATCACAGCGGTGTAGCTCAGTCGGTAGAGCAAGCGGCTCATAATCGCTGTGTCACCGGTTCAAGTCCGGTCACCGCTACAGACAGTAGCCGATTGCGGGGTCGGTCCTTCGATCGGCTACTCTTCTATGCGTTAGTTGTCCCATCCGTTCGTCAAGGAGCACTCCTGTGGCTGCCACCGACGTCCGCCCGAAGATCACGCTGGCCTGCGTGGAGTGCAAGGAGCGGAACTACATCACCAAGAAGAACCGGCGTAACAACCCGGACCGACTGGAGATGAAGAAGCACTGCCCGCGTTGCAACGCGCACACCGCGCACCGCGAGACGCGATAAATCAGGCTCGTACGCGAGGCCGTCCCCGAGAGATCGGGGGCGGCCTCGCGTCGTTGAGGGACCCGATACCGGCCAGTAGAGCAAGCAGGAGGTGCCGAGCCCATGGCGCTCGACCAGTCCTTCGTGGGGCGGACCTATCCGCCCACCGCCCCCTATGAGGTGGGCCGGGAGAAGATCCGCGAGTTCGCCGAGGCGGTGGGGGACACCAACCTCGCGTACACGGACCCGGAGGCCGCCAAGGCGCTCGGCCACCCCGACGTCGTCGCCCCGCCGACCTTCGTGTTCTCGATCACCTTCAAGGCCGCCGGGCAGGTCGTCCAGGACCCGCAGCTCGGCCTGGACTACAGCCGCGTGGTGCACGGCGACCAGAAGTTCGCCTACGTCCGCCCCGTGCGCGCCGGTGACCGTCTGACCGTCACCTCCACCATCGAGGCGATCAGGTCCATGGCCGGCAACGACATCCTGGACATCCGCGGCGAGGTCCACGACGAGGCCGGCGAACACGTGGTGACCGCCTGGACCAAGCTGGTCGCGCGCGCGGCAGAGGAGGCGTGACGAAGAACATGACGGCGAAGATCGCATACGACGACGTAGAGGTCGGCACCGAGCTGCCGGCCCGAACCTTCCCCGTGACGCGCGCCGGCCTCGTCCAGTACGCGGGCGCCTCCGGGGACTTCAACCCGATCCACTGGAACGAGAAGTTCGCCAAGGAGGTCGGACTGCCGGACGTCATCGCGCACGGCATGTTCACCATGGCCGAGGCGATCCGCGTGGTGACCGACTGGGCCGGCGACCCGGGCGCGGTCGTCGAGTACGGCGTCCGCTTCACCAAGCCCGTCGTCGTCCCGAACGACGACCAGGGCGCCACGATCGAGGTCGGCGGCAAGGTCGCCGCCAAGCTCGACGACAACACGGTCCGGGTCGACCTCACGGTGACCAGCGCCGGGCAGAAGGTGCTGGGGATGTCGCGAGCGGTCGTACGACTGGCCTGAGGGCCGACGGTCCGGCTGCCGATGTAAGGGGCGCTCTCCATGGTGGGGCGCTCCTTACTGCACTGCGTTCTGGAACACTGCACTGCGTTCTGGAACCCCGAACTACGTCTGGACCCCACCCCTTGCCAAGTTAGTGATTGAGTACTAACTTACTCGCATGGTCAGGATGAGCGCAGAGGACAGGCGTGAGAGCGTCATCCGCGCGGCGATGATCGAGTTCGCCCGCGGTGGCTACCACGGCACGTCCACCGAGGAGATCGCCAAGCGGGTGGGGGTCTCGCAGCCGTACCTGTTCCGGCTCTTCCCGGGAAAGAAGGCGATCTTCCTGGCTGCGGCGGAGCGCTGCGTCGAGGACACCATCCGTACCTTCGAGGAGGCCTCGAAGGGCCTGGAGGGCGAAGAGGCCGAACACGCCATGGCGGACGCGTACACCAAGGTCATCGCCGAGCGGCCCGAGTGGCTGATGATGCAGATGCAGATGTACGTCGCGGTGGGGGCCGCCGAGCAGGACGGCGACCACGAGTTCGGCGAGGCGGTGCGAGCCGGCTGGATGCGGCTGTGGGACTCCGTCCATGGTCCGCTCGGCGCCGACGTCAAGGAGACGACGAACTTCCTGGCGTACGGCATGCTCATCAACTGCCTGGTGGCGATGGGCTTTCCGCCCGAGCACCGGGTCTGGGAGGGCATGTACCCGTCGGCGCAGTCCAAGGGTCGGCTGGAGCACTGAGTACCACGGGCATCACAGGCGCCTCTTCATGATCGCGAAACTTAGTAATCAATAACTAATCACCGATACACCCGCTGGGGGAGCGATGTCACAGCAAGCACAAGCCACCACCACACCCACCGCACGTCGCGGGGGAGCCGTCTGGGCCCTCGTCATCACCAGCGTCGCCGGATTCATGGCGGCCCTCGACAACCTCGTCGTCACCACCGCCCTGCCCTCCATCCGCGAGGACCTCGGCGGAGCGCTGCACGACCTCGAATGGACGGTCAGCGCCTACACACTCACCTTCGCCGTCCTGCTCATGACCGGCGCGGCTCTCGGCGACCGCTTCGGCCGGCGCCGACTCTTCCTGGTCGGCCTCACGATCTTCACCGGCGCGTCGGCGGCCGCGGCCCTGGCCCCCGGCATCGACTCCCTCATCGCGGCCCGCGCGGTCCAGGGCGTGGGAGCGGCGATCATGATGCCCCTCACGCTCACCCTCCTCACGGCGGCCGTCCCCGCGGCCAGGCGCGGAATGGCGTACGGCATCTGGGGCGCCGTCAACGGACTCGCGGTCGCCTCCGGACCGCTGATCGGCGGCAGCCTCACCGAACACATCTCCTGGCAGTGGATCTTCTGGCTGAACGTCCCGCTCGGTGTCGCCCTGCTTCCCCTCGCCCGCCTTCGCCTCGCCGAGTCCCACGGCACCGGCGCGCGCCTCGACATCCCCGGCACCCTGCTCGCCAGCGGCGGCCTCTTCGGCATCGTCTACGGCCTGGTCCGCGGCCCGTCCGACGGTTGGACCGACTCCGTGGTCCTCCTGGCCCTGTTCACGGGAGCCGCGTTGCTCGCCGCGTTCGTCCTCTACAGCACGCGGGCCAAGAACCCGATGCTCCCCATGCGGCTGTTCCGCTCCCGGGCCTTCTCCGGCATCAACGCGGCGAGCCTGCTGATGTTCCTCGGGATGTTCGGCTCGATCTTCCTGCTCAGCCAGTACATGCAGGGCGTCCTCGGCTATTCGCCCACCGAGGCGGGCCTGCGCATGCTGCCCTGGACCGGCATGCCGATGCTCGTCGCGCCGATCGCCGGGATCCTCTCCGACCGCATCGGGGGCCGACCCGTGGTGGCCACGGGCCTCTTCCTCCAGGCGGCGGGCCTCGCGTACATGTCGTCCGTGGTCACCGTCGACGCGTCCTACGGTGCGCAGCTTCCCGGTCTCATCCTCAGCGGCATAGGCATGGCTCTCTTCTTCGCCCCCGCCTCCAACCTGGTCATGTCGAGCGTGCTGCCGAAGGAGCAGGGCATCGCGTCCGGCGCCAACAACGCGCTGCGTGAGGTGGGTGGGGCGCTGGGTATCGCCGTCATGGCGTCGATCTTCTCCTCGCAGGGCGGATACGAGAGCGGCCAGTCCTTCGTCGACGGCCTGCGACCGGCACTGGTGACCGGAGCGGCCGTGGTGGCGCTCGCCGGGGTTGCGGCTCTGCTGATTCCCTCGCGGAAGCGGGGGGTGGAGCAGGAGGCTCCCGTGGAGAAGCGCGAGCGGGATCTGGTGGCCGGCTGAGCCTGTGAGTCGACGGTCCCGTCCGGGAGGACGGGGCCGTTTGGCGTGGGGGGCGTTGGGGTGGGGTGCCGGGTCAGGTTGTCGGGCGGATGCGGGTGCATCGTGGCTGGTCGCGCAGTTCCCCGCGGTGCCGCTGCGCTGGGCTTGAGCGGGGCGCCTATGGGGGTGCCGGGTCAGGTCGTGGGGCGGCTACCGGCCGGTGGGGGCTGGTCGCGCGGTTCCCCGCGCCCCTGGGTGGGACTCGTGCACCCGCGTACGGTGGCGAGGGGACGGGGTGGGGGGTATCCGCCCGCAGCGGCCGGCGTCCGGCACCGACTCACCCACCGAACCCCACGCGCTACACAAACCCCCACCGGACCGGAACAGGCCGCCGCAGGCATCCAGGGGCGCGGGGAACTGCGCACAACGCCCGCCCCCACCGAACCCGCGGACAAACACCGCTCAACCGCCGGAGGCCCACGCCCCCGTACCCTGTACCGCGTGCAGGAACGACACGACGCCCCCCTCGCCCCCCTGACCACCTTCCGCCTCGGCGGCCCCGCCACCCGGCTCGTCACCGCGACGACCGACGCCGAGGTGATCGAGGTCGTCCGCGAGGCCGACGCCACCGGCACGCCGCTCCTCGTGATCGGCGGCGGGTCCAACCTCGTCATCGGGGACAAGGGATTCGAGGGCACCGCGCTCGTCATCGCCACCAAGGGTTTCGAGCTCACCGGCACCCACCTGGAGCTCGCCGCCGGCGAGGTATGGACCGACGCCGTCGAACGCACCGTGGACGCCGGACTCGCCGGTGTCGAGTGCCTCGCCGGCATTCCGGGCTCCGCGGGCGCTACCCCCATCCAGAACGTCGGCGCCTATGGCCAGGAGGTGTCCACAACCATCACCGAGGTCATCGCCTACGACCGGCACAGCGGCGAAACCGTCACCCTCACCAACGACGACTGCGCCTTCTCCTACCGCCACAGCCGCTTCAAGGAAGACCCCGCCCGCTATGTCGTCCTGCGCGTCCACTTCGACCTGGAGGACGCCGGTGGCCTCTCCGCGCCGATCAAGTACGCCGAAACCGCCCGCACCCTGGGCGTCGAGCCCGGCGACCGCGTCCCCCTCACCGACGCCCGCGCAACCGTCCTGATGCTGCGCGCGGGAAAGGGCATGGTCCTGGACCCCGACGACCACGACACCTGGTCGGCAGGCTCCTTCTTCACCAACCCCATTCTCACGGCCGCCCAGTTCGCGGAGTTCCACGCGCGCGTGAAGCACCACCTGGGCGAGGACGCCGAACCCCCCGCCTACCCCGCGGGCGACGGCCGCACCAAGACCTCCGCGGCCTGGCTCATCGACAAGGCCGGCTTCACCAAGGGCTACGGCACCGGCCCGGCCCGCATCTCCACCAAGCACACCCTGGCCCTCACCAACCGCGGCAACGCCACCACGGAGGACCTCCTCGCCCTGGCTCGAGAGGTCGTGGCAGGCGTAAGGGACACCTTCGGCATCACCCTGGTCAACGAACCCGTGACAGTCGGCGTCACCCTGTAGGCCCGCACCCGAGAACCCGCGGAATACCGTTTGCCGACGCCCGACCCCGGCGGCCACGCTGGGCCCCATGACGTCCAGGACCCCCGCATGCGGCTGAGTCTCACCGAGTTCAGACCCCGCACCGGCCCGCACCAACACCGGGTAGTCCAGCCCCGTCACACCCTGCGCCACACCTCGCTGACCGCGCCGGAACCGATCGGCCTGCTCCTCGGCGACCACGACGGCCTGAACCGGCTCGCCGGTCTGTTCTCCTTCGCCGCCTGCTCACGGCACACGATCGTCCACGTACCCCTGCGGGACGGCATCCCGCCGGACGAGGGCCAGGGGCAGCGCGTCGACCTAGTCCTCGCACACCACTCGTACGGCCTGCGCCCCAGCAAGTGGCCCGAGCTGCGGCGCACACTCAAGGCCGGCACCCCCCTGTCCGTCTGCACCGACGAGGCACGTACGCACAAGGACGCCGACGCCTGGAGGCAACGACACACGCGCGCTGACTTCCGGGACGAACTGCGGCACGCCACGCACGCGCGCACGTTCTTCCTGTTCGGCAGTCGGGACGCCTTCGCCGGGGCGGCCGTGAACTTCGCCTACGCCGCGGGCTGGGGACCGCGCAGGAAAGGCGTCGGCAAAGGACGCTCGGCCATGGTCACGGGGATCTGGCTGAAGGGCGAGCCCGGCGGCGGACACCGCCGCGAGGTCCTGATCTGCTTCAAGCCCTATCCGCCCTACGCCCACTTCAAGCCACCGGGCCGCTGAGCCAGTCGTCCACCCCCGACAGCAGCTTGGTCTTCACGTCCTCCGGTGCCGCCGAGGCCCGTACCGACTGCCGGGCCAGCTCTGCCAGTTCCGCGTCCGAGAAGCCGTGCCACCGGCGGGCGATCTCGTACTGCGCGGCCAGCCGGGACCCGAACAGCAGCGGGTCGTCGGCGCCCAGCGCCATCGGTACCCCGGCCTCGAACAGTTTCCGCAGCGGCACATCCTCATGCTTCTCGTAGACGCCGAGCGCCACATTGGACGCCGGGCACACCTCGCACGTCACCTGCCGGTCCGCCAGGCGCTTCAGCAACCGCGGGTCGTCCGCCGCGCGCACCCCGTGCCCGATCCGGTTCGCGTCCAGGTCGTCGAGACAGTCCCGTACCGAGGACGGTCCGGCCAGCTCGCCACCGTGCGGCGCCGACAGCAGCCCGCCCTCGCGTGCGATGTGGAACGCCCGGTCGAAGTCCCGCGCCAGGCCCCGGCGTTCGTCGTTCGAGAGACCGAAGCCGACCACGCCCTTGTCCGCGTACCGCACCGCCAGCCGGGCCAGGGTGCGCGCGTCCAGGGGGTGCTTCATCCGGTTCGCGGCGACCAGCACCCGCATCCCCAGCCCCGTCTCCCGCGAGGTGGTCTCCACCGCGTCCAGGATGATCTCCAGCGCGGGGATCAGCCCGCCGAGCATGGGCGCGTACGACGTCGGGTCGACCTGGATCTCCAGCCACCCCGAGCCGTCGCGGACGTCCTCCTCCGCGGCCTCCCGCACCAGCCGCCGGATGTCGTCGGGCTCTCTGAGGCACGAGCGGGCCGCGTCGTACAGGCGCTGGAAACGGAACCAGCCCCGCTCGTCCGTGGCCCGCAGTTTCGGCGGTTCCCCGCTGGTCAGTGCTTCGGTCAGCGCATCCGGCAGGCGCACGCCGTACTTGTCGGCCAGCTCCAGAACCGTCCCCGGCCGCATGGATCCGGTGAAGTGCAGGTGCAGATGGGCTTTCGGCAGTTCAGAGACATCACGTACACGCTCCATTCGAGGATCCTGCCGTACGTCACCGGTGTCCCGGTACCGCTTTCCCCTTTAGTGGTCTTGCTCGCACAAAAAAATGGGACCCCCTCATGTGAGGGGGTCCCACGGCTACGGCGATCTCAGTCCCGCGCCTCCGCCAGCAGCTTCTGGATCCGCGAGACGCCCTCGACGAGATCCTCGTCACCCAGCGCGTACGACAGCCGCAGATAGCCCGGCGTGCCGAAGGCCTCGCCCGGGACGACCGCGACCTCCGCCTCCTCCAGGATCAGCGCGGCCAGCTCGACCGTGTCCTGCGGGCGCTTGCCGCGGATCTCCTTGCCGAGCAGGGCCTTGACCGACGGGTAGGCGTAGAAGGCGCCCTCGGGCTCGGGGCAGAGCACGCCGTCGATCTCGTTGAGCATGCGGACGATCGTCTTGCGGCGGCGGTCGAAGGCCGTGCGCATCTCCGCCACCGCGTCGAGGTTGCCGGAGACCGCGGCGAGGGCCGCGACCTGGGCGACGTTCGACACGTTGGACGTGGCGTGCGACTGCAGGTTGGTCGCGGCCTTGACGACGTCCTTCGGACCGATGATCCAGCCCACCCGCCAGCCGGTCATGGCGTACGTCTTCGCGACCCCGTTGACGACGACGCACTTGTCGCGCAGCTCGGGCAGGAGCGCGGGCAGCGAGGTGAACGTCGCGTCGCCGTAGACGAGGTGCTCGTAGATCTCGTCAGTCAGCACCCACAGGCCGTGCTCGACGGCCCAGCGGCCGATCGCCTCGGCGTCGGCCTGGCTGTAGACGGCACCGGTCGGGTTGGAGGGGGAGACGAAGAGGACGACCTTCGTCTTCTCCGTGCGGGCCGCCTCCAGCTGGTCGACGGAGACCCGGTAGCCGGTCGTCTCGTCGGCGACGACCTCCACCGGGACACCGCCGGCCAGCCGGATCGACTCCGGGTAGGTCGTCCAGTACGGCGCCGGGACGATGACCTCGTCGCCCGGGTCGAGGATCGCGGCGAAGGCCTCGTAGATCGCCTGCTTTCCGCCGTTGGTCACCAGGATCTGGGACGCCTCGACCTCGTAGCCGGAGTCGCGCAGCGTCTTCGCGGCGATCGCGGCCTTCAGCTCGGGCAGCCCGCCGGCCGGCGTGTAGCGGTGGTACTTCGGGTTCGAGCAGGCCTCGATCGCGGCCTGGACGATGTAGTCCGGGGTCGGGAAGTCCGGTTCACCGGCGCCGAAGCCGATCACCGGCCGCCCCGCGGCCTTGAGGGCCTTGGCCTTGGCGTCCACGGCGAGGGTGGCGGACTCGGAGATCGCGCCGACTCGGGCGGAGACCCGGCGCTCGGTGGGAGGGGTTGCAGCGCTCATGGGCCCCATCGTTCCAGACCGGAAACTCCCCCGGCACACGGGTTTCACAGACTGAACATCGGCTGAACAACCGTCCGGATTCGCATCGCACGCTGGGCGATCTTCCTCCCCCAAGCCCCGTACGGGCGCTTTCTGTTCGACGGGGGGCCGTGGACCACGTACACTCTCACCTCGTTGGCCTTCAGCCGCCGCCCATCCAGGTGCACACCGAGCACCCGGTCGGATGCGGTACGTTGGGGGACACACAAAGGGTCGTAGCTCAATTGGTAGAGCACCGGTCTCCAAAACCGGCGGTTGGGGGTTCAAGTCCCTCCGGCCCTGCTACACACACCTTCGCCAGGATGTGTGCGCATGTACGTACAGCAATGCACCGCCGTGCGGCTCCAACCGGGCGCGGCACGGCCACGACCCGGGAACAGGTGAGGACGAATGGCGGATGCCGTGGGCTCCATCGACACGCCTGGCGCCCAGGATGAAGTGCCGGAGACCAAGAAGAAGGTCCGCAAGGGCGGCAAGCGTGCCAAGAAGGGCCCGCTGAAGCGTCTTGCGACCTTCTACCGGCAGATCGTCGCAGAACTCCGCAAGGTCGTCTGGCCGTCGCGGAACCAGCTGACGACGTACACGACCGTGGTGATCGTCTTTGTTCTCGTCATGATCGGCCTGGTGACCGTGATTGACTATGGACTCAACCACGCCGCCAAGTACGTATTCGGCTGAGCACAGAGCGAAGGGCGCCGCGGTTACCGGCGCCCCTTTTCGCATGTTCCACCCCTTGTATCCAGGAAGAAGCAGCCACCGTGTCTGACCAGAACCTGAACGACGCCATCGAGCCCGACGAGTCTGTCGACGACGAGCTCGACATCGTCGAGGGCGCGGACGAGGACCTGGACGAGGTCGAGGCTGCCGACGCCGAGGCCGGCGAGCCCGCCGAGGAAGCCGCCCTCCACGCCGAGGACGACGACGCCGAGGACGAGTCCGGCGGTGACGTCGAGTCCGGCGGTGACGTCGAGTCCGGCGGCGACATCGAGTCCGTCGAGGACGAGGAAGAGGCGGACGCCGAGGAGGAGCCGGCCGAGCCGGTCGACCCCGTCGCCGCCCTCCGCGAGGAACTGCGGACCCTGCCCGGCGAGTGGTACGTCATCCACACCTACGCCGGTTATGAGAACCGCGTGAAGACCAACCTCGAGCAGCGTGCCGTCTCGCTGAACGTCGAGGACTTCATCTTCCAGGCCGAGGTGCCGCAGGAAGAGGTCGCGCAGATCAAGAACGGCGAGCGCAAGACCATCCGTCAGAACAAGCTCCCCGGCTATGTGCTGGTGCGCATGGACCTGACGAACGAGTCCTGGGGCGTCGTCCGCAACACCCCCGGCGTGACCGGCTTCGTGGGCAATGCCTACGACCCGTACCCGCTGACCCTGGACGAGATCGTCAAGATGCTCGCCCCGGAGGCCGAGGAGAAGGCCGCCCGCGAGGCCGCCGAGGCCGAGGGCAAGCCGGCTCCGCAGCGCAAGGTCGAGGTCCAGGTCCTGGACTTCGAGGTCGGCGACTCGGTCACCGTCACCGACGGCCCGTTCGCCACGCTGCAGGCCACGATCAACGAGATCAACGCCGACTCCAAGAAGGTCAAGGGCCTCGTCGAGATCTTCGGCCGTGAGACCCCGGTCGAGCTGAGCTTCGACCAGATCCAGAAGAACTAGTTTCTTCCGGACAGAGCTTCCGACCAGGTCAGGCGGGCTGTCACAGCTCGTCTGACCTGCTCGGTTTTTGGCCGCGCATCTATACCCGCTATCGTTGTGCGGTATGCCTGCGTTCGGGTGGTCCCCGTAGGCAGGCAGGACCCGAATCGAAAGGACCCGGAGAGCTATGCCTCCCAAGAAGAAGAAGGTCACGGGGCTCATCAAGCTCCAGATCAACGCCGGCGCGGCGAACCCGGCCCCGCCGGTCGGCCCCGCGCTCGGCCAGCACGGCGTCAACATCATGGAGTTCTGCAAGGCCTACAACGCCGCGACCGAGTCGCAGCGTGGCTGGGTGATCCCGGTGGAGATCACGGTCTACGAGGACCGCTCCTTCACCTTCGTCACCAAGACGCCGCCGGCCGCGAAGATGATCCTCAAGGCCGCGGGTGTCGAGAAGGGCTCCGGCGAGCCGCACAAGACCAAGGTCGCCAAGATCACCCAGGCGCAGGTCCGCGAGATCGCCACGACCAAGCTGCCCGACCTCAACGCCAACGACCTGGACGCCGCCGCGAAGATCATCGCCGGTACCGCGCGTTCCATGGGCGTCACGGTCGAGGGCTGAGCCCCACCCCCCCCGTACATCAAGCAGAAGTGGCAGGGCCTGCTCGGCCCGTACCACGACTCCTTTCAGAACACACAGGAGCAGTAGTGAGCAAGCGCAGCAAGGCCCTTCGCGCTGCGGACGAGAAGATCGACCGGGACAAGCTGTACGCCCCGCTCGAGGCCGTCCGTCTCGCCAAGGAGACCTCCACCTCCAAGTTCGACGGCACCGTCGAGGTCGCCTTCCGTCTGGGTGTCGACCCGCGCAAGGCGGACCAGATGGTCCGTGGCACCGTGAACCTCCCGCACGGCACCGGTAAGACCGCCCGGGTCCTGGTCTTCGCGACCGGTGACCGTGCCGAGGCCGCTCGTGCCGCGGGCGCCGACATCGTCGGCGCCGACGAGCTCATCGACGAGGTGTCGAAGGGCCGTCTGGACTTCGACGCCGTCGTCGCCACCCCGGACCTCATGGGCAAGGTCGGCCGCCTCGGCCGCGTGCTCGGTCCCCGTGGTCTCATGCCGAACCCCAAGACCGGCACCGTCACCCCCGATGTCACCAAGGCTGTCAACGACATCAAGGGCGGCAAGATCGAGTTCCGCGTCGACAAGCACTCGAACCTGCACTTCATCATCGGCAAGACGTCGTTCGACGACACCAAGCTGGTGGAGAACTACGGCGCGGCGCTGGAGGAGATCCTCCGTCTGAAGCCGTCCGCCGCCAAGGGCCGGTACATCAAGAAGGCCGCCATCAGCACCACGATGGGCCCCGGCATTCCGCTCGACTCCAACCGCACCCGCAACCTCCTCGTCGAGGAGGACCCGGCCGCGGTCTGAGCCACCGGCAGGTCTCACGGGCCCCGCACCTTCCGAGGTGCGGGGCCCGTTCCCATGTGCGGGGAGCGTGCTCTGAGTTAGCGTGCGAGCAGGGCACCTGCACCAGGGGGACGCATGAAGAGGACGACGGTCCGGCTCACCACGGCCGCCGCACTGGCGGGACTCGCCGCCTGCACGTCCTCCGGTTCCTCCGACCGGCCGGAGAAGGAGAAGCACACGGCCTCGGCCCCCGCCCCCCTCCCGGCCCTGCGCACCGCCGAGCACTCCACCGAGCGGGCCAGCACCGCCCGGGTGAGATCCACCACCGTGATGGGCACCCAGCTCTCCCTCACCGCCCACGGCGTCCTCGCCTGGCGCGACGGCCTCTCCGGCGCCCTCACCATCGACTACACCGGCGGCACCGCGGCCGAGACGATGCGCGATCTGGGCGTCACCTCCATGGAGGCCCGCTACCTCTCCGACGCCTACTACGCGCGCATGGGCGACACCTTCGCCGCCAAGACGGGCGGCAAGCACTGGCTCAGGTACGCCTACGACGACCTGAAGACCCTCGGCGGCGGCGCCGACCTCGCCGACCAGATGCGCTCCACCACCCCCAACCAGTCGGTGCGGCTGCTGCTGGACTCCGACGACGTGCGCGAGCTCGGCCGGGAGACCGTGGACGGCCAGAGCACCACGCACTACACCGGAACCGTGGACGTCCAGAACGTCACCGACACCGAGCTCCGCCGCCGCCTCCAGGACGCCGAGGTCACTGCCGAGACCGTCGACATCTGGGTCAACGAGAAGAACCTGCTGGTCAAGAAGATCGAGAAGACCGGCACGGCGAACGGCCGGGTGACCCAGACCGCCCACTACAGCGACTACGGCGTCAAGGTCGCCGTACGGAAGCCGCCGGCCGCCGACACCGAGGACTTCAAGACCCTCCTGTCACAGTCGAGCATCAACCCCACCTGAGCAGCGGGGAATTCACGGACCCCTCGCGTCCCTCTCGGATAAACTCGCGGTCTTGCTGTGAATCGACCATGTGTTCCTTGGGGGGAATCAATGTCTATTTATGTACGACGTTCCGTGCGCGGTCGGACCATCGGCGCCGGGCTCGCCGCCGTGGCTCTCGCCGCGGGTGCGGTGAGCTGTTCCAAGGGGGGCGAGGAGTCGCCCGAGATGACTCCCGCGGCGGCGGTCGCCAAGGCGGCGAAGAACACGGAGGAGATCACCTCCTTCCGCTACCGCATGAAGGGCGAGATCCCCGAGCAGGGGCAGGTGGTGGCCGAGGCCTCCATGCGGACCAAGCCCGACGTCGCGATGAGCATGAAGATGACCTCGCCCAAGGAGGGCTCCGCCGAGATCCGGCTCGTCGACAAGGCCATGTACATCGGCGGCAACGCCGAGCTGGCCAAGGAGATGGACGGCAAGAAGTGGATGAAGTTCGACCTGTCCGGGCTCGACAAGGAGGGCGGCCTCGGCGCGACCGCTCCCGGCGCCGGCCAGGCCGACCAGAACCCGGCCAGCATGTCCGCCTTCCTCAACAGCGCCAAGGACGTGAAGAAGGTCGGCACCGAGACCGTCGACGGGGTCAAGACGACCCACTACGCGGGCGACGTCACCCTGGCCGAGCTCAAGGCCTCTTTCAAGGACGCCGACAAGTCGGTCCGTGAGCAGCGTGAGAAGAGCACCGAGCAGATCGAGAAGCTGGGCCTGGACAAGTTCACGATGGACATGTGGGTCGACGGTGAGGACCACGCCAAGCAGTTCCGTATGCGGGGCGACGCCGACAAGGGCAAGTTCGACATGACCTTCACCTTCCTCGACTACAACAAGCCGGTGACCGTCACGGCGCCGCCCGCCAAGGACACCGCGGACCTGGCCGAGATGATGAAGGAACTCCAGAACAGCTGAACGCCGTAGGGCCGGATTTGCTTGACAGGGATCCGGTCCCGTACGCTCCTACAGAAGCCAAAGACCGCTGGTCGTTGCCGTGTCCTCGTAAGAGGGGGCGGTGGCCGAAGGATCCGCTGAAAACTGCGGACGACCCGCGCAGGTGACCGTGGAAGTGCTCCCAGGATCGCGTCAGTGATTCCGGTAGAGCAACGCCCCGTGCGCCTGCGCCGGGGCGTTTCGTTTTGTGCAGCCCCTTCCGAGCGGTCCTCATCACCCGGAAGGAGGCCGACGCTCTATGGCAAGGCCCGACAAGGCTGCCGCGGTAGCCGAGCTGACGGAGCAGTTCCGCAGCTCGAACGCCGCCGTGCTGACCGAGTACCGGGGTCTCACCGTGGCGCAGCTCAAGACGCTGCGTCGTTCGCTCGGTGAAGACGCCCAGTACGCCGTGGTGAAGAACACGCTGACCAAGATCGCGGCCAACGAGGCCGGGATCTCGACGCTCGACGACCTGTTCAACGGTCCGACAGCGGTTGCCTTCATCACCGGTGACCCGGTGACGTCGGCGAAGGGTCTTCGTGACTTCGCCAAGGACAACCCGAACCTCGTCATCAAGGGCGGTGTCCTTGACGGCAAGGCGCTGTCCGCCGATGAGATCAAGAAGCTCGCGGACCTCGAGTCCCGCGAGGTTCTGCTCGCCAAGCTGGCGGGCGCCTTCAAGGGCAAGCAGACTCAGGCTGCTCAGGTCTTCCAGGCGCTCCCGTCGAAGCTCGTCCGCACCGTGGACGCGCTTCGCGCCAAGCAGGACGAGCAGGGCGGTGCCGAGTAACTCGGCTCGCGCATTGATCCACGCCGCCTGAGGCGCGGGTCGTAGCGGGCCGTAAGTACGCCCGCCGTATCGATACAACCGGCACCTGCCGACATTAGTGGAAGGATCGCCCCTCATGGCGAAGCTCAGCCAGGAAGACCTGCTCGCGCAGTTCGAGGAGATGACCCTCATCGAGCTCTCCGAGTTCGTGAAGGCCTTCGAGGAGAAGTTCGACGTCACCGCCGCCGCGGCCGTCGCCGTCGCGGGCCCGGCCCAGGGTGGCCCGGCTGCCCCGGTCGAGGAGGAGAAGGACGAGTTCGACGTCATCCTCACCGGTGCGGGCGAGAAGAAGATCCAGGTCATCAAGGTCGTGCGTGAGCTGACCTCCCTGGGTCTGAAGGAGGCCAAGGACCTCGTGGACGGCGCCCCGAAGCCCGTCCTCGAGAAGGTCGCCAAGGACGCCGCCGAGAAGGCCGCCGAGTCCCTCAAGGGCGCCGGCGCCTCCGTCGAGGTCAAGTAACACCCCACAGGCCCCGATCGGCCTGTAACGCGCAAGCGCCGAAGAGCGATCATCCATCCGGGTGGTCGCTCTTCGGCGTTCCTGGAGGCGCGGTCACGGTTGCCTTGCGGCCTCGTGGGCGAGGGGTATGGTGATCTTCGTTCGTGTCTCCCGGAATCTCAGGTTCGGGCAGGGGGGCCTTGACGAACCGCACGCAGCGCGCAATTCTCAGGACGCGTCGCCAGAACGGTCCGATTCCGAGGCATGGATCGGCGACGAAGAGGGCAGTATCAACGTGCGTTGAGGGCACCATGCAGAGGACGTTGAGGGCAGCGAGAGTTTTTGAAGACTGGGCAGAAAAGCGGGGCTGGACATCAGTGCGCCAAGTGGCTACACTGACCCTTTGCGCTGCCTGTTAGCTGCCCCCTGCCCGTCACCAGGGGTCTGCCCTCGCCTCAGCACTGACGACCGGACATCTCTGACCTGGCCTCTCGGCCGAATCGGAGAGACCTGTCCCTGTGTCGCGGAGGAGGGCCCGGGGAGCGCGTAGTGAGTCCGAGCCCTCGGAAGGACCCCCTCTTGGCCGCCTCGCGCACTGCCTCGACCGCGAATACGAACAACGCCGCCAGCACCGCCCCGCTGCGCATCTCTTTTGCAAAGATCAAGGAGCCTCTCGAGGTTCCCAACCTGCTCGCGCTGCAGACCGAGAGCTTTGACTGGCTGCTCGGGAACTCCGCCTGGCAGAGTCGGGTCGAGGAGGCTCTTGAGTCCGGTCAGGACGTCCCCACCAAGTCCGGTCTGGAGGAGATCTTCGAGGAGATCTCCCCGATCGAGGACTTCTCCGGGTCGATGTCGCTGACGTTCCGCGACCACCGTTTCGAGCCGCCGAAGAACAGCATCGACGAGTGCAAGGAGCGCGACTTCACGTACGCGGCTCCGCTCTTCGTGACGGCCGAATTCACCAACAACGAGACCGGCGAGATCAAGTCCCAGACGGTCTTCATGGGCGACTTCCCGCTCATGACCGGCAAGGGCACCTTCGTCATCAACGGCACCGAGCGTGTCGTGGTGTCCCAGCTGGTCCGCTCGCCGGGTGTCTACTTCGACTCCTCCATCGACAAGACGTCCGACAAGGACATCTTCTCGGCCAAGATCATCCCGTCCCGGGGTGCCTGGCTGGAGATGGAGATCGACAAGCGCGACATGGTCGGTGTCCGCATCGACCGCAAGCGCAAGCAGTCCGTCACCGTGCTCCTGAAGGCTCTCGGGTGGACCACCGAGCAGATCCTGGAGGAGTTCGGCGAGTACGAGTCGATGCGCGCCACCCTGGAGAAGGACCACACCCAGGGCCAGGACGACGCGCTGCTCGACATCTACCGCAAGCTGCGTCCGGGCGAGCCCCCCACCCGTGAGGCCGCCCAGACCCTTCTGGAGAACCTCTACTTCAACCCGAAGCGTTACGACCTCGCCAAGGTCGGCCGCTACAAGGTCAACAAGAAGCTGGGTGCGGACGCTCCGCTGGACGCGGGCATCCTGACCGTCGAGGACATCATCTCGACGATCAAGTACCTGGTGAAGCTGCACGCGGGCGAGACCGAGACGGTCGGTGACAGCGGTGGCAGCATCGTCGTCGAGACCGACGACATCGACCACTTCGGCAACCGTCGTCTGCGCAGCGTCGGCGAGCTCATCCAGAACCAGGTCCGTACGGGTCTGGCTCGTATGGAGCGCGTCGTCCGTGAGCGCATGACGACCCAGGACGTCGAGGCGATCACGCCGCAGACCCTGATCAACATCCGGCCGGTCGTCGCCTCCATCAAGGAGTTCTTCGGCACCAGCCAGCTGTCGCAGTTCATGGACCAGAACAACCCGCTGTCGGGTCTCACCCACAAGCGCCGTCTGTCGGCTCTTGGCCCGGGTGGTCTCTCCCGTGAGCGGGCCGGCTTCGAGGTCCGTGACGTGCACCCGTCCCACTACGGACGCATGTGCCCGATCGAGACGCCCGAAGGCCCGAACATCGGTCTGATCGGTTCGCTCGCCTCCTACGGCCGCGTCAACGCGTTCGGCTTCGTGGAGACGCCGTACCGCCGGGTCACCGACGGCATCGTCACCGACGAGGTCGACTACCTCACGGCCGACGAGGAGGACCGCTTCGTCATCGCGCAGGCCAACGCCACGCTCGACGACGACATGCGGTTCTCCGAGAACCGTGTCCTGGTCCGCCGTCGTGGCGGCGAGGTCGACTACGTCCCCGGTGACGACGTCGACTACATGGACGTCTCGCCGCGCCAGATGGTGTCGGTCGCGACCGCCATGATCCCGTTCCTCGAGCACGACGACGCCAACCGTGCCCTCATGGGCGCGAACATGATGCGTCAGGCGGTGCCGCTCATCAAGAGCGAGGCCCCGCTCGTCGGCACCGGCATGGAGTACCGCTCCGCAGTCGACGCCGGTGACGTGGTCAAGGCCGAGAAGGCGGGTGTGGTCCAGGAGGTCTCCGCGGACTACATCACCACCGCCAACGACGACGGCACGTACATCACGTACCGCCTGGCCAAGTTCGCCCGCTCCAACCAGGGCACCTCGGTCAACCAGAAGGTCATCGTCAACGAGGGCGACCGGATCATCGAGGGCCAGGTCCTGGCCGACGGTCCGGCCACCGAGAACGGCGAGATGGCGCTGGGCAAGAACCTGCTCGTGGCGTTCATGCCGTGGGAGGGTCACAACTACGAGGACGCGATCATCCTGTCGCAGCGCCTCGTGCAGGACGACGTCCTCTCCTCGATCCACATCGAGGAGCACGAGGTCGACGCCCGTGACACCAAGCTCGGCCCCGAGGAGATCACCCGGGACATCCCGAACGTCTCCGAGGAGGTCCTCGCCGACCTCGACGAGCGCGGCATCATCCGTATCGGTGCCGAGGTCGTCGCCGGCGACATCCTCGTCGGCAAGGTCACGCCCAAGGGCGAGACCGAGCTGACGCCGGAGGAGCGCCTGCTCCGTGCGATCTTCGGTGAGAAGGCCCGTGAGGTCCGTGACACCTCGCTGAAGGTGCCGCACGGCGAGATCGGCAAGGTCATCGGCGTCCGCGTCTTCGACCGTGAAGAGGGCGACGAGCTGCCGCCGGGCGTGAACCAGCTGGTTCGTGTCTACGTGGCGCAGAAGCGCAAGATCACGGACGGTGACAAGCTCGCCGGCCGGCACGGCAACAAGGGTGTCATCTCCAAGATCCTGCCCATCGAGGACATGCCGTTCCTCGAGGACGGGACCCCGGTCGACATCATCCTCAACCCGCTGGGTGTGCCGTCCCGAATGAACCCGGGACAGGTCCTGGAGATCCACCTCGGCTGGCTCGCCAGCCGCGGCTGGGACGTCTCCGGCCTCGGCGAGGACTGGGCCAAGCGCCTGCAGGTCATCGGTGCCGACCAGGTCGACCCGGGCACCAACGTCGCCACCCCCGTCTTCGACGGTGCGCGTGAGGACGAGCTCGCGGGTCTGCTGCAGCACACCATCCCGAACCGCGACGGTGAGCGCATGGTGCAGCCCACCGGTAAGGCGAGGATGTTCGACGGCCGCTCCGGCGAGCCGTTCCCGGAGCCGATCTCGGTCGGCTACATGTACATCCTCAAGCTCCACCACCTGGTCGACGACAAGCTGCACGCCCGCTCGACCGGTCCGTACTCGATGATCACCCAGCAGCCGCTGGGTGGTAAGGCCCAGTTCGGTGGCCAGCGCTTCGGTGAGATGGAGGTGTGGGCGCTGGAGGCATACGGCGCCGCGTACGCCCTCCAGGAGCTGCTGACCATCAAGTCCGACGACGTCACCGGCCGCGTGAAGGTCTACGAGGCCATCGTCAAGGGCGAGAACATCCCCGAGCCCGGCATCCCCGAGTCCTTCAAGGTGCTCATCAAGGAGATGCAGTCCCTGTGCCTCAACGTGGAGGTGCTGTCCTCGGACGGCATGTCCATCGAGATGCGCGACACCGACGAGGACGTCTTCCGCGCTGCGGAAGAGCTCGGCATCGACCTGTCCCGGCGCGAGCCGAGCAGCGTCGAAGAGGTCTGACGGGAGTCCGGCCGGAGGACCTGGTGAGGACCTCCGGCCGGCCCCTGGACCCCCGTTTCAGACCCCTAAGACTTACAACCCTGAGAGGGATTGACGCATAGTGCTCGACGTCAACTTCTTCGATGAGCTCCGGATCGGCCTGGCCACCGCCGACGACATCCGTCAGTGGAGCCACGGCGAGGTCAAGAAGCCCGAGACGATCAACTACCGCACGCTCAAGCCCGAAAAGGACGGACTCTTCTGCGAGAAGATCTTCGGTCCGACCCGGGACTGGGAGTGCTACTGCGGCAAGTACAAGCGTGTCCGGTTCAAGGGCATCATCTGTGAGCGCTGCGGCGTCGAGGTCACTCGCGCCAAGGTGCGTCGTGAGCGGATGGGCCACATCGAACTGGCCGCCCCCGTCACGCACATCTGGTACTTCAAGGGCGTCCCGTCGCGTCTGGGCTACCTGCTCGACCTGGCTCCCAAGGACCTCGAGAAGGTCATCTACTTCGCGGCGTACATGATCACGTACGTCGACGAGGAGCGCCGCACACGTGACCTGCCCTCCCTGGAGGCGCACGTCTCCGTGGAGCGTCAGCAGGTCGAGAACCGTCGTGACGCCGACCTCGAGGCCCGCGCCAAGAAGCTGGAAAGCGACCTGGCCGAGCTGGAGGCCGAGGGTGCCAAGGCCGACGTGCGCCGCAAGGTGCGCGAGGGTGCCGAGCGTGAGATGAAGCAGCTACGCGACCGTGCGCAGCGCGAGATCGACCGCCTCGACGAGGTGTGGACCCGCTTCAAGAACCTCAAGGTCCAGGACCTCGAAGGTGACGAGCTGCTCTACCGCGAGCTGCGTGACCGCTTCGGCACGTACTTCGACGGTTCGATGGGTGCCGCGGCGCTGCAGAAGCGCCTGGAGTCCTTCGACCTCGACGAGGAGGCCGAGCGTCTCCGCGAGATCATCCGTACCGGCAAGGGCCAGAAGAAGACCCGTGCGCTGAAGCGGCTGAAGGTCGTGTCTGCCTTCCTGCAGACCTCCAACAGCCCCAAGGGCATGGTCCTCGACTGCGTCCCGGTCATCCCGCCGGACCTTCGCCCGATGGTGCAGCTGGACGGTGGCCGCTTCGCGACCTCCGACCTGAACGACCTGTACCGCCGTGTGATCAACCGCAACAACCGCCTGAAGCGGCTCCTTGACCTCGGTGCGCCCGAGATCATCGTGAACAACGAGAAGCGCATGCTTCAGGAGGCCGTCGACGCGCTCTTCGACAACGGCCGTCGTGGTCGCCCGGTCACGGGCCCCGGCAACCGTCCGCTGAAGTCGCTGTCCGACATGCTCAAGGGCAAGCAGGGCCGTTTCCGTCAGAACCTGCTCGGCAAGCGCGTGGACTACTCCGCGCGTTCCGTGATCGTCGTCGGTCCGCAGCTCAAGCTGCACCAGTGCGGTCTGCCGAAGGCGATGGCGCTGGAGCTGTTCAAGCCGTTCGTGATGAAGCGCTTGGTGGACCTGAACCACGCGCAGAACATCAAGAGCGCCAAGCGCATGGTGGAGCGCGGCCGCACGGTCGTGTACGACGTCCTCGAAGAGGTCATCGCCGAGCACCCGGTGCTGCTGAACCGTGCTCCCACCCTGCACCGCCTCGGCATCCAGGCCTTCGAGCCGCAGCTGGTCGAGGGCAAGGCCATCCAGATCCACCCGCTCGTCTGCACCGCGTTCAACGCGGACTTCGACGGCGACCAGATGGCCGTACACCTTCCGCTGTCCGCGGAGGCGCAGGCCGAGGCCCGCATCCTGATGCTGTCCTCGAACAACATCCTCAAGCCCGCCGACGGCCGTCCGGTGACGATGCCGACCCAGGACATGGTCCTCGGTCTGTTCTTCCTCACCACCGACGGCGAGCTGCGTGACACCAAGGGCGAGGGCCGCGCGTTCGGCTCCACGGCCGAGGCGATCATGGCGTTCGACGCCGGCGAGCTGGCACTCCAGTCGCAGATCGACATCCGCTTCCCGGTGGGCACCATCCCGCCGCGTGGCTGGACGCCGCCTGCGCAGGAGGAGGGCGAGCCGGAGTGGCAGCAGGGGGACACCTTCCGCCTGCGCACCACCCTGGGCCGCGCGCTCTTCAACGAGCTGCTGCCCGAGGACTACCCGTTCGTCGACTACTCGGTGGGCAAGAAGCAGCTCTCCGAGATCGTCAACGACCTGGCCGAGCGCTACCCCAAGGTCATCGTGGCGGCGACGCTCGACAACCTGAAGGCGGCGGGCTTCTACTGGGCCACCCGTTCCGGCGTCACCGTGGCCATCTCCGACGTCGTCGTTCCCGAGGCGAAGAAGGAGATCGTCAAGGGCTACGAGGCGCAGGACGAGAAGGTCCAGAAGCAGTACGAGCGCGGTCTGATCACCAAGGAAGAGCGCACTCAGGAGCTCATCGCGATCTGGACCAAGGCGACCAACGAGGTCGCCGAGGCGATGAACGCGAACTTCCCCAAGACGAACCCCATCTTCATGATGGTTGACTCGGGTGCCCGAGGAAACATGATGCAGATGCGGCAGATCGCCGGTATGCGTGGTCTGGTGTCGAACGCCAAGAACGAGACGATTCCGCGTCCGATCAAGGCGTCCTTCCGTGAGGGCCTGTCCGTGCTGGAGTACTTCATCTCCACGCACGGTGCCCGTAAGGGTCTGGCGGACACCGCCCTGCGTACCGCCGACTCGGGTTACCTGACCCGTCGTCTGGTGGACGTCTCGCAGGACGTCATCATCCGCGAGGAGGACTGCGGCACCGACCGTGGCCTCAAGCTCAACATCGCGGAGGTCGGCGCGGACGGCGTGCTGCGCAAGGCGGACGACGTCGAGACCAGCGTGTACGCACGTGCGCTGGCAGAGGACATCACCGTCGACGGCAAGGTGCTGGCCCCGGCCAACACCGACCTCGGCGACGTCCTCATCGACGAGCTCGTGAGGCACGGCGTCTCCCAGGTCAAGACCCGCTCGGTCCTGACCTGCGAGTCCGCCGTCGGCACCTGCGCCATGTGCTACGGCCGCTCGCTGGCCACCGGCAAGCTGGTCGACATCGGTGAGGCGGTCGGCATCATCGCCGCCCAGTCCATCGGTGAGCCCGGTACCCAGCTGACGATGCGTACCTTCCACACCGGTGGTGTGGCCGGTGACGACATCACCCAGGGTCTGCCGCGTGTCGTCGAGCTCTTCGAGGCCCGTACCCCGAAGGGTGTCGCCCCGATCTCCGAGGCCCAGGGCCGCGTGCGGATCGAGGAGACCGAGAAGACCAAGAAGATCGTCATCACGCCGGACGACGGCAGCGACGAGACGGCGTTCCCGATCTCGAAGCGCGCCCGACTCCTGGTCAGCGAGGGCGAGCACGTCGAGGTGGGCCAGAAGCTCACCGTGGGTGCCACCAACCCGCACGACGTGCTGCGCATTCTGGGCCAGCGTGCCGTCCAGGTCCACCTGGTCGGCGAGGTCCAGAAGGTCTACAACTCGCAGGGTGTGTC
This sequence comes from Streptomyces sp. NPDC102270, assembly GCF_044766405.1. NCBI lineage: Bacteria > Bacillati > Actinomycetota > Actinomycetes > Kitasatosporales > Streptomycetaceae > Streptomyces > Streptomyces sp. NPDC102270. Next base: position 300,269 of record NZ_JBIWLX010000004.1, on the reverse strand, counting down.
GATCCACGACAAGCACATCGAGATCATCATCCGGCAGATGCTGCGCCGTGTGACGATCATCGAGTCCGGCGACGCCGAGCTGCTGCCCGGCGAGCTGGTCGAGCGCTCGAAGTTCGAGACCGAGAACCGTCGTGTGGTCCAGGAGGGCGGTCACCCGGCCTCCGGTCGTCCGCAGCTGATGGGTATCACCAAGGCCTCGCTGGCGACGGAATCCTGGCTGTCGGCCGCCTCCTTCCAGGAGACGACCCGAGTTCTGACGGACGCGGCGATCAACGCCAAGTCCGACAGCCTCATCGGCCTCAAGGAGAACGTCATCATCGGTAAGCTCATCCCGGCCGGTACGGGTCTGTCCCGCTACCGCAACATCCGGGTCGAGCCGACCGAGGAGGCCAAGGCCGCGATGTACTCGGCCGTCGGCTACGACGACATCGACTACTCGCCGTTCGGCACGGGGTCCGGCCAGGCTGTTCCGCTGGAGGACTACGACTACGGGCCGTACAACCAGTAATCGGGCTGCTTGAGTCGGAGGGCGGTCACCCTGTGGGGTGGCCGCCCTCCGGCGTGCTCGGGCGGTATCCGGGCGTCTCGGGGCTGGGCCGGCCGGGGGTTTCCCGCTGGAGATGCGGGAACCTGTCCCGGTATCGCAGCGTTGGAGCATCATGGAGGCATTCGACCGCCCAGGGGGTGCTCCTGTGTCGCAACCGTCGTGGCAACCGTGGCAGGGCAAGGACGAGCCGCCGTCAGGGCCGGGAAGAGACGGCCCCGTGGCGGGGCCCTGGTCCGGCGCGGGTGCCCCTGTGGCCCATCCCTGGCCCCCGTACGCCGCCCCGCAGCCCGTCGCCTCCGCCATGCTCGCCTCCCACGCCGACCGTGAGCGGGCCGTCGATGTGCTGCGGGCCGGGTACGGCGAGGGGCGGCTGGAGAAGGGCGAGTTCGACAAGCGGGTGGAGCGGGCCTACGGCGCGCGGACCGTCGGGGAGCTGGCGCTGCTGGTGTCCGACCTGCCGCTCGGGCCCATGCCGCAGCCTGTGCCCGTCATGGCCGTACCGCGGACGTTCCTGCCCGCCCCGCGGCCGCGGGCCAACGGGAAGGCGGTCGGAGCCGCGGTGTGCGGGCTGCTGTGCGTGCCGACCTTCGGGTTCACCGGGATTCCGGCGGTGATCCTCGGCCACGCGGCGCGGGCGGAGATGGAGCGGACCGGAGAAGGCGGTGACGGGCTCGCGCTGACCGGGCTCGTGTTCGGCTGGCTGTCGATCGCCGCGTGGTCGGTCGTGATGACGCTGCTGATCGCGGTGGGCCTCGCCTCCGGGTGAGCGCCGCGAGAAGACGCCGCTCGTGCGTGTGCACCATGTGAAATCGAAGATCATCCACGGCGTAGGGGCTTGACACCGGCCGTAGCGAGAGGTTGCGCTCGTCCATCTGTTTTGACCGCAGCGAATCAGCTGGGTACGCTCAGACCTTGTGCCTGGGGTGTGCCCTGGCTCCCGTGCGTGCCTTCAACCGCATAGGGGGAGTCGTAAGCGGCCACCGTAATCTGCGCCCTTTTCGCCTTGCGGCGGGAGTCCGCGGCTTCGACACACCCGACCGCGTGGGTCGGCGAAGTTCCAGGTTAGCTTCACACTCGGCACACAGAAACCGGAGAAGTAGTGCCTACGATCCAGCAGCTGGTCCGGAAGGGCCGGCAGGACAAGGTCGAGAAGAACAAGACGCCCGCGCTCGAGGGTTCGCCCCAGCGCCGTGGCGTCTGCACGCGCGTGTTCACGACCACCCCGAAGAAGCCGAACTCGGCCCTGCGTAAGGTCGCGCGTGTGCGTCTGACCAGCGGGATCGAGGTCACTGCTTACATTCCGGGTGAGGGACACAACCTGCAGGAGCACTCGATCGTGCTCGTGCGCGGCGGCCGTGTGAAGGACCTGCCCGGTGTTCGCTACAAGATCATCCGTGGTTCGCTCGACACCCAGGGTGTCAAGAACCGCAAGCAGGCCCGCAGCCGCTACGGCGCCAAGAAGGAGAAGTAAGAATGCCTCGTAAGGGCCCCGCCCCGAAGCGCCCGGTCATCATCGACCCGGTCTACGGTTCTCCTCTTGTCACCTCCCTGATCAACAAGGTGCTGCTGAACGGCAAGCGCTCCACCGCCGAGCGCATCGTGTACGGCGCCATGGAGGGCCTGCGCGAGAAGACCAGCAACGACCCGGTCATCACGCTGAAGCGCGCGCTGGAGAACATCAAGCCCACGCTTGAGGTCAAGTCCCGCCGTGTCGGTGGCGCCACCTACCAGGTGCCGGTCGAGGTCAAGCCCGGCCGCGCCAACACGCTGGCGCTGCGCTGGCTGGTCGGTTACTCCCGCGCCCGTCGCGAGAAGACCATGACCGAGCGTCTGCTCAACGAGCTTCTCGACGCTTCGAACGGCCTCGGTGCGGCCGTCAAGAAGCGCGAGGACACCCACAAGATGGCCGAGTCCAACAAGGCCTTCGCGCACTACCGCTGGTAGTCGCAGACCCCATCGAGACCGAGAGAAGACTGAAGCCTTATGGCTACCACTTCACTTGACCTGGCCAAGGTCCGCAACATTGGGATCATGGCCCACATCGACGCGGGCAAGACGACCACCACCGAGCGGATCCTCTTCTACACCGGCGTCAGCTACAAGATCGGTGAGGTCCACGACGGCGCCGCCACCATGGACTGGATGGAGCAGGAGCAGGAGCGTGGCATCACGATCACCTCTGCTGCCACCACCTGTCACTGGCCGCTCGAGGACGACGACTACACGATCAACATCATCGACACCCCCGGGCACGTCGACTTCACGGTCGAGGTGGAGCGTTCGCTCCGCGTCCTCGACGGTGCCGTCACGGTGTTCGACGGTGTCGCGGGTGTCGAGCCGCAGTCCGAGACGGTGTGGCGTCAGGCCGACCGTTACGGCGTGCCGCGCATCTGCTTCGTGAACAAGCTGGACCGTACCGGCGCCGAGTTCCACCGCTGTGTGGACATGATCTCGGACCGTCTGGGCGCCGTCCCGCTCGTCATGCAGCTGCCGATCGGCGCCGAGATGGACTTCAAGGGCGTTGTGGACCTGGTCCGCATGAAGGCGCTCGTGTGGTCCGCCGAGGCGGCGAAGGGCGAGATGTACGACGTCGTCGACATCCCGGCCACGCACACCGAGGCTGCCGAGGAGTACCGCGGCAAGCTGGTCGAGGCCGTCGCGGAGAACGACGACGAGATCATGGAGCTGTTCCTGGAGGGCCAGGAGCCCACCGAGGAGCAGCTGTACGCCGCGATCCGTCGTATCACCATCGCGTCCGGCAAGTCCGACGGCGTCACCGTCACCCCGGTGTTCTGCGGGACCGCGTTCAAGAACAAGGGCGTCCAGCCCCTGCTCGACGCGGTCGTGCGCTACCTGCCGACCCCGCTCGACGTCGAGGCCATCGAAGGCCACGACGTCAAGGACCCCGAGGTCGTCGTCAAGCGCAAGCCGTCCGACGACGAGCCGCTGTCCGCACTGGCGTTCAAGATCATGAGCGACCCGCACCTGGGCAAGCTCACCTTCGTCCGGATCTACTCCGGTCGCCTGGAGTCCGGCTCCGCGGTGCTGAACTCCGTCAAGGGCAAGAAGGAGCGCATCGGCAAGATCTACCGCATGCACGCGAACAAGCGTGAGGAGATCGAGTCGGTGGGCGCCGGCGACATCGTCGCCGTCATGGGCCTCAAGCAGACCACCACCGGTGAGACGCTGAGCGACGACAAGAACCCGGTCATCCTGGAGTCCATGGACTTCCCGGCGCCGGTGATCCAGGTCGCCATCGAGCCCAAGTCCAAGGGTGACCAGGAGAAGCTGGGTGTCGCCATCCAGCGTCTCGCGGAGGAGGACCCCTCCTTCCAGGTCCACTCGGACGAGGAGACCGGCCAGACCATCATCGGTGGTATGGGCGAGCTGCACCTCGAGGTGCTGGTCGACCGTATGCGCCGTGAGTTCAAGGTCGAGGCCAACGTCGGCAAGCCGCAGGTCGCCTACCGTGAGACGATCCGCAAGGCCGTCGAGCGCGTCGACTACACGCACAAGAAGCAGACTGGTGGAACCGGCCAGTTCGCCAAGGTGCAGATCGCGATCGAGCCGATCGAGAGCGGCGACGCCTCGTACGAGTTCGTGAACAAGGTGACCGGTGGCCGTATCCCGAAGGAGTACATCCCTTCGGTGGACGCCGGTGCGCAGGAGGCCATGCAGTTCGGCATCCTCGCCGGGTACGAGATGACGGGCGTTCGCGTCACGCTTCTCGACGGTGCCTACCACGAGGTCGACTCCTCCGAGCTCGCGTTCAAGATCGCCGGCTCGCAGGCCTTCAAGGAGGCCGCGCGCAAGGCAAGCCCCGTGCTGCTCGAGCCGATGATGGCCGTTGAGGTCACCACGCCCGAGGACTACATGGGTGAGGTCATCGGCGACATCAACTCCCGCCGTGGTCAGATCCAGGCCATGGAGGAGCGGGCCGGTGCCCGCGTCGTGAAGGGCCTCGTGCCCCTCTCGGAGATGTTCGGCTACGTCGGAGACCTCCGCAGCAAGACGTCGGGTCGCGCAAGCTACTCGATGCAGTTCGACTCCTACGCCGAGGTTCCGCGGAACGTCGCCGAGGAGATCATCGCGAAGGCCAAGGGCGAGTAACGCACCGCGTTCGCACGCTTTAGGCTTGACTCCGGAGCCCGGAGGGGCATTCACCCGCATTTGCGGGGAGAGTGCCCCCGGGCCGAGGCTTTCCAGCAAAGATCACCTGGCGCCGATGAAGCAAGGCGTTCAGAACCACTCCACAGGAGGACCCCGTGGCGAAGGCGAAGTTCGAGCGGACTAAGCCCCACGTCAACATCGGCACCATTGGTCACATCGACCACGGTAAGACGACCCTTACGGCCGCCATTACCAAGGTGCTGCACGACGCGTACCCGGACCTGAACGAGGCCTCGGCCTTCGACCAGATCGACAAGGCTCCCGAGGAGCGCCAGCGCGGTATCACCATCTCGATCGCGCACGTCGAGTACCAGACCGAGACGCGTCACTACGCCCACGTCGACTGCCCCGGTCACGCGGACTACATCAAGAACATGATCACGGGTGCGGCGCAGATGGACGGCGCCATCCTCGTGGTCGCCGCCACCGACGGCCCGATGCCGCAGACCAAGGAGCACGTGCTCCTGGCCCGCCAGGTCGGCGTCCCCTACATCGTCGTCGCCCTGAACAAGGCCGACATGGTGGACGACGAGGAGATCCTGGAGCTCGTCGAGCTCGAGGTTCGTGAGCTCCTCTCCGAGTACGAGTTCCCGGGCGACGACCTGCCGGTCGTCAAGGTCTCGGCGCTCAAGGCGCTCGAGGGCGACAAGGAATGGGGCCAGACGGTCCTCGACCTGATGGCCGCCGTCGACGAGGCGATCCCGCAGCCCGAGCGTGACGTCGACAAGCCGTTCCTGATGCCGATCGAGGACGTCTTCACGATCACCGGTCGTGGCACCGTCGTCACCGGTCGTATCGAGCGTGGTGTCCTCAAGGTCAACGAGACCGTCGACATCATCGGCATCAAGACCGAGAAGACCACCACCACGGTCACCGGCATCGAGATGTTCCGCAAGCTGCTCGACGAGGGCCAGGCCGGTGAGAACGTCGGTCTGCTCCTCCGTGGCATCAAGCGCGAGGACGTCGAGCGCGGCCAGGTCATCATCAAGCCGGGTTCGGTCACGCCGCACACCCAGTTCGAGGCCCAGGCCTACATCCTGTCCAAGGACGAGGGTGGCCGCCACACGCCGTTCTTCAACAACTACCGTCCGCAGTTCTACTTCCGGACGACGGACGTGACCGGCGTGGTGACCCTCCCCGAGGGCACCGAGATGGTCATGCCGGGTGACAACACCGAGATGAAGGTGGAGCTCATCCAGCCCGTCGCCATGGAAGAGGGCCTGAAGTTCGCCATCCGTGAGGGTGGCCGGACGGTCGGCGCCGGCCAGGTCACCAAGATCACCGCCTGATCTCGGCCCGGTCGGGTCTCTGACCCGGTAGGTCTCTGAAGGGGCCCGTACGACTTCGGTCGTACGGGCCCTTTCGCCGTCGTATGGGGTTGCCCTCCCGGCGGGTGAAGAGTGGGCGAACTCCGCGGGACGTCTTCCCGAGGCTTCGGCCAACTGTGCGGCGAGGCTGCCCCGATTGTTCCTGTCTGGCCACTGTGGGGTGGTTGTGAGGGTCGTAGCCTGAGGCGTCCGGTGGCCATTCCCGGCCCGGGATTCCCTCGTGAGGACGGACGGACCCGCAGGTGTCGATGCAGGACGCGGACAGCAGACGGTCGATACCACGGCGGGTTGTCAGCGGCCTGCAGCAGCCCCTTCCGCCTCTCGCCGTGCCCGCCCCGCCGGGCCGGCCCGCCCGCACCGCCCGGCACGCCGTCGTACGCGACCGGGCCGGCCGCCGGCTCTACGCCATCGACGGCATCCGGCTCCTCGCCGCCCTGATGGTCGCCTTACACCACTACGCCGGCACCAACCGAGTCGACCAGCCCGGCAACCGCATCTGGGACCGCCCGGTCTCCGACATCATGCCGACGGTCTTCCGCTTCGCCTCCTACGGCTGGATCGGCGTCGAGATCTTCTTCGTGATCAGCGGCTTCGTGATCTGCATGTCCTGCTGGGGCCGTACCCCCAGGCAGTTCTTCACGTCACGGGTGATCCGGCTGTACCCGGCGTACTGGTTCGCCATCGTCTTCACGACGGCCGTCCTGGTGGCCCTGCCCGGCGTGTGGGACCGGCTGCGCACTCGGGACGTACTCCTCAACTTCACGATGCTGCAGTCCGGTTCGGGCGTGACGAACGTCGACGGCGTCTACTGGACCCTCTGGTCGGAGCTGCGCTTCTACCTCCTCTTCCTGGTGGTCGTGCGGAGCGGCCTGACCTACCGCAAGGTCGTCGTCTTCTGTTGCGTGTGGGGCGCCGCGGCCATGCTCGCCCCGATCTCGAAGCTCCCCCTCCTGGAACTGGTCGCCAACCCGGAGGGCGCCTGGTACTTCATCGCGGGCCTCTCCCTCTACCTGATGCACCGCTTCGGCCAGGACCTGCTGCTGTGGGGCATCCTCGCGATGGCCTGGCTGATGGGCCAGCGCGAACTGGGCATCAGGATCGACGAGGTCGAGCATGTGTCGGGCTGGCGGGGGAGCGTGGCGATCTTCACCGTGTTCCTGCTCGTCATGGTCGCCATCGCCCTGGGCGCGACGGACCGCATCCGCTGGAAGTGGCTGGTGACGGCGGGCGCGCTGACGTACCCCCTCTACCTGATGCACTACGCGGCGGGTACGGCGGTCATCAACCGCCTGCACGACAGCATGGACGCCCGTCTGCTGGTCGTCTGCGTCATCGCCGGGTTCCTGCTGCTGAGCTGGCTGGTGCACCGGTTCGTGGAGCGGCCGGTGGCACGGCTGCTGAAGCGGGGTCTGGACACGTCGTTCGCACGCCTCAGGAACGCCGGCGCCTGAATCCCGTACGACGGCCCGGCCATCTGAGTACGAACGCTCATGTGAACGGACTCGCTCGGGCGCTGTGATGGACCCATGCCGGACCTCATGCTCGACGACGACCGCGCGAACGGCGCCTGGGTCGCCCCGCTGCTCTCGACACTCCTCACCGTGCCCGCGTGTCTGCTCGCCTACGTCTTCGGCGGCCTCTCCGCGATGGCCTGCGACTCCTGCGCGGCCCCCGAGGCCGACCGCTTCGAGTCGAGCTTCGGCATCGCCTTCCCGGTGCTGCTGGGAGGCCTGGGCACAGCCCTGCTCCTGCTGGCCGCCGGATGGGCCCTGCCGTGGGAACGCCGCAACACGGCCCGCCGGACGGGCCTCGCACTGGCGGCACCGGCGCTGGTGCCGGTCGTGTACGTCGTGTTCGCGGCGCTGGTGGAGTGGCCGTAGGGCAAGCGCACGTCATGATCAGGTCATGGGATAGTCTGCGCGGTTCCTGTCCTGCACCACGAAAGAGGTGGCATGACCACTGGCAGACGCGCGGCCACCGGGATCGCGCTCGTGGGGGGCCCTGGCCCTCACGCTCCTGAACGCCCCGGCGGCCCAGGCCCAGGACACCGGGATCACGGTGTCCGACATCGTGATCAACAAGGGCAAGCCGATCGTCGTCGGCACGACCAAGCCGGTCGAGCCGTCCATCACCTTCAAGATCACCCTGCCGTCCGGGTACAGCACGAGCGACCCGTTCCGGTATGACGCGTTCCCCTTCCTCTACCGCGGAGATCTGAAGCACGCGGCCGACACCGGGGACAACTACATCGGTCCGGGCGGCTACACCTGCTACGAGCGCAGCGACAAGAAGGCCGACTGCGAGGGATCCCTCTACATCGACCCCCACCCGAGCCATGACGAGGTCGACTCCAACAGTGATGCCACCACGTGGAAGACCGGCGTGACCCTGCGCCTGTTCAAGGCCAGCGGGAGCCTCGCGGCCGAGGAGCACGAGTCCCGGTCCCTGACCGTCTGGCTGAAGCGGACCGCGAACGTCACCGTGAACGCCGCGCCGGAGCCGGTCGCCAAGGGCAAGAAGATCACCGTCACCGGCAAGCTCACGCGTGCGAACTGGGAGACCAAGAAGTACGGGGCCTACGGCGGCCGTTCGGTCACCCTGCAGTTCCGTGAGACGGGCACCAGCTCCTTCGTCACGGTGAAGAAGGTCACGTCGAGCAGCACCGGAGCCCTGAGGACGACGGTCACCGCCTCGAAGGACGGGACCTGGCGCTGGTCGTACGGGGGCAACGACACGACGGGGGCCGCGACCAGCGGCGGGGACCACCTCGACGTGCGCTGAACCGACTCCGCAAGCGGCAGGCCGCGCCCCGACTCGCCAGCGGGCGCGGCCTGTTGTCCGTACGGGCGCCAGGGGCTCGTAGCGTGACCCGTGTGCCACTGTGAAGAGGACTCGTGTTTGACCTGCGTCACGTCCGGGGTATTGTCTCCGGCTCGATTGGCCAGGCCCCTGCCCCGTATGGCAGACTAGCGGGGTTGCTCGGTCGAGTGTTGATGCTGCGCGCCTCCCGCCGGGAGGACCGGAAGCGAGTCCCACAGTACTCGTCGTTCCAACTGCCGTAAGGCAGCGCTGGGGCGGACGTACGGGAATCTTTCGGGAAGTGTCAGTGCGGCGCCGACCAGGCACCCGGTGAACTTCTTTCTCAGGCAAAAGATGTTCGGACAAGGGACATCTGTGTCAGTGAGAGTGCGACACACCCGACCGCGTGGGTCGGAGAAGGTCAAGGGAACACCGGGTTCCAGAGCTGTAGAGAGACAGGACTAACGAGTAGCCATGGCGGGACAGAAGATCCGCATCCGGCTCAAGGCCTACGACCACGAGGTCATCGACAGCTCGGCGAAGAAGATCGTCGAGACGGTGACGCGTACTGGTGCGTCGGTCGCGGGCCCGGTGCCGCTGCCCACTGAGAAGAACGTGTACTGCGTCATCAAGTCGCCGCACAAGTACAAGGACTCGCGCGAGCACTTCGAGATGCGCACGCACAAGCGTCTGATCGACATCCTCGACCCGACCCCCAAGACCGTTGACTCTCTGATGCGACTCGACCTCCCGGCCGGTGTCGACATCGAGATCAAGCTCTGAGGCCGGTGATCTGAACGATGGCTAAGCAGATCAAGGGCATCCTGGGCGAGAAGCTCGGCATGACGCAGGTGTGGGACGAGAACAACCGTGTTGTTCCGGTCACCGTCGTCAAGGCCGGCCCCAATGTCGTGACCCAGGTCCGTACGAACGATGTCGACGGCTACGAGTCCGTCCAGATCGCGTTCGGCGAGATCGACCCGCGCAAGGTGAACAAGCCCCTCAAGGGCCACTTCGCCAAGGCCGATGTCACTCCCCGCCGCCACCTCGTCGAGATCCGTACCGCTGACGCCAGCGAGTACACCCTCGGCCAGGAGATCACCGCTGAGGTGTTCGAGGCCGGCATCAAGGTCGACGTGACCGGCAAGAGCAAGGGCAAGGGCTTCGCCGGTGTCATGAAGCGTCACAACTTCAAGGGCCTCGGCGCCGGTCACGGCACCCAGCGCAAGCACCGCTCTCCCGGTTCCATCGGTGGCTGTGCCACCCCGGGCCGCGTGTTCAAGGGCCTCCGCATGGCGGGTCGTATGGGCAACGAGCGGGTCACCACCCAGAACCTGACCGTTCACGCCGTTGACGCGGAGAAGGGCCTGCTGCTCATCAAGGGCGCGGTTCCTGGTCCGAACGGCGGCCTCGTCCTGGTCCGCACCGCGGCCAAGGGGGCCTGAGGACTATGAGCACCATTGACATTCTGTCGCCCTCCGGCGACACCGCCGGGACCGTAGAGCTCCCGGCCGAGATCTTCGACGTCGAGAAGATCAGCATCCCGCTGCTTCACCAGGTCGTCGTCGCGCAGCTGGCCGCCGCCCGTCAGGGCACGCACAAGGTCAAGCGTCGTGGCGAGGTCCGCGGTGGCGGCAAGAAGCCGTACCGCCAGAAGGGCACCGGCCGCGCCCGTCAGGGTTCGACCCGTGCGCCGCAGTTCGCCGGCGGTGGCGTCGTCCACGGCCCCACGCCGCGTGACTACTCGCAGCGGACCCCGAAGAAGATGAAGGCCGCGGCCCTGCGCCACGCCCTCACCGACCGGGCCCGCAACAACCGCATCCACGTCGTCTCCGGCGTCATCGAGGGCGAGTCGCCTTCGACGAAGGCCGCGAAGACGCTCTTCGGCAAGATCAGCGAGCGCAAGAACCTGCTGCTCGTGATCGACCGTGCCGACGAGGCCGCGTGGCTGTCCGCCCGCAACCTGCCCCAGGTGCACATCCTGGAGCCGGGCCAGCTGAACACGTACGACGTTCTCGTCTCGGACGACGTGGTCTTCACCCAGGCCGCTTTCGAGTCCTTCGTGTCTGGCCCCAAGGCCGCTGACACCGAAGGGAGCGAAGCCTGATGGCTACGCGTCACCCGAGCATCGCCTCGAAGGCCGCCAAGGCCAAGAAGGTCGCGCGCGTCGCCAAGGCGCGTCGCCACGAGACCGAGGGCAAGAACACCGTCGTCACGCCGGCGAGCAAGGCCTTCACGGACCACCGTGACGTCCTGCTGAAGCCGGTCGTGTCCGAGAAGAGCTACGCGCTTCTCGACGAGGGCAAGTACACGTTCATCGTGGCTCCCGGCGCCAACAAGACCCAGATCAAGCAGGCCGTCCAGGCGGTCTTCTCGGTCAAGGTCACCGGGGTGAACACGATCAACCGCCAGGGCAAGCGCAAGCGGACCCGCACCGGCTTCGGCAAGCGTGCCGACAGCAAGCGCGCGATCGTGACCCTTGCCGAGGGCGACCGTATCGACATCTTCGGCGGTCCGTCCGCGTAAGCGGGTCGGATCGTCCGATATCGGACGAGGACTGAGAAATGGGAATCCGCAAGTACAAGCCGACTACGCCGGGCCGTCGTGGCTCCAGCGTCGCCGACTTCGTCGAGGTCACGCGGTCCACGCCGGAGAAGTCGCTGGTCCGCCCGCTGCACAGCAAGGGCGGCCGTAACAACGCCGGTCGTGTGACCGTTCGCCACCAGGGTGGCGGACACAAGCGCGCCTACCGAGTGATCGACTTCCGTCGTCACGACAAGGACGGCGTGCCGGCGAAGGTCGCGCACATCGAGTACGACCCCAACCGCACCGCGCGCATCGCGCTGCTGCACTACGCGGACGGCGAGAAGCGCTACATCCTCGCCCCGCGCAACCTGCAGCAGGGTGACCGCGTCGAGAACGGTCCCGGGGCCGACATCAAGCCGGGCAACAACCTGGCGCTCCGCAACATCCCGGTCGGTACCACGATCCACGCGATCGAGCTCCGTCCCGGTGGCGGCGCCAAGTTCGCCCGCTCCGCCGGTGCCTCCGTGCAGCTGCTGGCGAAGGAGGGCACGATGGCCCACCTTCGTATGCCCTCCGGTGAGATCCGCCTGGTCGACCAGCGCTGCCGCGCCACGGTCGGCGAGGTCGGCAACGCCGAGCAGAGCAACATCAACTGGGGTAAGGCCGGCCGCAAGCGCTGGCTGGGCGTCCGCCCGACCGTTCGCGGTGTGGCGATGAACCCGGTTGACCACCCCCACGGTGGTGGTGAGGGCAAGACCTCCGGTGGTCGCCACCCGGTCAGCCCCTGGGGTCAGAAGGAGGGTCGTACTCGTTCGCCGAAGAAGGCTTCGAACAAGTACATCGTCCGCCGCCGCAAGACGAACAAGAAGCGCTAGGAGCGGGTTTAGATGCCGCGCAGTCTCAAGAAGGGGCCCTTCGTCGACGACCACCTGATCAAGAAGGTGGACGCCCAGAACGAAGCCGGTTCCAAGAACGTCATCAAGACCTGGTCCCGTCGCTCGATGATCGTCCCGGCCATGCTCGGCCACACGATCGCGGTGCACAACGGCAAGACCCACATCCCGGTGTTCGTCACCGAGTCGATGGTCGGCCACAAGCTCGGCGAGTTCTCGCCGACGCGCACCTTCCGGGGTCACGTCAAGGACGACCGGAAGTCGAAGCGCCGCTAAACGCGGATCGCATTCAGACACGTAAGTAACTGAGAGGGACAACCATGGAAGCCAGGGCCCAGGCGCGGTACATCCGCGTTACGCCCATGAAGGCCCGCCGCGTGGTGGACCTTATCCGTGGCATGGACGCCACGGAGGCTCAGGCGGTCCTGCGATTCGCTCCGCAGGCCGCCTCCGTGCCCGTCGGCAAGGTGCTCGACAGCGCCATCGCCAACGCCGCACACAACTACGACCACACCGACGCCGGCAGCCTCGTCATCTCCGAGGCGTACGTCGACGAGGGTCCGACCCTGAAGCGGTTCCGGCCGCGCGCCCAGGGCCGTGCCTACCGGATCCGCAAGCGGACCAGCCACATCACCGTGGTCGTCAGCAGCAAGGAAGGAACCCGGTAATGGGCCAGAAGGTTAACCCGCATGGGTTCCGGCTCGGCATCACCACGGACTTCAAGTCCCGCTGGTACGCCGACAAGCTGTACAAGGACTACGTCAAGGAAGACGTCGCCATCCGTCGGATGATGACGTCCGGCATGGAGCGCGCCGGTATCTCGAAGGTGGAGATCGAGCGCACCCGTGACCGTGTGCGTGTGGACATCCACACCGCTCGTCCGGGCATCGTCATCGGCCGCCGTGGCGCCGAGGCCGACCGCATCCGCGGTGACCTCGAGAAGCTCACGGGCAAGCAGGTCCAGCTGAACATCCTCGAGGTCAAGAACCCCGAGACCGACGCTCAGCTGGTTGCCCAGGCCGTCGCCGAGCAGCTCTCCTCCCGCGTCTCCTTCCGCCGCGCCATGCGTAAGAGCATGCAGTCGGCGATGAAGGCCGGCGCCAAGGGCATCAAGATCCAGTGCGGTGGCCGCCTCGGCGGCGCCGAGATGTCCCGCTCGGAGTTCTACCGCGAGGGCCGCGTGCCCCTGCACACGCTCCGCGCGAACGTGGACTACGGCTTCTTCGAGGCCAAGACGACCTTCGGCCGCATCGGTGTGAAGGTCTGGATCTACAAGGGCGATGTCAAGAACATCGCTGAGGTCCGCGCCGAGAACGCTGCTGCCCGCGCCGGCAACCGCCCGGCCCGTGGTGGCGGCGGCGCCGACCGCCCGGCCCGTGGTGGCCGTGGTGGCGAGCGCGGCGGTCGCGGTCGTAAGCCGCAGACGGCTCCCGCTGCCGAGGCCCCCAAGGCCGAGGCTCCGGCTGCCGCTCCGGCTGAGAGCACCGGAACGGAGGCCTGACCGACATGCTGATCCCCCGTAGGGTCAAGCACCGCAAGCAGCACCACCCGAAGCGTCGTGGTCAGGCCAAGGGCGGTACGACGGTCTCGTTCGGCGAGTACGGCATTCAGGCCCTCACGCCGGCGTACGTGACCAACCGCCAGATCGAGGCGGCCCGTATCGCCATGACCCGCCACATCAAGCGTGGCGGCAAGGTCTGGATCAACATCTACCCGGACCGCCCGCTCACGAAGAAGCCTGCCGAGACCCGCATGGGTTCCGGTAAGGGTTCGCCGGAGTGGTGGATCGCGAACGTGCACCCGGGCCGGGTCATGTTCGAGCTGTCCTACCCCAACGAGAAGATCGCCCGTGAGGCGCTTACTCGCGCAGCCCACAAGCTGCCGATGAAGTGCCGGATCGTCAAGCGCGAGGCAGGTGAAGCGTGATGTCGGCCGGTACCAAGGCGTCCGAGCTGCGCGAACTGGGTGACGAGGAGCTTCTCAACAAGCTCCGCGAAGCCAAGGAAGAGCTGTTCAACCTCCGCTTCCAGGCGGCGACCGGTCAGCTCGAGAACCACGGTCGGCTCAAGGCCGTCCGTAAGGACATCGCGCGGATCTACACCCTGATGCGTGAGCGCGAGCTGGGCATCGAGACGGTGGAGAGCGCCTGATGAGTGAGAGCAACGTGACTGAGCAGACTGCAGAGGCCCGCGGCTTCCGCAAGACCCGTGAGGGTCTCGTCGTCAGCGACAAGATGGACAAGACCGTCGTCGTCGCCGTCGAGGACCGCGTCAAGCACGCGCTGTACGGCAAGGTCATCCGCCGTACCAACAAGCTCAAGGCGCACGACGAGCAGAACGCTGCCGGCGTCGGCGACCGGGTCCTCCTCGCGGAGACCCGCCCGCTGTCGGCGACCAAGCGCTGGCGCGTCGTCGAGATCCTCGAGAAGGCCAAGTAATTCCTGCGGGGATCATCCCGCAGGACAGTTCCGCCAGGCTCCGGGAGCCGCTCGCTGAGCGGCTCCCGGGGAACCGGCAGACAAACAGGAGATAGACGTGATCCAGCAGGAGTCGCGACTGCGTGTCGCCGACAACACTGGTGCGAAGGAAATCCTTTGCATCCGTGTGCTCGGTGGCTCCGGTCGCCGCTACGCGGGCATCGGTGACGTCATCGTCGCCACCGTCAAGGACGCGATCCCCGGTGGCAACGTGAAGAAGGGTGACGTCGTCAAGGCGGTCATCGTTCGCACCGTCAAGGAGCGCCGCCGTCCGGACGGCTCGTACATCCGCTTCGACGAGAACGCCGCCGTCATTCTGAAGAACGACGGCGACCCTCGCGGCACCCGTATCTTCGGCCCCGTCGGCCGTGAGCTGCGCGAGAAGAAGTTCATGAAGATCATCTCGCTCGCGCCGGAGGTGCTGTAAGCATGAAGATCAAGAAGGGCGACCTGGTCCAGGTCATCACCGGTAAGGACAAGGGCAAGCAGGGCAAGGTCATCGCGGCCTTCCCCCGCGAGGACCGTGTCCTGGTCGAGGGTGTCAACCGGGTCAAGAAGCACACCAAGGCCGGCCCGACCGCTCGCGGTTCGCAGGCCGGTGGCATCGTCACGACCGAGGCGCCGGTCCACGTCTCCAACGTCCAGCTGGTCGTTGAGAAGGACGGCAACAAGGTCGTCACGCGTGTCGGTTACCGCTTCGACGACGAGGGCAACAAGATCCGCGTTGCCAAGCGGACGGGTGAGGACATCTGATGGCTACCACCACGACTCCGCGTCTCAAGACGAAGTACCGCGAGGAGATCGCGGGCAAGCTGCGTGACGAGTTCAAGTACGAGAACGTCATGCAGATCCCCGGCCTCGTCAAGATCGTGGTCAACATGGGTGTGGGCGACGCCGCCCGCGACTCCAAGCTGATCGACGGCGCGATTCGCGACCTCACCACGATCACCGGTCAGAAGCCGGCCGTCACCAAGGCCCGTAAGTCCATCGCGCAGTTCAAGCTGCGTGAGGGCCAGCCGATCGGTGCCCACGTCACACTTCGTGGCGACCGCATGTGGGAGTTCCTGGACCGCACCCTGTCGCTAGCGCTGCCGCGCATCCGCGACTTCCGTGGTCTGTCCCCCAAGCAGTTCGACGGCCGTGGCAACTACACCTTCGGTCTCACGGAGCAGGTCATGTTCCACGAGATCGACCAGGACAAGATCGACCGTACCCGGGGCATGGACATCACCGTGGTCACCACGGCGACCAACGACGCTGAGGGCCGCGCGCTCCTTCGTCACCTCGGCTTCCCGTTCAAGGAGGCGTGAGCGAGATGGCGAAGAAGGCTCTGATTGCCAAGGCTGCTCGCAAGCCCAAGTTCGGTGTGCGTGGCTACACCCGCTGCCAGCGCTGCGGCCGTCCGCACTCCGTGTACCGCAAGTTCGGCCTGTGCCGCGTGTGCCTTCGTGAGATGGCTCACCGTGGCGAGCTGCCGGGCGTGACCAAGAGCTCCTGGTAGTCCCCTACTTCGGGACTGCAGGAACTCTCGGTAAGTAAAGGGCAGTGTCAGGTGCCCACCCCTCCATGGCTTAGGCTAGGAGGGTTGGGCGCCTGGACGCCCATACGACTTACTACGCCGTAGGTCCACCGCACCGCACCCGCCTCGTCTCGGATCGAGGAGAGGGATGGGCACCTGGAAACCCCGGCGAGAGAGGCCGAAGGCCAATTCATGACCATGACTGATCCGATCGCAGACATGCTTACGCGTCTGCGGAACGCGAACTCGGCGTACCACGACTCCGTGACGATGCCGGCGTCCAAGATCAAGTCTCACATCGCGGAGATCCTCCAGCAGGAGGGCTTCATCACGGGCTGGAAGGTCGAGGACGCCGAGGTTGGCAAGAACCTCGTTCTCGAGCTGAAGTTCGGCCCGAACCGTGAGCGCTCCATTGCGGGCATCAAGCGGATCTCCAAGCCCGGTCTCCGGGTTTACGCGAAGTCCACCAACCTGCCGAAGGTGCTGGGCGGCCTGGGCGTGGCGATCATCTCCACGTCGCACGGGCTCCTCACCGACAAGCAGGCCGGCAAGAAGGGCGTGGGTGGGGAAGTCCTCGCCTACGTCTGGTAGCGGAAGGGAACGGAGGAAACAGCTATGTCGCGTATTGGCAAGCTCCCCATCACGGTTCCCGCCGGCGTGGATGTCACCATCGACGGCCAGACGGTCTCGGTCAAGGGCCCCAAGGGCGAGTTGACCCACACCGTCGTGGCGCCGATCGAGATCGCCAAGGGTGAGGACGGCGTTCTGAACGTCACCCGCCCCAACGACGAGCGTCAGAGCAAGGCCCTGCACGGCCTGTCCCGCACGCTGGTGGCGAACATGATCACCGGCGTGACCCAGGGTTACGTGAAGAAGCTCGAGATCAGCGGTGTCGGTTACCGCGTTCAGGCCAAGGGTTCGAACCTCGAGTTCGCGCTCGGCTACAGCCACCCGATCACCGTCGAGGCGCCCGAGGGAATCACCTTCAAGGTGGAGACCCCGACCCGCTTCCAGGTCGAGGGCATCGACAAGCAGAAGGTCGGCGAGGTTGCGGCCAACATCCGCAAGCTGCGCAAGCCTGACCCGTACAAGGCCAAGGGCGTCAAGTACGAGGGCGAAGTCATCCGCCGCAAGGTCGGAAAGGCGGGTAAGTAAGCCATGGCATACGGACAGAAGATCCTGAAGGGCGACGCCTACAAGCGCGCCGCGATCAAGCGCCGTCACATCCGGATCCGCAAGCGGCTCTCCGGTACGGCGGAGCGTCCCCGTCTGGTCGTTACCCGCTCCAACCGCCACATCGTGGCCCAGGTGATCGACGACATCAAGGGTCACACCCTGGCGTCGGCGTCCACCCTGGACACCACGGTCCGCGGTGGCGAGGGCGACAAGTCCGCGCAGGCCAAGCAGGTCGGCGCCCTGGTCGCCGAGCGCGCGAAGGCGGCCGGTGTCGAAGCTGTCGTGTTCGACCGTGGTGGCAACCAGTACGCCGGGCGCATCGCCGCCCTGGCGGACGCCGCCCGCGAAGCCGGGCTCAAGTTCTGAGCCGCTTCCGTAGCTAGCGGAAAGAGAGAGGTAATCCAATGGCTGGACCCCAGCGCCGTGGAAGCGGTGCCGGTGGCGGCGAGCGGCGGGACCGGAAGGGCCGTGACGGCGGCGCTGCTGCCGCCGAGAAGACCGCGTACGTTGAGCGCGTTGTCGCGATCAACCGCGTCGCCAAGGTTGTGAAGGGTGGTCGTCGCTTCAGCTTCACCGCGCTGGTCGTGGTGGGCGACGGTGACGGCACCGTGGGTGTCGGTTACGGCAAGGCCAAGGAGGTGCCGGCCGCCATCGCCAAGGGTGTTGAGGAGGCCAAGAAGCACTTCTTCAAGGTCCCCCGTATCCAGGGCACCATCCCGCACCCGATCACGGGTGAGAAGGCGGCGGGCGTCGTCCTGCTCAAGCCGGCGTCCCCCGGTACCGGCGTTATCGCCGGTGGCCCGGTGCGTGCCGTGCTCGAGTGCGCCGGCGTTCACGACATCCTGTCGAAGTCGCTCGGTTCGTCGAACGCGATCAACATCGTCCACGCGACCGTGGCGGCCCTGAAGGGCCTGCAGCGTCCCGAGGAGATCGCGGCCCGCCGCGGTCTGCCCCTCGAGGACGTCGCTCCCGCGGCTCTGCTGCGTGCGCGTGCCGGGGCTGGTGCTGCGTAATGGCACAGCTCAAGATCACGCAGACGAAGTCGTACATCGGCAGCAAGCAGAACCACCGTGACACCCTGCGTTCCCTTGGTCTCAAGGGCATCAACACGCAGGTCGTCAAGGAGGATCGTCCCGAGTTCCGCGGCATGGTGCACACCGTCCGCCACCTCGTGACGGTCGAGGAGGTCGACTGATCATGGCGGAGAACAACCCGCTCAAGATCCACAACCTCCGTCCCGCCCCGGGCGCCAAGACCGCCAAGACCCGTGTGGGTCGTGGTGAGGCGTCGAAGGGTAAGACGGCCGGTCGTGGTACCAAGGGTACGAAGGCCCGTTACCAGGTTCCGGAGCGCTTCGAGGGTGGCCAGATGCCCCTCCACATGCGTCTTCCGAAGCTGAAGGGCTTCAAGAACCCGTTCAAGACCGAGTTCCAGGTCGTGAACCTCGACAAGCTGGGCGCGCTGTACCCCGAGGGTGGCGAGGTCACCGTCGAGGACCTCGTGGCCAAGGGTGCCGTTCGCAAGAACAGCCTCGTCAAGGTCCTCGGCCAGGGCGAGATCTCCGTGGCACTGCAGGTGACGGTGGACGCCGTCTCCGGCTCCGCCAAGGAGAAGATCACCGCCGCCGGCGGCACGGTCACCGAGCTCGTCTGAGCACGATGACCTGAAGCAGTACCCACCGGGGATACCTCACAACGAGGTATCCCCGGTTGGTCGTTCCGCGGCAGGCGGCGGCCCGGGTAAGGTGGCCTGCACTGCTTACCCACATATTCGTCGAACCTCAAGACCGTCACCCTTGACGCAGTAGCGCGGGGGTCGCAGGAGGCACCGTGCTCACCGCGTTCGCCCGGGCGTTCAAGACGCCCGACCTGCGCAAGAAGCTGCTCTTCACGCTCGCCATCATCGTGGTGTACCGCGTAGGTACCCACGTCCCGATCCCTGGCGTCAACTACAAGTCCGTCCAGGAGTGTGTGGACCAGGCGTCCGGCAACCAGGGACTCTTCGGTCTGGTCAACATGTTCAGCGGTGGCGCGCTGCTGCAGATCACGATCTTCGCGCTCGGCATCATGCCGTACATCACGGCGAGCATCATTCTGCAGCTGCTCACCGTCGTCATCCCGCGCCTGGAAGCCCTCAAGAAGGAGGGCCAGGCCGGCACGGCGAAGATCACGCAGTACACCCGTTACCTCACGGTGGCGCTCGCCATCCTGCAGGGCACGGGCCTGGTGGCCACCGCCCGCAGCGGCGCCCTCTTCTCCGGCTGCACCGTCGCGTCGAGCATCGTCCCGGACCGGGCGATCTTCACCACGATCGTCATGGTCATCACGATGACCGCCGGTACGGCCGTCGTCATGTGGCTCGGTGAGCTCATCACCGACCGTGGCATCGGCAACGGCATGTCGATCCTGATGTTCATCTCGATCGCCGCCACCTTCCCGTCCGCCCTGTGGGCCATCAAGAAGCAGGGCACCCTGGCCGGCGGCTGGATCGAGTTCGGCACCGTCATCGCGGTCGGCCTGGTCATGGTCGGTCTGGTGGTCTTCGTCGAGCAGGCCCAGCGCCGCATTCCGGTGCAGTACGCGAAGCGCATGATCGGCCGCCGTTCCTACGGCGGTACGTCGACGTACATCCCGCTGAAGGTCAACCAGGCCGGTGTGATTCCGGTCATCTTCGCGTCGTCGCTGCTGTACATCCCGGCGTTGGTGGCGCAGTTCTCGAGTGGTACGTCGAGTTGGAAGACCTGGATCGAGGCCAACCTCACCAAGGGCGACCACCCGATCTACATCAGCATGTACTTCTTGCTCATCGTTTTCTTCGCGTTCTTCTACGTGGCGATCTCCTTCAACCCCGAGGAAGTCGCCGACAACATGAAGAAGTATGGTGGCTTCATCCCGGGCATCCGGGCTGGCCGACCGACCGCTGAGTACCTGTCGTACGTACTCAACCGGATCACCTGGCCGGGTTCGCTGTACTTGGGTCTGATCGCACTCGTACCGACGATGGCGTTGGTTGGCTTCGGGGCAAGCCAGAACTTCCCGTTCGGTGGGACAAGCATCCTGATCATCGTGGGTGTGGGTCTCGAGACGGTGAAGCAGATCGAGAGCCAGCTCCAGCAGCGCAATTACGAAGGGTTCCTCCGCTGATGCGTATCGTCCTCGTCGGGCCGCCGGGCGCCGGTAAGGGAACGCAGGCCGCGTTCCTCGCCCAGAACCTGTCGATCCCGCACATCTCCACGGGCGACCTGTTCCGCGCCAACATCAGCCGGCAGACGGACCTCGGCAAACTCGCGAAGTCCTACATGGACGCGGGCAACCTGGTTCCGGACGAGGTCACCATCGGCATGGCCAAGGACCGCATGGAGCAGCCGGACGCCGAGAACGGCTTCCTGCTCGACGGCTTCCCGCGGAACGTCTCGCAGGCCGAGTCGCTCGACGAGATGCTGCAGCACGAGGGCATGAAGCTGGACGCGGTGCTGGACCTCGAAGTACCCGAGGAGGAGGTCGTCAAGCGCATCGCCGGCCGCCGCATCTGCCGCAACGACTCGGCGCACGTCTTCCACGTGTCGTACAAGGCGCCGAAGCAGGACGGCGTCTGTGACGTCTGCGGCGGCGAGCTGTACCAGCGTGACGACGACTCCGAGGAGACGGTCCGCAAGCGCCTGGAGGTCTACCACACCCAGACCGAGCCGATCATCGACTACTACAAGGCCCAGGGCCTGGTGGTCACGATCTCGGCGCTCGGCAAGGTGGAGGACGTCACCGGCCGTGCCATGGAGGCGCTCCAGCACGAGGGCGACGCCGCGTAAGCGGTCTTCCCCAGCGGTTTTTCGCGTACGACAGCCGCGGTTCCCTTCCCAGGGGGCCGCGGCTGCTGTGTGGGTGCACGTATCGTTGAAGACGCCTTGTCGAAGGCGCTCTCCACAGGTTCCCCCGGTTTCAGAAAGGCTTCCGCCGCATGGTGCAGATCAAGACCCCCGAGCAGATCGCCAAGATGCGCGAGGCGGGGCTGGTCGTCGCCGCCATTCACGCGGCGACGCGAGAGGCCGCGGTGCCCGGGGCCACGACCAGGGATCTCGACCAGGTCGCGCGCAAGGTCCTCGCGGAGCACGACGCCAAGCCGAACTTCCTCGGCTACGGCGGCTTCCCGGCGACGATCTGCACCTCCGTGAACGAGGTCGTCGTCCACGGCATCCCGTCCGACGAGGTCGTCCTCAAGGACGGCGACATCATCTCCATCGACTGCGGCGCGATCATCGACGGCTGGCACGGGGACGCGGCCTACACCGCGTTCGTGGGCTCCGGGCACGCTCCGGAGCTGCTCGAGCTCTCTCGGGTGACCGAGGAGTCCATGTGGGCCGGCATCGCGGCGATGAAGCAGGGCAACCGGCTCGTGGACGTCTCCCGGGCCATCGAGACGTACATCCGCCGCCAGCCGAAGCCGGGCGGCGGCCGCTACGGGATCATCGAGGACTACGGCGGCCACGGCATCGGCACCGAGATGCACATGGACCCGCACCTGCTGAACTACGTCGACCGGCGCCGGGGCAAGGGGCCGAAGCTGGTCACCGGGTTCTGCCTGGCGATCGAGCCGATGGTGTCCCTGGGCACGCCGAAGACGGAGGTCCTGTCGGACGACTGGACGGTCATCACGACGGACGGCACGTGGTCCTCCCACTGGGAGCACTCGGTGGCGCTGACGGACGAGGGACCGCTGGTCCTGACGGCTCCCGACGGGGGCAGGGCGAAGCTGGCGGAGCACGGTGTCACGGCCGCTCCCGACCCTCTCGCTTAACGATCTCCGTTCCGGGGCATCCTTCCTCGATTCGTGTTTCGGAGTGGCCTGACGTAGACTGACTCGTCGGCTCTCGTGCACCCGCATGTCCGCATGCGCCCTTCTGGGAAATGCAGGAGAACCGATCAAGGTAGTCGATTCGAAGGGCGAAGCGTGGCCAAGAAGCAAGGTGCCATCGAGATCGAGGGCACTGTCGTCGAGTCTCTTCCGAACGCCATGTTCAAGGTCGAGCTCCAGAACGGCCACCAGGTCCTGGCTCACATCAGCGGCAAGATGCGTATGCACTACATCCGTATCCTCCCTGACGACCGGGTCGTGGTGGAGTTGTCTCCGTACGACCTGACACGTGGCCGGATCGTCTACCGGTACAAGTAGATCTTGCCCGCATCCCGCTGCGGCGGGGTGGTGGCACTGACCCGGAGAACCTCAATCCCATGAAGGTCAAGCCGAGCGTCAAGAAGATCTGCGACAAGTGCAGGGTGATCCGCCGTCACGGTCGGGTCATGGTCATTTGCGAGAACCCGCGCCACAAGCAGCGCCAGGGCTGACGCACGACCGACCCTCTGCTCTCGCAGAGTTTCGCGCGACGCAAGCTGAATATGTTCATACGCAGGACCCAGACGACTTTCGTCTGACACCCCCGGTTCGGAGGCCGGGGACCCAGTTCGTACCTGGTACGGCGGCTGGGAGCCGGTCCTGCGGAAGACCTCCGAAGATCACCAGGAGCCATTGAAGTGGCACGCGTTTCCGGTGTTGACATCCCGCGCGAAAAGCGCGTGGAGGTCGCCCTGACCTACGTGTTCGGCATCGGCCGGACCCTTTCGCAGAAGACGCTGGCCGAGACCGGCGTCAACCCGAACACCCGCGTTCGCGACCTCTCCGAGGAGGAGCTCGTCGCGATTCGTGAGTACGTCGACAACAACCTCAAGACCGAGGGTGACCTCCGTCGCGAGATCCAGGGCGACATCCGCCGCAAGATCGAGATCGGCTGCTACCAGGGTATTCGCCACCGTCGTGGCCTGCCCGTCCGCGGTCAGCGCACCAGCACGAACGCTCGTACCCGCAAGGGCCCGCGTCGCGCCATCGCCGGCAAGAAGAAGCCGGGCAAGAAGTAGTCCTCAGCGGACAACGCTTCATCAGCGGTCTTCGCTGTAGGACCGACCACCTCCCCGTAGGAGTTTGTAGATGCCCCCCAAGGGTCGTCAGGGCGCTGCCAAGAAGGTGCGCCGCAAGGAAAAGAAGAACGTCGCTCACGGCCACGCGCACATCAAGAGCACGTTCAACAACACCATCGTCTCGATCACGGACCCCTCGGGCAACGTGATCTCCTGGGCCTCCGCCGGCCACGTCGGCTTCAAGGGCTCGCGCAAGTCGACCCCCTTCGCCGCGCAGATGGCCGCCGAGTCGGCCGCCCGCCGCGCGCAGGAGCACGGCATGCGCAAGGTGGACGTGTTCGTCAAGGGTCCCGGCTCCGGCCGTGAGACCGCGATCCGCTCCCTCCAGGCCACCGGCCTCGAGGTCGGCTCGATCCAGGACGTCACGCCGACCCCGCACAACGGCTGCCGTCCGCCGAAGCGTCGCCGCGTCTGACGCAGGCCGCGTCTGGCGCAGGCCAGCCTTGGCTGCGGGCGGTTTCGGCTGGGGGTGTGGGGGTTACCCCCCACATGTCGCAGTACGGCTGCCGTCCGCCGAAGCGTCGCCGCGTCTGACGCGTCGGCCCAGGGCAGCTCGGCTGTCTTGAGGTTGCGGGCGGTACGGCTCTTCGGGGCGGTGCCGCCCGTACCCTTGCAGTACCCCGCGCTTTCACCGGTGCGGGTCCGTCGGGCGTCAAATAGCGGGCGTCCACGAAAGAAGGATCTGATCCACACATGCTGATCGCTCAGCGTCCGTCACTGACCGAAGAGGTCGTCGACGAATTCCGCTCCCGGTTCGTGATCGAGCCGCTGGAGCCGGGCTTCGGCTACACCCTCGGCAACTCCCTCCGCCGCACCCTCCTTTCGTCGATCCCCGGTGCCGCTGTCACCAGCATCCGCATCGACGGCGTTCTGCACGAGTTCACCACCGTGCCGGGCGTCAAGGAGGACGTCACCGACCTGATCCTCAACATCAAGCAGCTGGTCGTCTCCTCGGAGCACGACGAGCCGGTCGTGATGTACCTGCGCAAGCAGGGCCCGGGTCTGGTCACCGCCGCCGACATCGCGCCCCCGGCCGGTGTCGAGGTGCACAACCCCGACCTCGTCCTCGCCACGCTCAACGGCAAGGGCAAGCTGGAGATGGAGCTCACGGTCGAGCGTGGCCGCGGTTACGTCTCCGCCGTGCAGAACAAGCAGGTGGGCCAGGAGATCGGCCGTATCCCGGTCGACTCCATCTACAGCCCCGTGCTGAAGGTCACGTACAAGGTCGAGGCGACCCGTGTCGAGCAGCGCACCGACTTCGACAAGCTGATCGTCGACGTCGAGACCAAGCAGGCCATGCGTCCCCGTGACGCCATGGCATCGGCCGGTAAGACCCTGGTCGAGCTGTTCGGTCTCGCCCGCGAGCTGAACATCGACGCCGAGGGCATCGACATGGGCCCGTCCCCCACGGACGCCGCCCTTGCCGCTGATCTCGCCCTGCCGATCGAGGAGCTGGAGCTCACCGTTCGGTCGTACAACTGCCTCAAGCGTGAGGGCATCCACTCCGTGGGTGAGCTCGTGGCGCGTTCCGAGGCCGACCTCCTGGACATCCGCAACTTCGGTGCGAAGTCCATCGACGAGGTCAAGGCGAAGCTGGCCGGCATGGGCCTGGCCCTGAAGGACAGCCCGCCCGGATTCGACCCGACCGCCGCCGCCGACGCCTTCGGCGCCGACGACGACGCGGACGCGGGTTTCGTGGAGACCGAGCAGTACTGATCGGTTGTTGCCGGTGAGCATCCGCTCGCCGGGTTCCTGACCCCGGTACCTGATACGGCCGGGGCAGATACCAAGGAGAAACACATGCCGAAGCCCACCAAGGGTGCCCGTCTGGGCGGCAGCGCCGCGCACGAGAAGCTGCTCCTCGCGAACCTCGCGAAGAGCCTCTTCGAGCACGGCCGTATCACCACCACCGAGGCGAAGGCGCGCAAGCTGCGCCCGTACGCCGAGCGTCTGATCACCAAGGGCAAGAAGGGCGACCTTCACAACCGCCGTCAGGTGCTTCAGGTGATCACGGACAAGAGCGTCGTCCACACGCTCTTCACCGAGATCGGCCCGCGCTACGAGAACCGTCCCGGTGGTTACACCCGCATCACCAAGATCGGTAACCGCCGTGGCGACAACGCGCCCATGGCTGTCATCGAGCTGGTCGAGGCGCTGACGGTCGCGCAGCAGGCGACGGGTGAGGCCGAGGCCGCCACCCAGCGTGCCGCCAAGGACGCCGAGGCCGCTCCGGCCGCCGAGGAGACCAAGGTCGACACGACCAAGGCCGACGAGGCCGCGGACGCGGCTGAGGGTGACGCCAAGGACGCCTGACGCTTCCGCGTCGTGACGGGCCCGCCCCTTTCGGGGGGCGGGCCCGTCACACGTTCCTGAGAGGATCCAGGGGTGAGCGACGAAGTACAGCCCGGTTACGTCCGTGTCCGCCTCGACCTGTCCTACGACGGCACCGACTTCTCCGGATGGGCCAAGCAGGCCGGTGGCCGGCGGACCGTACAGGGTGAGATCGAGGACGCGCTGCGCACGGTCACGCGGTCGAAGGACGTGACGTACGAGCTGACCGTGGCCGGACGGACCGATGCCGGGGTGCATGCGCGGGGGCAGGTGGCGCATGTGGATCTGCCCGAGGGGCTGTGGGAGGAGCATCGCGAGAAGCTGCTGAAGCGGCTGGCGGGGCGGTTGCCGAAGGATGTGCGGGTGTGGTCGCTCCGGGAGGCTCCGGCCGGCTTCAACGCGCGCTTCGCCGCTCTGTGGCGCCGGTACATCTACCGGGTGGGGGACCGGCCCGGTGGCGTGGATCCGTTGCTGCGTAACCATGTGCTGTGGCACGACTGGGAGTTGGACATCGCGGTCATGGACGCCGCCGCCAAGTCCCTCATCGGGGAGCACGACTTCGCGGCGTACGCGAAGAAGCGTGAGGGGGCGACGACGATCCGCGAGATCCTCGACTTCGGTGTGCGGCGCCGAGCGGACGGGGTCGTCGAGATCGAGGTCCGCGCCGACGCTTTCTGTCACAACCAGGTGCGGTCGATGGTGGGTGCCCTGCTGTTCGTGGGAGACGGACACCGCGGCGCGGAGTGGCCCCGAAAGGTGCTGGACGCCGGTGTCCGGGACAGTGCCGTCCATGTCGTACGGCCGCACGGGCTGACGCTGGAGGAAGTCGGTTACCCCGCCGACGAGTTGCTGGCGGCGCGGAGCAGGGAAGCGCGGAACCGGCGGTCGTTGCCGGCGGCCGGTTGCTGACCGGCCGCCGACGCAGGACCGCAGTCGGGGTCACTGCCTGACGGTGAAGTACTGCCAGGCCCCCCAGGTGCTGAGGTTGGTGTTGTCCCGGCTGCTGTGGACGTACTGCGCGGCCACCCGGTACTTGTTGTTGACGCCGTTGGTGAGGGACATCTGCTGGCTGCCGGTGCTGGCGGAGGTGAGGGCCGAGCAGGGCGAGGTGCTCTGCGTGTGCCAGGCGCCGCTGTAGTACCGCTGCACGCGGTAGAGAACGCACTGGCCGGCCTTGTTGGGCGAGACGGTGACGTCGAGCCGCTCCTTGGCGGTGCGGTGGTACACCCGGTAGAGGGTGCTTCCGTAGTGCGTGTTCGTGTAGTAGCCGGACAGCTTCTCCGCGACCCCCGCGTACGAGTGCACGGCGTGGGCGGCGGTCTTCGGGTCGTACCGGTAGTCACCGGCGAACACCGCGCTGAACGTGGTGTTGCGGGCGAGCTTGTACGACGCCGTCAGATTGCCGTGGGAGTCCGCCGCCCCGGACTTCAGCAGGACCTTCGTGCCGCTGTACGGCTGAGCGTAGATCGACACCGTACGGCTGTTGTAGGTCGTGCCGAGGTGCGCGGTGATCTTCGCGGACTGACCGTAGTTGTAGGTCGAGTGGTCCGTGGTGACGGTCAGGGACGTCGAGGCCCGGGACACCTGGACGGTGGCGGTGCCGCTGCCGGACTTGTGCGATACGTCGCCGCCGTAGGACACCTTGTAGGTGTTGGCGCCGCCGATCTGCGGGGTGTCCTTGATCGTGAACGAACCGTCCGTGGCGACCTTCGCGTCGGCGAGGGCGACACCGGACGCATGCGCCAGGTCGGTCTTCGTCACCTTGACGACCTGACCGGCGACGAAGGGCGCGCCGGAGAGCCTGCCCGGCACGGTCAGCGCGGCGGCGCGGCCGGATGTGGCCGGAGCCGTCAGGGTGACCGAGGTGGGCAGCTTGGCGACCTGGACGAGGCCGGTGGCGCTCGCCGCTTCATGGGTCGCGTCCCCCGCGTAGCTCGCCGCGTAGGTGTACGTGCCTTCCGTCGACGGGGTGTCGGTGAACGTGAAGGAGCCGTTCGCCGTTGTCGTCGCGTCGGGCAGCGCGGTGCCGTTGCGCGTCACCTTGACGACCTGGCCCGGGGCGAGCGCCGCCGTCGAGGTCAGGGTGCCGGTGACGGTCAGGGACCGGCCCGGGACCGCCGTCGCCGGTGCGGTGAACTGGAGCGAGGCCGCCGCCTTGGGGTCCGGAGCCGCGGGCGCCTCACTGACGACCGGTGCGCTGATCGTCTGCACGTCGGGGCTGTCGGCGGTGCCGCCGGAGAAGGCGAGGAGCGCGCTGGACGGCAGCGTCGGTGTCGCGTCCACCACCTGGGTCCCGTCGATCCGGACGTACAGATGGCCGGCGTCGATCTGGACGTCGATCTGATGCGTGCCCTGGCGCAGGGCCGTGGTGAGGGGGACCACCGACTGGTAGTCGATCGCCGTCGAGCCGGCCGAACTGCGGCCCACGCCCACGAAGTTCATCGCCTGGACGGTGTTGTTGAAGCCGGTGCCGAACGCGATCACCGTGCCCGGCCGCCCCGCGATGCCGAGGCCGTCGCCGTTCGCGCCGAGCGCCGAGGCGGAGTTCTGGGCCGGGTCGAGCAGCGAGAGCGTCATGCCCTTCCCGCCGGTGCCGGGACCGAACTTCGCGGTGAAGGTGGCCCGCAGACCGTCGGTGCGCAGCGCCTTGCCGTACACCGCCGTGCCCGCCTGGTAGTCGGTGGCCGGGGTCAGCTGGACGCCGCCGCCGTCGGCGGCCACCGCCGAGCCGTTGGTCTGCCACTGTCCGTCGGCGACCGAGGTGGTGGTGGCGGTGCCGGTACCGGTGCCCTTGATCGGCACGTACATGGCGCCCTGGGCGTTGCCGTTCTCGTCGGTCCCGGTGCCGGTGACCTCGTAGAAGGCGGTCAGGTCCGCCGCCGATCGCGGGGTGAACGTCACGCTCTGCACGGCGGTCTGCTCGGGGCCGATGACCAGGCCCTCCGACAGCTGCACCGGGCTGTTGAAGTCACCCGTGGGCGCCTTGGCCTTGGTCACCTTCACCGGGATGTTGCCGGTGTTGGTGATCGTGAACGACAGCGACCTGGAACTGCCGATCGGGACCTGTCCGAAGTCCAGCGCGTCGGTGGAGAACTCCAGGTGCCCCTGCCCGGTGATGGCGGTCGCGGTGATCGGCACGCTCAGTGTGTGCGTGGCCCCGCCGCCGCTGCTGCTGAGCACGAGTGCGTCGTTGTCGTCCTGGTCGCTCTGCGGCGCGTAGGTCACCGAGAGCACGAACGAACCGCCGGCCGGTACCACCGTGCCCGTGCTCGGCAGCCCCGAGGCGGTGAACGCGCCGCCGGGCGCGGCGATCGAGTCGATGGTCTCCGGCTCGGTACCGGTATTGGTGACCTGGAGGTTCCGCGTCGAGGTGCTGCCGGTGGGCACTTCCCCGAAGTCCAGGGCGGCGGGTGCCGCGCCGAGACCGGGCCGGGTGCCGACGCCGTGGAGGGCGAAGACCAGCTTCTGGCCGTCCGAGAGGTTCGCGGTCAGGGTGCCGTTGATGCCGCCGGTGGTGGTCGGGGCGAAGGTGATCGGCACGTCGAGGGTGGCGTTCTGCGCCAGCGCGGTGGGCTGCTCGGGGGTGGGCACGGCGGACGGGTCGACCGAGAACGCGCCGGAGGCCTTGAGCCCGGTGATGCTGACGTCCTGGGTGGCCGTGAGCTTCATCGCGGCCGAGTCGCTGCTGCCCGTGGCGACCTGGCCGAAGTCCAGCGAGGACGCGGTCAGGGCGGTCCTGGCGGGGCTGCCGAAGCCGTAGAGGACACCGTCGCGGGTGCCGACGTACACCTTGCCGTGGGCTGCGGTCGGCGTGCTGAACTTCGTCGCCGTGCCGATGGGCGCGGACCACAGCAGCTGGAGCAGACCGTTGCCGTCGGGGGTGGGGCTGTAGGCGCGCAGGGTGCCGTCGGCACCGGAGGCGTTGCTCGCGGAGGTCATCCACACCAGGGCGCTGGACTCGTCCGTGCCGTCGGACGTGACCAGGGGAGAGCCGCTGGTGTAGCCGAAGGTGTCCTGGCTCTGGCCGGTGAGGGTGAGCGCGGGCGTACCGCCGTTGCGCACGCCGTACTTGAGTGCGCGCAGCGGGCCCTGGTTGCCGACGACGTAGACATAGCCGCCGTCGCCGCCCCAGAACGCGGGGTGTCCCCACATGCCCTGGTAGGGGCCGGACTTGCTCACCGCGGCGTCGCCGCCCTGGGGGCCCTGGCCCATGCCGCCGAGGTTGTCGCGGTCGAGCAGGAAGATGCGCCCGTCCTTGCCCTGCTGAATCAGCAGGTGGGGGTGCTCGCTGGTACCGAAGCCGTCCGGCAGCGCCATCGGGGCGCCCGAGGAGATGTCCTGGTCGGTCAGGTCCAGGGTCGCGGCGTCGCTGGGGCTGAAGAAGTCGGCGGTGCTGAGGCTGTTGTCCTCGCCCACCTGGAGGCGTACGACGGACTCGGCGAGGGTGCCCTGAACGGTCTTGCCGGGCCCGGGCGCCGGGCTGATGCCGTTGCCGGTGCTGAAGAAGATCCGGCCGGACCCGTCCGAGACCAGTCCGCCGCCGGACTGCCAGATACCGGCGCCGCCCGTGCTGGCACCGGTCACCGACGCCCACATCGAGGTGATGCTGTGTCCGGTGGTGCTCACGCCGACCACATAGCCGCGGTACGGCCACGCGTCGCAGTGGCCGCCGAAGCCCGCGTAGACGACGCCGTCCATCAACAGCAGGCCGGGGCGCTGCTGTTCGTAGAAGGCGTCGAACTCGTTGCCCGGGTCGTTGACGGGGCTTCCGGCGATGGTGACCGGCCACCCGGCGCGTTCGGCTCCGGAGGCCGGGTCCACCGCGTGCATCAGCCACTTCGGGTGGCGGTGCGTGGAGGTGCCGTCGTCGACCTTGGTGGTGAAGTAGAGGGAGTCGGTGGCGGAGTCGTAGACGGGGGTCGCGGTGGCGCCCACGTTGGGCACCAGGTCTCCGCAGCCGATCGCCGAGGCCGGCCAGGCCGGTCCGTAGTTCTTGCTCCACTCGATCGCACCGGTCGTGCGGTCGAGGCCGTACAGGGTGTTGCTCTCGGTGACCGCGATCACCTGGTCGCCCAGCACCAGCGGCTGGGCGTATATCTGTCCGTCCAGCTTGGTGGCGAAGAGCCGGCCGAAGGCGGAGGACTGGACGACCGCGGGGGAGAGCGAGGATTCGTCCTGGTCCCAGTTGGTGCGCAGATTGTCCACACCCTGGGTGTTCTGGTCGGCCTGGGCGGAGGACGCGATCAGGCTGATCGTCGTGCCGATCAGCGCCGCGACGGCTGCGGCGACGACGGAGAGCAGCCATGTGCGCCGTCGGCTGCGGTGACGGCCACCGCGTGCGGGCATGAGAAACCCGGGCAAATCGGAACCCCCCTCTGGCGTCCGCGCCCGGAGCGGTCACAGGTACGGCACAAACGTGAAGACTGAGTGGTTGTTCTTATCATCAGTTGGGCTGATTGTGCACTGGGGCGTCGCTGTTACCCCTGTGACCCGTGATGAAACCCTCACTTAACATGAAGGTTGAGACGTAAAGCGAAAATCCGGTTATGCTTTCGCGGTCCGGTCGAGAGTTCGAATTATGGGGATGGCCGGTATTCGGGTGGGGTAGGCAGGGCCGGTGCGGTCCTGGGGGGTTTGATGACTAGTGCAGTTGGCGCTGCCGCGCGCCCTCGGAGGCGCAGGCGGGTCGTGGAGAACCACGGACTCCTGCCGCAGCCGCCGGACGACGCCGAGAAGTACTCCTATACGCGCCGACACCTGTGGGTTCTGACGGTGGGCTCACTGATCAGTTTCGCGTGCCTGGCCGTGAGCCAGCTCCTGTTCACCGCGTCCAGCCCGTGGTTCTGGCTGACGATGCCGCTGCTCGCCTTCGTGGTCGCGGACTACCTGATCTCGCTGTACCTGGACGGGCTGAGCAAGGACTTCGACGTCAAGGGGCACAAGCGCCTCGTCCGCGCGTGGCGGCCCGCGAGGTATCCGAGCGTGGACATCTTCCTGCCGGTGTGCGGTGAGCCCCTGGAGGTGCTCCACAACACCTGGGTCCATGTGAACCGGCTGGCCGCCAGCTATCAGGGCGTCGTGAAGACGTACGTCCTCGACGACGCCGCCGAGGACGAGGTCGGGGCCATGGCCGCCGACTTCGGGTTCCACTACGTGGTGCGGCCCAACCGCGGCTGGTTCAAGAAGGCCGGCAACCTCAACCACGCCTTCGAGAAGACCGACGGCGACCACATCCTCATCCTGGACGCCGACTTCGCGCCGCGCGCCGACCTGCTCGACGAACTGCTGCCGCACATGGACGACGACGAGAAGGTCGCCATCGTGCAGTCGCCGCAGTTCTTCCGCATCGTCGACGCGCAGAACTGGATCGAGCGCGGCGCGGGCGCCGTGCAGGAGCAGTTCTACCGCTCCGTCCAGACCTCCCGTGAGGACCATGACGGGTCCATCTGCGTGGGCTCGTGCGCCGTCTACCGGCGCGCGGCCCTGGAGCAGACCGGCGGCATCACGCTGATCGAGCACTCCGAGGACATGTACACCGGCTTCGATCTGCGGGCCCTCGGCTGGAAGCTGCGCTACGTGCCCGTCGCGCTGTCCGCCGGCGTGTGCCCGGACACGGCCGGTGCGTTCCACAACCAGCAGTACCGCTGGTGCATGGGCTCGCTGGAGCTGCTCACCAGCAAGCGGTTCTGGGAGATGGACCTCAAGTTCAAGACGCGGCTCTGCTACGTCTCGGGCTTCCTTTACTACCTCCAGACCGCGCTCGCCACGTTCATCGCGCCGATCATCCCGCTCGGCCTGATGATCCTTCGCCCGGACCTGATGCGCGCCGAGGCCACCCTCTGGGTGCTGCCGAGCGTCGCGTACGTGACGCTGGTGCTGCCGCTCTGGCACCGGGCGCCGTACCGGCTGGAGGCCTGGGCCGTCCGCATCATGTACGGGTGGTCGCATGTCTTCGCCGTCTGGGACGTGATGCGGGGCCGCCCGATGGGCTGGAAGCCCACCGGTTCGGCGGGCGCCAAGAAGAACGGCATGCGCCGTTACTGGAACTGCATGATCCTCTGGACCGGCGGCACCGCCGTGGCCTGGATCATCATCGCGGCCTGGCGCATGCTCACCCTCTATCCGCCGGACTTCGCGCTGATGCTGTCCGCCGGCCTCTTCTACGCCATGGTCGTCGGCCGTGTTCTCGTCCAGCCGCACGCCCAGGAAATGCAGGAAGCGACCGCATGAGTCTCTCCGTACGCCAGGTACGAGCCCTGCGTCCCGTGCGGGTGCTGGCCGCCGTCCTGCTCGCCGGCGCGCTGACGGCCGGATGCAGCACGTTCTCCGACGAGGGCCGCTCCCAGTACGAGCGCAGCCAGGGCGAGCAACCGGACGCCACCGGCACGGCCGAGGCCACCGGGTCGGCCAAGCCCGAGCCGCCGTACGACGTGCGGCCGCTGCTGGAGCCGAAGAAGAAGTACCTGGGCCTTGCCGCCGACGGCGCCCCCGCCAAGATGACATCCGTCGAGGACTTCGCCGGGCGGGCCGGCAAGAAGCCCAACCTGCTGGAGTTCTACTCGGCCTGGGGCGACCAGTACGAGCAGCGGCTCGTGCAGAACTCCTGGGACTACGGCGCGGTGTCGTTCATCGCCTGGGAGCCGTTCAAGACGAGCATGAAGGACATCGCCTCGGGCAAGGAGGACGCGTACATCCACGAGTACGCGCAGTCCGTCAAGGAACTGAACCTGCCCGTGGCGATCAGCTTCGGGCACGAGATGAACGGCTTCTGGTACCCGTGGGGCACCAAGAAGACCACCGCCGCCCAGTTCACCGCCGCGTACAAGCACATCCACGACATCTTCGACGACGAGGGCGCCACCCAGGTCATCTGGGTGTGGAGCCCGAACGTCACCCACCCGATGCCGAAGGTGAAGCTCAAGCCGTACTGGCCGGGCGACGACTACGTCGACTGGGTCGGTGTCATCGGCTACTACGGGGCCACCGGCCCGAGCACGTACCAGACGCTGTACGGGCCGACGATGACCCAGATCCGTGCCTTCACGAAGAAACCGTTCATCATCGCGGAGACCGCCGCGCAGGCCGGTGAGCGCAAGCCCGCCGACATCAAGTCCCTCTTCCGGGGGACCGCCGAGCGCGACGACGTCATCGGGTTCGTCTGGTTCAACTTCGACAAGGAGACGGACTGGCGCATCAACAGCGGTCCGCTGTCCGAGAAGACCTTCAAGGAGCAGGCCGCGGACCCGGACTTCGGATTCGATGTGACGAAGCCATGAGCGATCCCACCACGCCCACGTGGGCGGACGACTCCGAGTTGCGTGACGCATACGCGTACGGGCAGCAGCACGGCCAGGGGAATCAGCAGCAGTACGGTCACACCGACGACAGCGGGCGGCGGTACGCGCAGCGGGAGAGCCTGCGGCAGTATGCGCAGCAGGCCCAGACCCGCCCCCAGGCGCAGCCGGACCGCTCGCCGGACCGCTCGTCGGACCGCTCGCCGGACCAGGAACAGGCCGGCGGCTATCAGCCCGGCCACTTCACCGAGACCGGCAGCTGGCGCTTCGACGTCCACGACCGGACGTCCTCGTACACCGACCAGCAGGCGTACGACACCTTCGCGCCCTTCGACCCGTACGCCTCCTACACCGCCGTCGAGCCCGAACCGGCGGCTCCCACGGCCGCGGAGCCGGAGCCGCAAAAGGCCGCCTACACGCTGCCGCCCGTCGCGGAGTCGTCGTGGGCGGTGGACACGCGGCGCAGCAAGCTGCTCGGGCGCGGGGTGCTGCTGTGCATTCTGCTCGTGCAGGCGGGGCTCTCCCTGCGGCTGACCGGGACGGCCTTCCAGGACGAGGCGCTCTACATCGCGTCGGGCCACTACGAGCTGGCCAACCTGCTGCACGGCACCAAACTGCCGGTGGACTTCGCGGCCTACTTCTCCGGGCACCCCAAGCTGTATCCGGTGCTCGCCGGCGCCGTGGACAGCCAGTTCGGCCTCGCCGGTGTACGCGTGGTCAGCCTGCTGTTCATGCTGGGCGCCACCACGCTGCTGTACTCGCTGACCAGGCGGCTGTTCAACCTGCGCGCCGCGCTCGGCGCGGCCGCGCTCTTCTCGGTGCTCCAGTCGACGATGGTGCTCGGCAACTTCGCCACGTACGACGCCGCTGCCATCTTCCTGCTCGGACTGTCCGCCTGGGCGGTGGTGCGCACCGACCGGATGAAGTCCATGGCCGTGCTGCTCGCGGCACCGCCGGCCGCACTGGCCTTCGGCGTGAAGTACGCCTCCGGTCTGTACCTTCCGACCCTGGTGGTTCTCGCGGTGATCACCGCACACCGGCACCGCGGCCCCCGCGCGCTGGGCCGGGGCGTCGTGCTGGGGACGGGCATCGCGGTCCTGCTCGGGATCGGCTACTACTTCTCCGGTCCGCTGGGCGGCATCAGCTCCACCACCACCGACCGTGCGAAGGGCACGGACGCGGCGGCGACGATGCTCCAGCACAGCGCGGAGTGGGGCGGGCTGGTCTTTCTGGCCGCGCTCGGCGGCACGATCGCCTACGCACTGCGCGCGCGGATGGGCGAGATGCCGTGGATCGGCGGCGAGACCCCGGGGCGCTGGCGGCGGGCCGCGCTCGGCCTGGTACTGACGGGCACCGCGCTGCTCGCTCCCGCCTACCAGATCCACCTCCACACCGAGATCTCGCTCTACAAGCACGTCGGCTTCGGACTGTTCTTCGCCGCGCCGCTGGCCGGCCTCGGCATGGCCCGCCTGGTCGGCCCGCACTTCCGGCATCCACAGCTCGGGATCCTGCTGTACGTCGTCACCCTCGTGTTCGGCATGGTGCAGGCCCAACGGGCGTACAGCTTCCCGGACTCCACGCAGATGACCGCGTACCTGCGCACGGTCGTCGACAAGAAGGGCACCTACCTCGCCGAGGAGCAGGAGGTCCCCGCCTACTACCTGCGGGACAGGACCGACTGGACGCAGTGGCAGAACTCCTACTTCATGGACTACCGCGGCAAGGACGGCAAGCAGTACACCGGCCCCGACGCGTTCCGCCAGGCCGTCCGCGACGGAAAGTTCGACGCGATCGTGATGCACGGCAACGTCAGCCCGGTGACGTACGAAGCGGTGAAGGAGGGGTTGAAGAACAACTCCCACTACCGGCTGGCGGCCGTGTTCCCGTACACCACGAGCAGCGGAGATCACGCCTACCGGATTTGGGTGAAGCGATGAGTCCCCATGCCCCCGCTCCGTACGGTGGCGGCTACCCCGATGCCGCGGGCGGCCACGATCCCTACGCGGAACAGGGCGCCTACGCCGGGCAGGGCACGTACGCCGGCGGCCAGGGCGGCTACGCCGACCCGGGCGCGTACGGCGTTCCTGGCCAGTACGCCGATCCGGGCAGGTATCCGGGCAGGCAGGACTCGTACGCTCCCGAGCCCGCCGCTCCGGAACCGGTCGACCCACAGCCACCCGCGGACGAGCCGGCCGAGAAGGAGCCCGAGGGCCAAAAGGGCGGGCGGCTCGCCACCGCGGTGGTCTTTCTCGTGCCCACGGCGCTCGCCCTCGCTCTGATCCTGCGCGGGATCGGTGACCGCCAGCTGTGGCGCGACGAGCACGCCACCTGGTGGGCGGCCACGCTGTCCTTCCACGACCTGAGCCTGCTGATCCGCTCCATCGACGTCGTGTTCACGCCGTACTACGTGCTCATGCACCTCTGGATCGCCCTCGCCGGGGACTCCCCGACCGCGATGCGCATCCCCGGTGCGGTGGCCATGGCGGCCTCCGCGGGCCTGCTGGCCCTGCTCGGGCGGCGGCTGTTCACCACACAGGTGGGACTGCTCGCGGGGCTCGCCTTCGCCGTCGTGCCGGTCACCACGCGGTACGGGCAGGAGATCCGCCCGTACGCCTTCGCGGTGGCAGCGGTGCTGCTGTCGACACTGCTGCTCGCCAGGGCGCTGGACAAGCCGTCGTTCAAGGTGTGGGTCGCCTACACGCTGTCGGTGCCGCTGATCGGCTGGAGCCACCTGGCCTCGATGGCCGTCCTGGGCGCGCATCTGGTGATGATCCTCATCGCCCGGCGGGCCGGCGACAAGATCGTGGGCTGGGCCTATGCCGCGGCCTGCACCCTGGGCATGTGCTTCGTCATTCCCATGGCCGTCTCCGGCTCGGGGCAGAGCGGACAGATCGCCTGGAACAATCCGGTGCTCAAGGACCTGCTCGACTTCCCCAAGAACCTCTTCGGGTCCTGGGCGGTGGCCGTGCCGGTCATGGCGCTCGGCGCGCTCGGGCTGTTCTTCGCGGGACGGCGTGCCCTTCCGCTGGCCGTCTGGATCGTGCTGCCGCCCGTGGCGACCTACGCCACCGCCGCGCAGCTGCACCTCTTCCTGCCGCGCTACCTGCTCTTCACCGCGCCCGCCTGGGTACTGCTCGCGGCCGTCGCCGTGGTCCGGCTTGCAGGGCCGGTGGTCGGCGCGAAGGCCGGTACGGGGGCGGCGGCGCGGCGAGGCCTCGGCTGGGCGCTCGTGGCGGCGGCGGTTGCCGGGCTCGCCTTCCAGTCGCTGCCCGGCATCCGTGAGACCCGGCAGAACGCACTGGGCGAGCCTGATTTCCGCGGCGCCGCCCAGCTCATCGAGGCCGGGCAGAAGAAGGGCGACGGCATCGTCTTCAGCGGTGTGATGTCCGAGCGCCGGGCCATGGACTACGAGCTCCGGGACGACGCCGGCCGCCCGCGCGACTCGCTGATGTACCGCACTCCGCAGGAACTGGGGTCGTTCGGCGCGCTCGAATGCCCGGATTCCGCGAGGTGCCTGGCCAAGGCCGACCGACTGTGGCTCGTGTCGACGACGCTCGACGGGCAGCCGTTCAGCGGCATGCCGAAGACGACGGCGACCGTGATCCAGAAGAGCTTCAAGGTCGTGCGGACCAAGAAGCTGAACTACCTCCAGCTCGTGCTCCTCGAAAGGACACGCGCGGCGACGGACGACCCGTCCGAGGACAAGGACGACGCCGCCAAGCGCAAGGTGCACACCTGAGCCGGGTTCCGGACGCGGGACGACCCGCGTCCGGCGGGGGGAGTAATCAATTGGGGAGGGAAAAGAAGATGACGTACGACGTGGGGGCGGACGTGCCTGTCACCGTGGTGATGCCCACGTACAACGAAGCCGCCAACCTGCCGAGAATGGCCGAGGCGGTGCTTCAACTGCCGCTCAGCGGGCTCCACTTGAAGATAGTGGACGACTCCAGTCCGGATGGTACAGGACAGATCGCCGAGGAGCTCGCCGAGAAGTACAACGCGGACGGACGGCGCCGCATGAGCGTGCTGCACCGGACCGAGAAGGACGGCCTCGGGCGCGCCTACGTCGCCGGCATGAGCGCCGCCCTGGACGAGGGCGCCGTGTACGTCGTCCAGATGGACGCCGACGGCAGCCACCCGGTGGAAGCGGTCCCACGCATGCTCGGTACGGCCGTGGCGTCCGGGGTGGGCCTGGTCGTCGGCAGCCGGTACGTGGAGGGCGGCTCACTGGACGAGGAGTGGGGCAGGCACCGCGTCCTGCTCTCCCGCTTCGCCAACCGGTACGCCCGGACCGTGCTCGGCACCAAGATCCGGGACATCACCGCGGGCTTCAACCTGTGGTCGGCCGCCACCTTGCGTGACATCGACCTCGCGACCCTGGACAGCGCCGGGTACAGCTTCCAGGTCGAGCTGAAGTTCAAGGCCGTGCGGGCCGGTCACAGCGCGGTCGAGATCCCGATCCGTTTCGAGGAGCGCACCGAGGGCGTCTCCAAGATGAACCTCGCGACGCAGCTGGAGTCGGCGCTGGTGCCGCTGCGACTGCGAATGCGCAACCGACGGGACTGAGCGGGATGGTGAGCGGACGCCACGCGCTTCCCTCCCGGTGGGGGAAGCTGTACCGCGAGATCGCGAAGTTCGGCATGGTGGGGGCCTCGGGCTTCGTGGTCAATCTCGCGGTCTTCAACCTCGTCAGGACTGTCACGGACTGGCAGACGGTCAGGGCGAGCGTCCTGGCCACGGTCGTCGCGATCCTGAGCAACTACCTCGGGCTGCGGTACTTCGCGTACCGCAAACGGGCTCAGGAGGACCGCAACAGCCGCAGGAAGGAACTCACCCTCTTCCTGCTGTTCAGCGCGATCGGACTGGTCATCGAGAACTCGGTCCTCTATGCCACGACCTACGGGTTCGGCTGGGACGGCACGCTCGCCACCAACGTCAGCAAGTTCATCGGCATCGGCGTGGCGACGCTCTTCCGCTTCTGGTCCTACCGCACCTGGGTCTTCAGGACGGCCGGGAGCCGGCGGACGGCCGGCAGCCTGCCGGAACCCGTCGTGCCGTATCCCGAGGCCGCCCTGAGCGGCTCCGGGGAGCGGACCTGACCTGACCGGACCCGGCGCGCCTCGGCGCGCCGGGTCACTCGCCCGCGGCCGTCGAAGCCTGTGCCTCGCCGCGGCGGTGGATCTGGCGGAAGGTGAACTCGGCCAGGTTGTCGCCGATGCCGAAGACCGCGGTGTCCTTCTCCGTGACGTTCTTGCCGCTCGCGAAGCCGGCGATGGTGAAGTAGGCGTAGCGGCCGTAGGAGTTCGAGGTCGTGCGGCAGATCGCGGAGTTGCAGAAGGCCTTGACCGCGCCGCCGGACAGCGACTTGACGATGTCCTTCTTGGTGTTGACCTGGCTCTTCGCCTTCGTCGCCTGGGTCTCGGTGTCGAAGACGGCCACGCCGACCGTCACCGAGACGCCGTCCTTGGTGTAGCTGACGCGCATGAACTGGGTGCAGCCGTGGGCGTTGAGGATCTTGCCGAGGCTGGCCTGGACGCTGTCGGCCGCGGCGCAGTTCTTCGTGTCGGAGGTCGTGCCCTTCTTGTACACGGTCGAGCCCATGGTCAGCTGGGTGCCCGGGAAGAGGATCTTCGTGCTGAGCGGGGCCGTGTCCTTGGCCTTGCTGGCGATGAAGTCCTTCGGGTCCAGCGGCGGCGGGGCGCTGGTCGGCGCGAACGACGGGGCGGTCCCGGTCGCGCTGGGGATCGCGGCGGCCGACAGCGAGGACGTCGGCTTGTTCGCCCCGTCGTCGCCGTTCGCCGACACGACGGCCATCGCCACGGCGGTGCCTATCGCGACCGTGGCGAGCGCGCCGCCGACGATGAAGAACAGCCGACGCCGTCGGTTGCGGATCTCGGAGGCCTCGGCGAGCGCGGCCCAGTCCGGAGTCTGCTCGCTCCCGCCGTCGCCCCACGGCTGCTGTGACTGCGGTTTCCAGGGATCCCACTGGGACGGGGGTCCCCCCTGCTGCCCAAAGCTCATGGGGCGCATCTTAGACGGGGGACGGGAGGTGCTGCGGGGCCTCTCGCGGGGCTCCCGGGGACCTTTCCGGCAGGGGTGCACATCTCGGTCCCCGAGGTGCTGTGACGCTTGCCGCGGCCGACTCGTTTTGACCCGTCCGGGGCAGCGCGGGTAACCTTGCGGTTTGTTATGCGTATCGGCTTGGTCGTTCTCACGCGAGAGGCCCTTACGTAGGTTCCCTGGAGCAGTTACCAGTGGGCGGCATACGGGCAGCGTCCCCGGCCATTGTCGTCCCCAGCTGCACGATCGCTTCAGTGATGCCATGTGTCAGCACCCATCCACTGAAGAAGAAGGCTGCGAAGTGCGTACGTACAGCCCCAAGCCCGGCGATGTGACTCGCCAGTGGCACGTCATTGACGCTCAGGACATCGTCCTGGGCCGTCTGGCCACCACCGCTGCGAACCTCCTCCGTGGCAAGCACAAGCCGACCTATGCCCCGCACATGGACATGGGCGACTTCGTCATCATCATCAACGCCGACAAGGTTCACCTGTCCGGCAACAAGAAGACCCAGAAGCTGGCGTACCGCCACTCCGGCTACCCGGGTGGTCTGCGCTCCGTCCGCTACGACGAGCTGCTGGCGAAGAACCCCGAGAAGGCCGTCGAGAAGGCCATCAAGGGCATGATCCCCAAGAACACCCTGGGCCGTCAGATGCTCTCCAAGCTGAAGGTCTACTCGGGCGACCAGCACCCGCACGCTGCCCAGCAGCCGGTGCCGTTCGAGATCACCCAGGTCGCGCAGTAGTTCCGGCCACCCCCTAAGACAGAAAAGAATCTGAGGAGCATCG
Organism: Streptomyces sp. NPDC102270; assembly: GCF_044766405.1. Taxonomy (NCBI): domain Bacteria; kingdom Bacillati; phylum Actinomycetota; class Actinomycetes; order Kitasatosporales; family Streptomycetaceae; genus Streptomyces; species Streptomyces sp. NPDC102270. The sequence goes on along the minus strand of NZ_JBIWLX010000004.1, from coordinate 259,396 downwards.
TGGCCGAGACCACTGTTGAGCAGCCGGTCGAAGAGACCGAGACCGAGCTCGTCGACATCGACAGCTACACCACCGAGTCCGAGGTGCCCGTCGAGGGCGAGTACACCTCGGAGTCGCTCGCCGGCCGTTTCGGCGACCCCCAGCCGGCCGCCGGCCTGGGCCGTCGTAAGAACGCCATCGCCCGCGTCCGGATCGTCCCGGGCACCGGCAAGTGGAAGATCAACGGTCGCACCCTCGAGGACTACTTCCCGAACAAGGTGCACCAGCAGGAAGTCAACGAGCCCTTCAAGGTGCTCGAGCTCGAGGGCCGCTACGACGTCGTCGCCCGCATCTCCGGTGGCGGCGTCTCCGGCCAGGCCGGTGCGCTCCGTCTCGGTGTCGCCCGCGCGCTGAACGAGGCCGACGTGGACAACAACCGCGGCGCCCTCAAGAAGGCCGGCTTCCTCCGTCGCGACGACCGTGCGGTCGAGCGCAAGAAGGCCGGTCTCAAGAAGGCCCGCAAGGCCCCGCAGTACAGCAAGCGTTAATCTCGCTGCCTGTTCTGCTCGTACCGGCTCGTTCCCGCGAGTCAGCAGTACGTCCGTTCGCCCCGGCGGCACGCCACAGTGCCGCCGGGGCGTTCGTTTATCACAGCCTCGGGCGTATAACGGCACAAGGCGCTCAAAGGCTCATGTGATCGGATGATCTCCGTAACTGACGCTTCCTCAGGAGGACAAGTGGGACGACTCTTCGGCACGGACGGCGTGCGCGGTGTCGCCAACGCGGATCTGACGGCCGAGCTGGCGCTCGGTCTGTCCGTCGCGGCGGCGCACGTACTGGCCGAGGCGGGTACGTTCCAGGGCCACCGGCCGACCGCGGTGGTGGGACGGGATCCGCGTGCGTCCGGGGAGTTCCTGGAGGCCGCCGTGGTCGCGGGCCTGGCGAGCGCCGGCGTGGACGTGCTGAAGGTCGGCGTGCTGCCCACGCCCGCCGTGGCGTATCTCACCGGTGTGCTCGGCGCCGACCTCGGCGTCGTGCTCTCCGCCAGCCACAACGCCATGCCCGACAACGGCATCAAGTTCCTCGCGCGCGGCGGGCACAAGCTCGACGACGAGCTGGAGGACCGGATCGAGGCGATCTACGACGCGCACCGGCACGGTGAGCCCTGGGAGCGGCCGACCGGCGGCGGTGTCGGCCGGGTCCGCGAGTACACCGAGGGCTTCGACAAGTACGTGGCCCATCTGATCGCCGTACTGCCGAACCGGCTCGACGGGCTGAAGATCGTCCTCGACGAGGCCCACGGCGCTGCCGCCTGGGTGTCACCGGAGGCGTTCTCGCGGGCCGGCGCCGAGGTGATCACCATCGGGGCCCAGCCGGACGGGCTCAACATCAACGACGGTTGCGGCTCCACGCATCTCGGACCGCTGAAGGCCGCCGTCGTCGAGCACGGGGCCGACTTCGGCATCGCGCACGACGGGGACGCCGACCGGTGCCTGGCCGTCGACCACACCGGCGAGGAGGTGGACGGCGACCAGATCATGGCCGTACTCGCGCTGGCGATGAGGGATCGGTCGGCGCTGCGGTCCGACACCGTCGTCGCGACGGTCATGTCGAACCTGGGCTTCAAACTGGCGCTGGAGCGGGAGGGGCTCCGGCTCGTCCAGACCGCCGTCGGGGACCGGTACGTGCTGGAGGAGATGAAGCAGCACGGGTACGCCCTCGGAGGCGAGCAGTCCGGGCACGTCATCATCCTCGACCACGCCACGACCGGGGACGGGACGCTGACCGGGCTCATGCTGGCGGCTCGCGTCGCGGAGAGCGGGCGGTCACTGAAGGAGCTGGCCTCTGTGATGGAGCGGCTTCCTCAGGTGCTGATCAACGTGCCCGACGTCGACCGGTCGCGGGTTTCGACCTCCGGCGAGCTGGCGGCGGCCGTGACCGAGGCCGAGCGTGACCTGGGCGCCACCGGGCGGGTGTTGCTGCGACCGTCGGGGACCGAACCGCTGGTGCGGGTGATGGTCGAGGCGGCGGACATCGATCAGGCCCGGTCGGTGGCGGGGCGGCTGGCGGATGCGGTGAAGTCGGCGCTGGGGTGAGTTGCCGGGCAGGATCCGGGCGGCACCGGCGGCACCGGCGGCATGACGGCCGTCGGATCGGCCGTGCCGCGATGCCGGAGTACGGCGGTGGGGGGTCGGCGGCGCCGGCGGGGTTCCCGGGACCGGTGTGCGGCAGGAAGCTGGTCGCGGCGTTCGGGTCGTAGGTACCCGCGACGCGGCGGGAGGGTTGATACGCGGGAGGGTTGATCAGCCCCGCGCCCCTTCAGGAGCGCTTGCGCCACAGCCACTTCTGGAAGAGCAGGGTGAGGGTGCCTGCCAGGACGATGCCCAGCAGGTTCAGCAGGAGTTGGTTCGTGGAGCCGACCGTCTGGTCCATGTCGCCGTAGGCCAGGGCCACCGCCGCGTTGGCCGCCGCCGGGACCGTGGTGACGGAGATGGCCACTCCCACCAGGGCCCCCGACTTCGCAGAGGTCAGGCTGAGGGTGCCGGCGATTCCCGCCAGGACCGCCACCACGAACGAGAAGGCGTCGGGGGCGTAGACGAAGGCGGTGTTGGGGCGGTCGCCCTCCAGGTCGGACTTGTGGAACAGGTTCAGGGCGTCCATGAACCAGGTGAAGCCGACCGTCACCGCCATCGCCGCCGCGAAGCCCACCAGCAGGGCGATCAGTGAGCGCACCGCCAGGCGTGGCGTGCGCTGCACGATCGCCGTGCTGAAGGCCGCCAGGGGCCCGAACTCCGGGCCCACCGCCATCGCGCCCACGATCAGGATCGCGTTGTCCAGCACCACACCGCAGGCCGCGATCATCGTGGCCAGCGTGATGAAGGCGAGATAGGTGATGGAGAGCGTCGACTCCTCGTGCGTCGCGTCGGTCAGGTGCTCCCAGATGACCGCGTCCACACCTTCGCCCGGTGCGTCGTCCTCGGCCTTGTCCGCGCGGTCGGAGAGGGACAGGTCGATGTTCTCGACGGCGATGGATCCGGTCTTGTCGAGGTCCAACTTCCGCAGCTCGCCGATGAGTTCGTCACCGGCTTCGCGGGCCACGTCACACATCACGACGTCACCCGCCGGGTTGCGGGCGGCGCCCGGCATGACGACGAGGTGCGTGGTGCCGACCGTCTTCTCGATGAGTCGGACCACGTCGTCGGTCTTGTCGGCCGGTGTGATCAGGCGCAGATGCAGCATGGCGCCTATTTAACAGGCGCGGGTTTCTAGAGCTTGCGGAGGCTGAGTTTGCGCACCTTGTGGTCCTGGCCCTTGCGGATGACGAGGGTGGCGCGGCCGCGGGTGGGGGCGATGTTCTCGACCAGGTTGGGCTTGTTGATGGTGCGCCAGAGGGTGCGCGCGTAGTCGACGGCCTCCTCCTCCGAGACCTGGGTGTACTTCCTGAAGTACGAGTCGGGGTTCTGGAAGGCGGTCTGCCTCAGCTTCTTGAACCGGCTGAGGTACCAGCGCTCGATGTCCTCGGCGCTCGCGTCGACGTACACGCTGAAGTCGAAGTAGTCGGCGAGACCGACGCGGGTGCGGCCGTCCGTGCCGGGGAGGGCGGGCTGCAGGACGTTGAGACCCTCGACGATCAGGATGTCGGGGCGGCGGACGGTGAGCCGCTGGTCGGGGACGATGTCGTAGATCAGGTGGGAGTAGACGGGGGCGGTGACCTCGTCCTTGCCCGCCTTGATGTCGGCGACGAAACGGGTCAGCGCGCGGCGGTCGTACGACTCCGGGAAGCCCTTGCGCGACATGAGCCCGCGGGCCTCCAGCTCCCGGGTGGGGAGCAGGAACCCGTCGGTCGTGACCAGCTCCACGCGCGGGTGCTCGGGCCAGCGGGAGAGCAGGGCCTGGAGAAGACGGGCGACGGTGGACTTCCCCACCGCGACCGATCCGGCGACCCCTATGACGAACGGGGTGCCGGACTGGGAGCCCTGTTCGCCCAGGAAGGTGTTCAGGGCGCCTCGGAGACCGTCCGTGGCGCCGACGTAGAGGTTCAGGAGCCGGGAGAGCGGGAGGTAGATGTCCCGCACCTCGTCGAGGTCGATGACGTCACCGAGACCCCGCAGCTTCTCGACCTCTTCGGCGTTCAGCGGGAGCGGCGTCTTCTCGCGCAGCGCACTCCACTCGGAGCGGGTGAGGTCGACGTAGGGAGTCGCCTCCGGCTTGTGCCGGTGGGCGCTCCGGGGCATCGGGGAGACCGGGGAGATCACAGTCCATTGTTAACGGAGTTTGAACGGGGTGGGGGGTGGAGTGGGTCACGTCGGGCTGTGGGGTGCCTTTTCTGGCGTGGTCAGTGAAGTCCGCGTAGGCGAGGTGGGTGGCGCAGACCCGGCAGCGGAAGAGGTACGCGGTGGGCCGGCCGACCTTGTCGAGGGAGGCGAGGAAGTCGTCGAACCGGTCGTCCGGCCACCGTTGGCGGAGGTGGTCGACGGCGTCCGGGTACTTCTCGAGCTCCTTTGCTCCGGCGGGACCGAGGAATTCGGCGCCGTCGCCGCAGTGGGTCAGCCAGTTCGGGGTCTGCCAGGCGAGGAATCCGGGGGTGCACTTCAGGAGGGTTTCCGCGACGTTCTGGGGTACGGCACCCTCGATACCGTCGATGAAGGTGGCGCCGTAGCGCTCGGCGGCGTTGCCGAAGGCGATGCAGTACGGACAGATGCCGCTGTCCGGGGCGTCGGCGGCGTAGACGGGGCCGGTGTACACCCAGCCGCGTTCCTGCCCGCAGCACACGCAGGGGGCGTCGGAGGTGGTGACGGAGCCGGTGGCGACCGGGCTGGGGTGGTAGGGGAACCGGGGGAGGACGGGGCGTTGACGGGGTTCCGGCCAGGAGATCAGGAGCTGGATCGCGCTTCCGGTGAGAGCGGCGGGCGCGAGCACGATCACCTCCGCGCGGAGGCTCTCCGGGAGGTGTCTCCGGTCGGCCTCACTCGTGAGGATCACCGGGCAGTCGAGCGGCAGGACGGCGGCACGGGTGCGGCGGGCGAGTTCGGCCACGCGGTCCAGGATCTGCCCGGGAGAGAAGCGGTGGTAAGTGAGGCCGAGGGCATCGCCGTAGACCTCCGATCCGCCGCCGTCCTCGGCTTCGAGGTCCCAGGGGCCCGGGAGACCGGTGGCCGGCATGCCGCCGACGGTGACGGGGCCGAGGACGTCGCGTATCGCGGTCTCGTCCATGGGGATGGGCTGTCCGTCGGCAAAACGGCAGAGGTACAGGCTGTAACCCATGTGGGTCCTTGGAATGCGGCCGGCCCGCCGAAGTCGGTGTGGTCCGACTTCGGCGGGGCCTGGAAAGCGAGCGGATCAGAGGCGGTCAAGACCTCCCCGCCATCCGTGTAGGTCCGATTCAGTCATCGGTCTCCCGCCCCGGGGGAACGAAAGTGGGCCTGAGGGCGGGCGGAAGGTCGGTCATCAGCCCGAAGACCAGGACACCTTCCGGGTTCATGGTGTCGTTGTCCTGTGTGGCGATGATCCCCGCCGACAACAGGATCTTGATCAGCGCATTCTGCATGTGCAGCCCGATCACGCCGGGATAGCGGACGACCGGCGCGTCAGGATTGCCCGAAGAGAGGCTGTCGACGGCCGTCTGGATCGCGCCGGGGTCGCATCTCCATTCCACGGACACGGACGCCGAGGCGGTCTCGGCGTCGGGTTCGACATGAACCACGGCGCCCGCTCGGTCCACCGTCGCGGGTTCCCGCTCGCGGAAGGCAGGCAGGCCGGAACGTCGGAGTGCCTGGATCACTTGGTCGGCCAACGCGTTCCGGGCGTCGAGGACTTCACTGGATGCGTGGACAAAACCGTACTCGGACATGGCCCTTCTTCTTCAGGAGGGGGTGGTGGACATCGTATGGATGCCCACCACCCCCAGAACGTTCCCTACTGCTCGGCGGACGGCTCGGCGGTCCGGGAAGCGGGCCGGAAGGACGCCTTTCCCTCGAACTGCTGGATGAACCTGTAGAGGAGGTTCGAGGAACCAGGTCCGTCGGGCACCGCCCAGGAGATCGGGGTCCCGGGCTTGAGTTGGTCTGCAAGCAAGGGCTCGCACACAGGACACGGGCTTCGGTCGGTGTACAGCTCAGTGATATCGGTCGGCTTGAACTTGGTTCCCTTCAGCTGGTCCAGGATGTGGTTCTCCGAGTGGTAGTTGTTCCCCTTGCTGAAACCGACCACGAAGTCACCGGTCCGGGAGTCGTTCCACCCTGGCACCCTGGCGACGGCGACATTCCGGCCCGAACTGATCCCCGCGGCCTTTCTGGCGTTGTATGCCATCAGAGCGATCTCGGTGCTGCCGTAGGCGATCATCCCCCGGCATGGATCGACGCTCGCGGCCGCCATAGGGAGTGGCTTCTTGGCGGTGCACCACGTGATGAAGGTGTTGAGGATCTTCGCCCCGATGCCCTCGACCGCGGCCTCGGTGAGGCCGACGGCACGCAGGCCCTTCCACGCGTCCGCGAAGCCGATGCCGGTCCGTGCTGCGGCGTCCGCCGCCTTGACAGCGTCAGCGATGGGTCGGAGGATCTTGCCGGCGAACAGGCTGGCGATATCCACGATCGCCCAGGCGCACCCCACCCCGTCTCCTGCCGCACCGCCCGGCGTCAACTTCTGAGCGCACTTGATCCAGCTGCCGAAGAGGATGTCGATCGGGTCGACGTTCTTCTGGTACTCCGCGATCGTGATGGTGTGCGTGACCTTGGTGGAGAGTTCCTTGGTCTGGACCTCGTCCACGTACATCGTCGCGCCGGACGGGCACCTGTACTGCTCCAGATCCAGGTCCTCCGCGGTGCACATGTACACATCGAGGACCGCCGTGAACCGGATCTTCACGGTCATCGTGCAGTCGCCGTTGTAGAAGAGCTTGTCCCACCAGCCGTCGCAGCCGCCCGTCTTCTCTACGGTCTCCGGTTGGCCGATCTTGTTGTAGTGGTCGACGACATAGAACATGTTGCCGATGGAGCCGCCGACCTCGTTGAAGACGGTGCCCGTCTCGATCTGGCCGGCGTTGTCCTGCCGCTCGGTCCTGTCGGCCGCCTCCTGCGCCTCCTTCGCGTACTTGTCGGCATCCTTCGCCGCCTGCTCGGCCTCTGTCGCCGCCGCGTCCGCGCGGTCTGCCGCCGCTCGGGCGTCCTTCGCCGCCTGTTCGGCCTCCGCTGCTGCCGCGTGGGCCGCTTCCGCGTCGAGGGCGGCATGGTCGGCTGAAGCTCGGGCCGTGGTGGCGTAGCCCTCGGCGCGGCCGGCTGCCGCGTCGGCCGCGGCCGCGTCTTCGGTGGCCTGGCGGTCGTACTCGACCGTGCGGGCCAGCGACTGCGTGGCCTTGGCCGCGGCACTCGCCGCGTCGGCCGCGTAACCCAGGGCCTCCTTCGCGTAGCCGCGGGCGTCCCTGGCGTAACCGGAGGCGTTGGCGGCGTGCTGGTAGGCGGCCTTGGCGTCGGCCGTCGCCTGGGCGGCGAGGGACTTGGCTGCGTCGGCCTCCGCCTGGGCGTTCTTGGCGTGGGCGTCGGCGACGGCCTTCTGCTGCTCGGCGATCGACTTCGATGCCTGCCCTGTCAGGACGACGAGGCTCGCGGCGGAGTCGGTGTCCACATAGGGGGAACCGAGCTGGATCGCGTCGTTGGCCGGGTTGGCGACCTGCGCGGCTGCCTTCCCCGCGTCCACGGCCGCCTGCGCGGTGACGTGGGCGAAGCCCACGGCCTTCGCCGAGGCGGCCATGGCTTTGGCGACCTCCGCCCGCGCCGCGTTCGCCTGGGACTTGGCGGTCCTCGCGTGGGCTTCGGCCTCGGCAGCGAGCTGGACCGCCGTCTTCGCTTCGGAGGCGGCGTGCTGGGCGGCGGCGATCGACTCCGCCACGGCGGCGGTCGCGGTCCGCACTGCGGCGTCGGCCCTCAGCTTGGCGGCCTGGGCGGCGTCCGAGTTCGCGCGGGCCCGCTCGGCGGCGGCCTCGGCACGGGTGGCGGCCGCGTCCGCCTCGGCCGCTGCCCGGGTCGCCGCGTCGGCCTCGGAGCGGGCTCGGCCCGCGGCCGCCTCGGCGTCGCTCGCGTGCCGGTCGGCCTCGTCGGCGGCGGCACGTGCCGCGGTCGCCGCGTCGCCCGCGTCAAGGGACTGGGCGTAGGCCTCCTTCGCGTCGGCCTTGGCGCGGGTGGCGTCGGCCTTCTGCTCGGCCTCCCAGGCGTCGTCCCGCTTGGCCTTGGCGTTGTCGCGGGCCGTGACCGCGTCGTTCTTGCGCGCGACCGCGGTCTGCTCGGCGGCCTCGGCCTTCTTCTTGGAGTCCTGCGCGTTGGCCGCCTCCGTCTGGGCGTTCTGCTTGCGCTGGTTGGCCTCGGCCTGCTTGGCGGCGGCGGTCTCCTTCTCCGCCTTGGCCGTCTTCTCCTCGGCCTCGGCGGCCAGCCGCTTGGCGTGGGCGTCGGCGGCGGCCGCCTTGGCGTCGCCCTCGGCCTTGAGGGTCTCGGCGAGCTTGGCCTCCGCCGTCTCCTTGTCCTTCTTGGCGTTGTCCCGGTGCATTTTGGCCGCGTCTGCCGCGGCCTTGGCCTGCGCCTCGGCCGCCGCGGCGGCGGCCTTGCGGAACTCGGCCTTCGACTGCGCCGCCTGTGCCAGCGCCCGCTGGGTAATCGTCTTGCTGTCCCCGGCGGAGGCCCGGGTGGCCGCCTCGGCGGTCTCAGCGGCCTTCGCCAGAGCCTCCAGTCCGGCCACGGCCCCCTTCGTCACCTGGGCCTTCTGCTGACCCACCAACAGTCCTCGGCCGCGCGGGGCACCGCCCGCGTCCGCGATCCGGTAGGCGGCCTGCTCCGCGGCGTCACTCGCGGTGGCGGCCTTCTTCGCCGCGGCCAACTGTGCCTTGATGGCGTCGAGTTGCTTCTTCGCCTGCGTCTGCGCCGCGGTGATGCCCGCCTTGGCCTGGTCGAACTGGGCCTTGTCCGGGTAGCTCAGGCTGTCCGTGCCGTTGTGGCCCTTGGGGACGATCCGGAACTTCTGCGGATTGGTGCCGTTGCACGTCCACAGCCACGAGTCCTGGCTGTTGTCGAAGGTGTGCAGGTCCAGGCACTTGTCCGTGACCACATTGCGGAGCTCGCCCGCCGCGCGGACGTCGAAGTTCCACTGCTGGGCCTTGCTGCCGTTGCAGGTCCAGATCTGGATCTTCGTGCCGTTGGCGGGGTTGCTGCTCTGGACGTCGAGGCACTTCTGTGAGTTGACGTTGACCAGGGCGTAGGCGTCACCGGACGCCTCCAACCTCCACTGCTGTCCCGCGGTGTTGTTGCAGGTGTACAGCTGTACGGGGGGTGCCGTCGGTCTCCTTCGCACCGGCCACGTCGAGGCACTTGCCCTGAGCTGCCTCGACCTGGATGACCGCCGGGGAGTCACCGATCCAGCCGAGGCCACCGGGGGACCAGTAGTCCTGCCAGCGGGCCAGGTGATCGGCGATCCACGACTGGCCGAGCAGATCGGCCATCGACTCGGCGCCCTTGGTCAGCGCTGTCGTGGCGTCGCGGTTGACGGTGAGGATCTGGTTGCGCTGGGCGGCCTGGGAGGCGATCTCCTGCTGCCACTCCGCCGCGGCGGTGTCCTCCACCTGGCGAAGCGTCTTGTTCGGGTCGATCGGGTCCTGCCACCCGCAGGACGCGAAGCGGGTCTTCATGTCCTCGACGGCGATGCGGTACTCGACAGTGCCCGGCTGAGGGACGGTACGCGGGAAGCCGCCGGAGGCCAGGAAGAGACGGGCGTCGTCGGCGCCCTTGCCGCGGAAGGAATCGAACAGTGCCTCGAACGCATTCCGTTCGTAGTACTGCCGGTTCCGCTCCTCGGCCGGGAGTGACGGGTCGTAGGGCTTCTCGCCGTAGAGCGGTGAACCGAGGTCCTTGACGGCCTTGAGGGTCTTGTCATCGGCCTCCGGAGTCGGGTCGTAGAAGTTGAACTCTTCGTTCCAGTCGGGGCCGCCGGCCCACTTGCCCAGGCCGGTCTGCTCGTAGAAGTCCTCGCCGTCGTGGACGCCAGGCACCCACATGAACTCGGTGTCGCTGAACCCGCCCGGGGTCTCCAGACCGTGGACGGGCTTCTCCCAGGCGTTCCTTTCCGCGTGGAGACGCTCCCAGTTGGCCTTCCAGGCGCTCTCGTCCTTCTCATGGGCCTGAAGCAGGGGACCGTCGAACCCGGCGCCGTCCATGGCGGCGAGTTCGCGCAGCTTCTGCGGTGTCTGGTTCAGCGCGTCCTGGGCCAGGCCGTACATGCCCGGTCCGCCCAGACGCACGGCGTCGGCCATCAGGCACTGGTCGAACCGCAGCTGTTCGTCGGCCGTGGTGTCGAACCAGTCGTCCGGCCTGTCACTGGAGCTGGTCGAGGCATCACCCGCGAGAAGTCCCGCGAGCTCGGGCCGCACGGCGAGTGTGGCCAGCACCGCGACCGCACTCAGAAGAAGAACGACACGGGCGAAGAGCCCTTGCCTTCCCGACGCCGGGGTCAGGAAGGCGGGTGGTCTGGAACGCAAGAGCGCATCCCTTTCGTCGCAAGGAACCGACCGGGAGCCTGCCGATGGCGGCTCAGGGGCCTGAAGAACTGGCGAGTTGGCCTCGTCCTGCCTGGCGTCAGGGACGCCTGTGGCAGGCGGGCGTGGGACGCGCGGATTGCAGGTACTGCGACATAGAAGGTCCCTCCCCCGTAGCGACACCGTTCCCCCGGTCGCTGACTGACGTGCACGCACTCCGGGATTGGTCATGGTCCGGTCAAGCGCGGGCTACTTTAGGCAGGTTCTCCGCGGTGTGGGCAAGGGCTTTCCGCTACCTGGCGTAAAGCCACGCCAGGTCTGGAGGCGGTCACACGGAGGGCCCCTGCCCTGTGGATACAAGGGAAGCCTGTGTTCTTTCTGTGGCGAGTCGGTGAGGATCATGGGGGGTGGAGCGGACCGAGTTGGCTCGATTCCGCTCCCGTCGCAATATCCGGAATCGGGCACGAAGTGCCGTGTTCCGACCGCCGTCGGCCCCTAGGCTGCCGCGCATGTGCGGAATCGTGGGATACGTGGGGTCGCAGTCGGCGCTCGATGTCGTGATGGCCGGGCTGAAGCGGCTGGAGTACCGGGGGTACGACTCGGCGGGTGTCGTCGTGGCGGCGGACGGTGGGATGGCGGCGGCGAAGAAGGCCGGGAAGCTGGTCAATCTGGAGAAGGAGCTGGTGGACCGGCCGTTGCCGGCGGGGCTCACCGGTATCGGGCACACCCGGTGGGCCACGCACGGCGGGCCGACCGACGCCAACGCGCACCCTCATCTGGACAATGCCGGCCGGGTCGCGGTCGTCCACAACGGGATCATCGAGAACTTCGCCGCGCTGCGGGCCGAGCTGGAGGAGCGGGGGCACGCGCTCGCCTCTGAGACCGACACCGAGGTCGTCGCGCACCTGCTGGCCGAGGAGTTCTCGGCGACGGCCGACCTCGCGGAGGCGATGCGGCTGGTGTGCCGGCGGCTGGAGGGGGCGTTCACCCTGGTGGCCGTGCACGCCGATGAACCGGACGTCGTCGTGGGTGCTCGGCGGAACTCGCCGCTGGTGGTCGGCGTCGGCGAGGGCGAGGCGTTTCTGGCGTCGGACGTGGCCGCCTTCATCGCGCACACCCGCTCCGCGATCGAGCTCGGCCAGGACCAGGTCGTCGAGCTGCGCCGGGACGGGGTGACCGTCACCGGGTTCGACGGCCGCCCCGCCGACATCCAGCCGTACCACGTCGACTGGGACGCCTCCGCCGCGGAAAAGGGCGGCTACGACTACTTCATGCTCAAGGAGATCGCCGAGCAGCCGAAGGCGGTCGCCGACACGCTGCTCGGCCGTATCGACGCGGCCGGGTCGCTCACGCTGGACGAGGTCCGGATCTCCGACGCCGAGCTGCGGGAGGTGGACAAGGTCGTCATCGTGGCCTGCGGTACGGCCTTCCACGCGGGGATGATCGCCAAGTACGCCATCGAGCACTGGACCCGCATCCCCTGCGAGGTGGAGCTGGCGAGCGAGTTCCGCTACCGGGACCCCATCCTGGGGCCACGCTCCCTCGTGATCGCCATCTCCCAGTCCGGCGAGACGATGGACACGCTCATGGCGCTACGGCACGCCCGTGAGCAGGGTTCCAAGGTGCTGGCGATCTGCAACACCAACGGGTCGACGATCCCCCGGGAGTCGGACGCGGTGCTGTACACGCACGCGGGCCCCGAGGTCGCCGTGGCGTCGACGAAAGCCTTCCTGACGCAGCTCGTGGCGTGTTACCTGGTCGCGCTGTATCTCGGGCAGGTGCGGGGGACCAAGTGGGGCGACGAGATCTCCGCCGTCGTCCGGGACCTCGCGCAGATCTCCGGTGAGGTCGAGCGGGTGCTGGAGACGATGGAGCCGGTCCGGGCGCTGGCACGGTCGCTGGCCGACAAGAAGACCGTGCTGTTCCTCGGGCGGCACGTCGGGTATCCGGTCGCGCTGGAGGGTGCGCTCAAGCTCAAGGAACTCGCCTACATGCACGCCGAGGGCTTCGCGGCGGGGGAGCTGAAGCACGGGCCGATCGCCCTGATCGAGGAGGACCTGCCGGTCGTGGTGGTCGTGCCCTCGCCCCGGGGGCGGTCGGTGATCCACGACAAGCTCGTGTCCAACATCCAGGAGATCAGGGCCAGGGGAGCGCGGACCATCGTGATCGCGGAGGAGGGGGACGAGGCGGTGGCGCCGTACGCCGATCACCTGATCCGGATTCCGGCCACGCCGACCCTGCTGCAACCGCTGGTGGCGACCGTGCCGTTGCAGGTGTTCGCGTGCGAGCTGGCCACCGCCCGGGGCAACGAGGTGGACCAGCCCCGGAACCTGGCGAAGTCGGTCACGGTGGAGTAGTCGGCTGCCCGGTCAGGTACAGGTTGCGGGCGGCGCGGATCAGCCAGAACTCCAGCACGCATCCGGCGATCACGGGCAATCTGATCGAGGGTTCCTGGATTCCGTTGACCAGGAGGGTGACGAGGAGCACGGGCCACACGGTGGCCAGCGCGGCCACGAGGACGAAGCGGCCCGACACCCGCCCGGCCGCTCTCGCTCCCCGGCCTTCGGTCTGCTTGGACCCGTCCGCCGGGGTCCGCGGGGCGGGGGCCGTCCGTTCGCCCGGCTGAGGTATCTCCTTCGCCGGGCGGGCCGGGAGGGGGACGACCGCGGCGGCGGGAACCGCCTTGTCCAGTACGGCGATCCGCTCGGCCGTGACGTCCCCGAACAGGGTCGGCTCCACGGCCACGCGGAAGCCGTCGAGGCCGGTCAGGCACCGGGCCCCGTCGGGGCGGGTGGTCATCGCGGCGCAGGCGTCGTACCGCACGGTGACCAGGCCGCCCGGCGTCGACAGCGTCACGCCCACCTCCCCGATGATCAGCGTGACGTCGTCGTCCTCCAGGGAGGGGTGCAGGGTGCCGGAGACCCCGGACGGTGAGAAGTGCGGGGCGCGGGTGAGGCCCGCCCAGTCGGCATCCTCGGTCGGTATCTGGAGCAGCCCGCCGTCCCACGCCTCGCGGGCGACCTCGCGCAGGTCGGCGAGGCCGACCGCCTCGAGTTCGGCCCGGTACTGCTCGGGAGCCAGGATCCGGTGGCCGGTCAGCAGGCTGAGCGCGTACGACGGCAGCAGCGCCGCACCGAGGTCGGGGGTGTCGTAGGGCTTGAGCAACTTCCCGCGCGCGGAGTCCAGTTCGGCCTGCTCGATACGGCCGGCGCGCAGCCGGGCGAAGGCGTCGACGAATCCGCCGACCGCGGCGTCCTGCTTGTGCGGCAGCGCGTCGGCGTACGCGGTGAGGGTGGCGAAGTCGGGGTCGCGCGGGGAGTAGTCGGCCTCCGCCGAGTACGAGTAGCCGCCCTTCTGACGCAGGTCCTGGAAGAGGGCGCGGCCCAGCACCTCGGCGAACACGGCGGCCGCGGTGGAGCGGCGCAGGACGGAGGTGAAGACGAGGTGGCCGTCTTCGCCGCGGAAGTACGCGGGCGTGACGGGGAGCGCGCTGGTCGCGGCCGGGGTCGGGAAGCGGCGGCCGGCGGGCAGGGTGAGGTCGAGGCCGTCCGGCACGCGGTCCGCGCTGAGGAACAGCACAGCGTTGTCCCGGCTGAAGCGGGTCTCGGCCCAGTGCCGCACCTGGTCGGCCGTCACGCTCCGGGTGCCGAGTTCGTCGTAGCCGGCCAGGCCGTAGCCCTGGGCGCCGTAACGCCAGGGCGGCATCGGGGACATGGGACCCTTCCCGCGGCTGCCCGCCTCCGTGCGCAGGATCTCCTTCTCCGTCTCCAGCCGGTCCATGGGGAGGTCGCGCAGGGCCGCGCAGACGCTGTTGAGGTACGTGACGACCTCCTCCTCGTCGCCGGTGACGTGGAAGAGGGTGTACGTGTCCGCGGTGGCCCCGTTGTAGTGCAGGTCGGACAGGCCCAGGCGGTACAGGGCGAGGTGCTCCACGAGGTGCGTGATGCCGGAGGTGGGCAGGGTCTCGTCGGCGTGGCCCACCCGGAAGGTGAGACCGGCGGTGATCGGGCCCGGGCGTGGGGAGAAGAGGGTGGGGATGCCGTGGACGGTGGTGTGACGGACGAGGCCGTCGAGGGCGTCCAGTTCCGGGGCAGCCGAGTGCTCGTGCGTGGTCATGTCGGGTGTCGCCTTCCTCAGAGCGTCGCCGACGCGGCGGTGCGGTACTCCGTGAACCGGGTCTTCCAGTCGGGCAGCTTCCGCCAGACGGACTCGGACACCGCGTTGCCCAGGGCGGCGAAGTGCCGGGCGGCGTCGCCGAGATGGCCGCCGAGGGAGAAGGCCAGGGCGAAGGCGCTGTGGCTCTCGGTCCAGTGCCAGTCGCGGCGGTGGCCGGGGTGCAGGACGGACGCGCGGGCGGCGCGGCGCAGTTCGTCGCGGACCGATACGTCCCGCAGGTACCCGGTGGCCTCGGTGGTGTCCTGGCGGTCCGCCCAGTGCTCGATGTGGACCTCGGCGACCAGGACGCCGGCGTGCGATCCCTCCGGCGCGGCGCTCACGCACTCCTGGGCGAAGCCGTGCGCGGCCTCCCACGAACCGCCCCACTCGGGGCACAACTGCTCCAGCAGGTGCGACTGCGCGCGGAAGTGGTGCGGGTGGTGCTCCGTGAGCCGGTCGTAGCGCCGCCGGGCCTCGGACTGCCCCAGCGCCAGCCCGCGGGCGGTCGCCAGCCGGGCGGTCCACGCCGGGACGTACGCCGGCTGCTCCGCACACACCTCGATCAGCAGCCGCTCCGCCTTGCGCAGCCAGTCGCGGGACTGCTCGGCCTGGTCCCACGAGAGGTCCTCGGCGAGGCCGCGGCCGCGGGCCCGCCGGCCGAGGTGGATGTACCGCTCGGCGAGGAGGGTGCGGGGGAGTGGGTCGGTGGACTGAGCCTTCACGGCCTTCTCCAGGAACCACTCGGTCCGCTCGACACCGGCGAGGAGCGCTGCCGCGAAGGAGACGTCGACGGGGGAGGGGATCTCCTCGAAGAACGCCCGCGTGGCCACCCAGTCCCCGTCCCACGCGGCGGTGCGGAGCGGGGCGAGTTCGGGCACCGCGTCGAACGGGTCGGTCACCAGTGGTCTGGCCCCGCTGACAGCACTTTCGCCCATACGACGGTCCCCCTGGCCTGGTCGATACGCGGTGCTGCGCAGGCTAGCAGGAGGGGTTACGCGGGGTTACTGAGTTATGGGGGTGGTCTTGAGGGCGTCGATGAAGGCCGTGAAGGTGAGGGTGGGGAGGGTGAGGGTGGCTCGGGTGGGGGCTTTGGAGTCGCGGATGGATACGTGGGTGGGGGAGTTGGCTATCTCGACGCATTCGTTGCCGTCGCCCTCGCCCGAGTATGAAGACTTCTGCCAGTGGTCCATGAAGGGCTCACAGCTCCTTTGCCAGCCTGTGGATGAAGTCGCGGGACTCGTTCGGTTCGAGTGATACGGCCTCCACCATATGGAAGCGAGTTCGGTAAATGTTGAGTTGCGCCTCGGAGTCGATGAGGACCGAGCCATGAGGCGCGTCTCGTACCACGGTGTCCAGCTTGGGCAGAGGGCCACCCGCGTACGTCATCGTGCTGGAAGCGGCAAAGCCGTCCAGGTCGAACGGAATGGCTCGCAAGGTGACGTGCTCTGCTTCGGAGAGCTCAAGGAGCCGTGTGAGCTGGGCCTTTGAGGTGGCGCGATCTTTGACTCTGATGCGAAGCGCCGCCTCATGGACCAGTGCCTGGTATGGGATGGCGATCTTCTGGCGCGCCTTGCGGTGCTGGATGCGCAGCTCAAGCTCTTCATGAGGGAGTTCGGGCAGCCTGGACGAGAAGACGGCACGGGCGTAGCCCTCCGTCTGCAACAGGCCCGGCACATACAGGACGGCTACGTGGTGCAGGAACCGGGCATGGTGCTCCAGCTCCGACAAGTCGAGGAAGGGCGTGGGCAGCAGGCCCCGGTACTCCTCCCACCAGCCGCGTGTCCGGTCGGTGGCAATTGAGATCAGGGCTTCGATGAACTCCTGGTCGGTGCAGGCGTAGTGGGAGGCGAGGCGGCGCACCCGCTGCTCGCTCACGCCGGTGATGCCGGATTCGATGTGGGTGATCTGAACCCGGTTCACCCCTAGCAGTGCCGCGGCCTCGATGGTGGTCAGCCCCGCAGCTTCACGGAGCCTTCGGAGTTCGACCCCGAGGCGCATCTGACGTGCGGTTGGTTCGCGCCTCTGGACCATCTACTGCTCCTCGTTCGGGGTCGGACTACGCGATCGCCTTGCTCCGACACACATGTTACCCCTACTGTCGGTGACGCAACGAACACGCTACGGAAGCGCACCGCTCCGCCCTGCCATGGCGAGCGCGGCACTGCCACCGGAGCCAATCCCCCTCCAAGTGAACGGAGTTGACGTATGCCCGAAAATGGGCCCGACCCCTGGGAGTACACCCTGTACATCCCCAACGACGTCCGAGCCGTCACCGTCGCCCGCCGCACCCTCCGCCTGATCCTGACCTTGCACGGCCTGATCCGCCTGACGGACACCGCGGAGCTCCTCGCGGCGGAGTTGGTCTCGAACGCCGTACGCCATACGAAGGGGCCGGCCGCGCTGCGGGTGCGCTGGTCGGCTGGTGTCCTGCGGATCGGGGCGTGGGACGCGGACCCCGAACCTCCCGAACCGCCGGGGGAGTTCGACGTGTTGGGAGAGGCGGAGGAGGGGAGGGGGCTGGCGCTGGTGCGGGCCTGCGCGGATCTGTGGGGGTGGCAGCCGCTGGCCCGGCACGGTAACCGGGGGAAGTACGTGTGGTGCGAGCTGGCCGCGGCCTGACCGGCACGGTCAGACGTGTGACTCGTCAGGGAAGCCGGTCCAGCGCAGCTCGGTGGGCAGGTGCCGCATGTCGTTGGAGACGAGGACGGAGGCGGCTCGGCCGGGCGGGTATCGGATGACCGTGAGTGCCGCGTTGGCGTGGTTGAGGCCGAGCCAGCGCCACTTCGGGGCGTGCAGGGCGTCCCGGACGAGCCAGGCGACGAGGAAGTTGTGGGTGACGACCAACTCGTGGCGGTCCTCCTCGCCGTCCACCGGTCCGGTGAACAGGTCGAGTGCCTGACGCGCCAGCACGGCGCCCTGCTTCCGCTCCTCGGCGGTGGTGTCGGCGAGGAAGCGGAGGTAGAAGTCCGCTGCTTCGGGCGGGAGTTCGTCCTTCTGGGGGACGTAGGGCACGTAGTCCCCCGCGACTTCCGAAGTGAGTAGGGGAAGGTCCTTCAGCTGGTCGTGGATCAGGCGGGCCGTCTGTGCCGCGCGCGGCAGCGGGCCGTGGTGAACGGCCGTAAGGGGGATGTCCCGAAGACGTCGGCCGAGCAGTGTGGCCTGCTGTCGGCCCGCCGGGGTCAGTCCGCTGTCGTCCGGCAACGCCTCGCCGTGCCGGGCGAGATAGAGGTAACGGGTGGCTGTGCCGGTCATCGCAGGCTCCTCTGTAGGCGATCTCTTGGACCTGTATACCTGGCGTGATCATGGTCACTTCGACCTCTCTTCGACCTTGGTTCCTGAACGTGGGGAGGCCCCGTGCGTCCGGCACGTCCGCTCGGTGTCCCTGCCGCCTTCGGGCTGGCCATGGTCGTGACTGTCCTGTGCGTGGGCGGATGTTCGGTCGATCCCCAGGATGTGGCCGGTTCGCCGACGAGCTCGGAGTCCTCGACGGCGGATGCCCTCAAGGGCAAGGCCTCGGCGTCCCCTTCCCCGAGCGCATCCCCCTCCGCGTCTCCCACGCCTTCGATCACCACCCCGTCCGCCAGGTCCACGCCGGCGCGGCGGGCGCCGACTTCCTCGTCTCAGGTGGGTGGGTCCGGTGGGCCCGGCGGATCAACCGGTGCCGGTGGTTCCGGTACGACAGGCGGTGGGTCGGATGGCAGGTCCGGCACCGTCCCCCAGAACCCCAACCGCGGCCAGAATCCTCCGCCCGCGCCGCCCCGGCCGTCCCCCACTCCGGAATGGACTTCGGGCGCATGGCAGCCCGGCGACCCCGGTGGAGACGACCGCTCCGGCAATGACGCCCGGGCAGGGCTGACCTGTGAGGGGAACGTTTCGGCGCTGCTCGAAAAGGTGAACGTAACCCCGGGTTTTCGGATGGGCCGGTCGGTGATCGATCTACCTTGCGCAAGGCCCCAGCCGACGCGGCCTACCTCGAAGGCAAGACGGAGGGAGGGCGGAAGGTGAGGCCAAGGGGATTCTGTCCGTGCTTGAGGTGCGCATGGACACCCGGCTGGAGCGTTCCCGCACGGTCGAGCGGGCCGAGGACCTGTTCGACGACGGCGGAAGTGCCGACAAGCCGATCTCGTGACCGGCGCCGAACGGATCGTAGAGTGCCCGGATGAGCATCATCGGGGTCGGTATCGACGTCGCCGAGATCGAGCGGTTCGCGGCGTCGCTGGAGCGTACGCCGGGGATGGCCACGCGGCTGTTCCTGGACAGTGAGTTGACGCTGCCCAGCGGGGAGCGGCGGGGGGTCGCCTCGCTCGCCGCCCGGTTCGCCGCGAAGGAGGCCCTGGCCAAGGCGCTCGGGGCTCCGGCCGGGCTGCACTGGACCGATGCCGAGGTGTACGTCGAGGCGAGCGGGCAGCCTCGGCTGCGGGTGACGGGGACCGTCGCCGCGCGGGCCGCCGTTCTCGGGGTGCGGTCGTGGCATGTGTCGCTCAGCCACGACGCCGGGATCGCGTCGGCCGTGGTGATCGCGGAGGGCTGACCACCGACGTACTGGCGCACGACCACGTTCGGCGCGCTGACGGCGAGCGCCGAGGTCCGCCGCGAGGCTCTGGTACGGATCCTGCCGCGCCTGAGGATCGCCGGCCGGTGCTCGCTCGACGGCGCCTACCTGTGCATCGTCCCGTCACGCGGGAAGGGCAAGGGCGACGGCAAGGTGTTCCTGCCGTTCGAGGACGAACGGCCCTCCCTGATCCTCAGCAAGGCGTTCCTGCTCGCCGCCGACACCAAGATCACGGACGAGACCATCCTCCACCAGATCAAGAGGGGTGCCCGATGAGCCTCGCCGGCCGGCTGACGCGCGTACTGACCGACCCGGACTCCGCACTCAACGACCTTGTGTCCGCGCAGGTCAGAGCGCGTCGACGGCACTCACCTTCCAGCCATCGGCCGTACGGGTCAGCGTCATCCGCACCCGGTTCAGGTCCACCCGGGAGCCTGAGACCCGGGTGCTCCGGGTCACCTGGTTGACGAAGAGGAGGATCACGGCCCGGTCCGCCGAGTACGAGACCACGGAGGCTGCCGGGGAGCCGCCGGCGGGCTGCGCCACCGTCGCCTTCACCACCCCTTGGTACTTCCTGGCTGTCGGCCCGACCACCGTCGTGGTGGTCTTCCGGTAGGTGTCGCGGAAGTGCCCCGTGAGCCGGGCGCGGGCCGCGGCGAAGTCGCGGTCCAGATGCCGGTAGTCGTACGACAGCACGACGGGCGCCGCCTGCCGCGCGGCCGTGACTGCCTGGACCCGGGCCTGGTCGGCCCGCACGTCCTCCCGGTAGTGCCACCCGAGCACGCCGACCGCGACGAGGCCCGCCGCGAGCAGGACGCACAGGACCGCGTTGAGTCGCCGCAGCGGACCGCGCCGCGTCGCCGTACCGGGGCCGGGCTCGTCCTCCGCCGGCGTCTCGTCCTCCGCCTGCGGCGGGTCCTCCCCGAAGGACTCCGGCGAGGGCTCGGGCGGGTCTTCCCAGCCGTCATCCTTCGCGGCCTCGACGAGCACGGTGCGTCCGGCGGCCGGCGCCTCGGGCCGCCCCGGGGCCTCCTCGTCGGTGGCCGCCGGGCCCGGCTCGCGGCGGCCGCGCTCCGCGCGCTTGGCCGCCGCGCGGGCGGCCGCGGTCATGGTGCGCCGGGTGCCGGGACCGGAGCCGCTGCCTCGGGTGGTCGTCTTCGCCACGGTCTTACTCCTCATGGTGGTACGGCGAAAGGGTGCGGTCAGCCGACGAACTCGACGTCGGAGGTCAGCCAGCGGCCACCCCGGTGCACCAGGTCGAGCTGCAGCCGATAAGTACGGGCCTCGCCCTCGGGCGCGGCGGTGTTGGTCACCTTGCTGTCGGCGACCACCAGGACGCGGGCCGAGTGCTCGTCGGACCGGACGATGCCCGCTTCGAGGACCTGGCCCTCGGACACGGACTTGTTCTCGGCGACGAGCCTGGTCAACTGCCCGGTCTGCGCGGCGAACTGCTCCTTGAAGTCGCCGGTGGCGTCCTTGAGGACGTTCGCGCTGTCCCGGTCGTAGTGCCGGTAGTCGAGCGAGGTGAAGTTCAGCGCCGACTGGCGGCTCGCGGCCAGGATGTCCTGGCGCCGCTGCTCCTCCTCGCGTTGGTCGTAGCGCTCAACGCTCAGCCAGATCGTCAGGGCGATGGTGAGGACGCTGGCCACGACGAGCCCCACCGACCACGCCTTGCCCGTCAGGGCCCTGCTCATGCCATCGGTCCAACGAGCAGCCATTGCCACGACTCCTTTCCGAACACGGCCTGTTGGCCGCCCGTCGAGCCGATCTCGACGGGCCTTCCGTCCGGGCCGGTGGCAGTGCCGGTCTCCGGGTCGTACGGCGTGACGTACGCCGTCTGGTTCGTACCGCCAAAAGCGGCGGACGCGCCGGGGGCGTTCTGCGCGCCCCGCACCGACGTCTTGCTTCCGCGCCGGGCCGTGCAGCGCGCGTCGGTGTTCGCCTCGCGCGTGCTGGTGTCCGCGGGGTCGCGCCGGGTCGTCCCGTATCCCTGGGTGCACGGCGGCGGGTCGTCGGCGTTCACCACCAGGCCGAAGTGGGTGGTGCCGTCGCCCGGAACGACCGTGTAGCTGCCCGCGACCACTGCCGGGAAGGTGACCAGGGCCTGCTCCACGCCGGGCAGCTGCGCCCGTGTGACCTGGCCGCCGCTGATCAGGTTGGCCAGCAGGACCGACAGCCGTGGTCCGGTGGACTTCAGCAGCGAATTCACCTGTTGCGCGGCCGGCGTCGTGTTGCCGATCAGCTTGCGCAGGTCCCCGTCGCTCGACTTCAGCTGCGAGGACAGCGCCGCCAGGTCGTGTGCGAACGACTTGATGGACGAGCCCTGGTCGGCCTGCGTCTTGAGGACCTTCCGCGAGTCCTCGATGAGTGAGATCGTCTGGGGCAGTGAGTCGGACGCGGACGCGACGAGCGCGTTGCCCGAGTCCACCAGCCGGCTCAGGTTCGGTCCGGTGCCGGAGAACGCCTTGCCCAACTCGTCGACGGTGACCCGCAGATCGTCCTTGCCGACCGAGTTCACCAGCCGGTCCAGGCTGAGGACCAGATCCGTCGTGGGCAGCGGCACGCGGGTGCTGCCGCGTGGGATGGAGCTGCCGTCGAGCAGATACGGGCCGTGGGACGTACGCGGCTGCAGATCGACGTACTGCTCGCCCACCGCCGAACGGTTCGCCACCACGGCGAGGGTGTCCGCCGGGATGTGCGGTGCGCCGTCCTTGATGTCGAGGGAGACCGAGATCCCGTCGGAGCCGGTCAGCCGCAGGGCGCCGACGCGGCCCACCGGCACCCCGCGGTAGGTGACCTCGGCGCCGGAATAGATGCCCCCGGAGTCGGCGAAGTCCGCCCGCACGGTGTAACCGTGGCCCAGGACGTCGTCCACCAGTCCGGTGTACTCGGCGCCGACGTACGACACCCCGACGGCGGTGACGACGGCGAAGGCGAGCAACTGGACTTTGACCGTACGTGTGATCACGGCTGAACCCCCTTCAGCATCAGCTCCGCGAGCGCGAGGTCGATCCCCTCGGGCAGCTCTCCTCGGGTGGTGTAGCTGCTGGTGCACACCGGCGGGCACAGCGGACCGCCGCCGCCCTGCGAGGCCGACGGGGCCGACGGAACCGAGGGGACCGAGGGGGACGGCACACTCGGGGCGCTGGGCAGCGCGGTGGGTGCCGGGACGGCCGGCAGGTCCGGAAGACCGGGTACGTCGGGGACGCCGGGATCCTTCGAGTCGCCGTTGCCGGACGTGCCGGACCCGCCCGCCAGGTTCCCGTAGAGGTCCGACAGATCGAGGTCGGCGGTCATGTCGAGGTTGACGTAGTCGCCCTTGACGGCGTCCACCGCGTTGCGCGGGAACGGGTAGGTGGTCAGCAGTTCAAGGGAGTTGGGCAGATCGTCGCCCGCCTTGTTCAACTGCTGCAGGACCGGCCGCAGTCGCCTGAGGTTCGCGACCGTGTCGTCGTGCGAGGCCGTGACCACCCTGGTGCCCGTCCTGCCCAGCTTCGCCAGGGCGGTGAGCATCTTCGTCAGATCGCGCCGCTGGTCGGCGAGGACCTTCAGGGCGGGCGGCATCGTGTCGACGGCCTCGGCGATCGTCTTCCTCTCCTTCCCGAGCCGCTCGGCGAGCGCGTCGACGGCCTTGAGGGCACGGACGATGTCCGCGCGCTGGTCGTCCAGGCCGCCGACGAACGTGTTCAGCTCCTTGAGCAGCGACCTGACCCGGTTCTCCCGGCCGTTCAGGGCCTTGTTCAGCTCCACGGTGATCGTCTTGAGCTGGGCCACTCCGCCGCCGTTGAGCAGTGCGGACAGCGCGGACAGCACCTCCTCGATCTCCGGGTTGCGGCCGCTGCGGGACAGCGGGATGCGGTCGCCGTCGCGGAGCCGGCCCACGGGCGCGGTGCCGGGCGGGGCGGAGAGCGCCACGTACTTCTCGCCGAGCACGCTGGTCTGGCGCAGCTCGGCGACCGCGTTGGCGGGCAGCTTCACCGAGTCGGCGACCCGCAGCCGTACGCGCGCGTGCCAGCCGTTCAGCCGCACCTTCTCGACCGCGCCCACGGTGACGTTGTTCACCTTCACCGCCGACTGCGGCACCAGGTCGAGTACGTCGCGGAACTCGACGGTGACGTGGTAGGCGTGGCCGTCCGCGGCGGCACCGCCGGGCAGCTGGACGTCGTACCAGCCGTTGAACTCGCAGCCGGTCAGCAGCAGCGAGCCGACGGCCGCCCAGGCGACCGCCCCGCCCTTGCGCAGGGCGCTCACGCGTTGTGCGCTCATGCGTCGGCTCCCAGAATTCCGCCGAGGGTGCGGTCGGTGGTGCCGGTCACCGCGGAGCCCTGAGGCACCTTCGGCAGGGAGTCGAAGAGCTCCTTGAGCTCCTTGCAGTCGGGGTTCTTGCCGCCTTCGTCGCCGGTCGTCCTCAGCACGGAGCACAGCAGCGCGGCCGGATCCTGCGCCTGCTGGGCGTTGTTGCGGGTGTCGAGGGTGCCCGCGGACGGGTTGTAGGCGTTGTTCAGGTTCGACAGACCCGTGGGCGCGACTCTCAACAGCTCCTCCAGTGCGGCCCGTTGGGTGACGAGAACCTTGGTCACCTTGCTCAGACCCTTCACGTTCGAGGTCAGCGACTTCTTGTTCTCCTTCACGAAGTGGGACACGTCGCCGAGCGCCGCCGCCAGGTTCCGCAGCGCCGCCGCGAGGTCCTCGCGCTCACCCGCGAGCTGACCGGCGACGTCGGCGAGGCTGGTGTTGAACGACCGCACGCTCGTGTCGTCGGCGGCCAGCGCCGCGGTGAACACCTGAAGGTTCCGGACTGTGCCGAAGAGGTCCGTGCGGCCGTCGGACAGCGTGGTGACCGCCTGCGAGAGGTCCTCGACCGTCTGGTTGAGGTTCTTGCCCTGGCCGTGGAGGTTGTCCGCGCTCACCCCGAGCAGCCGCGACAGCGAGCCGTCCTTGTTGGCGCCCTTGGGGCCGAGTGCCTCGGCCGTCGTGTGCAGACTGTCGAAGACGCGGTCCAGTTCGACCGGTACGGCCGTGCGCTGCTCGGGGATGACGGCGCCGTCGTGCATCGCCGGACCACCGCGGTAGACCGGCAGCAGCTGTACGTAACGGTCGCTGACCACCGAGGAGTTGATGATCGCGGCCTTGGCGTCGGCCGGGACCTTGCGGCCCGCGTCGTACTCCAGCTCCACGCGCACCCGGTCGCCCTGTGGCGTGATCCCCTTGACCTCGCCGATCCGGACGCCGAGGACGCGGACGTCCGAGCCGGGGTAGATGCCGACGGTGCGGGGGAAGTACGCGGTGACGCGCACGGACTCGGAGCGCGGCCACAGCACGTAGGTGAGCGCGGCGACCAGGGCGAGTGCGGTGAGCAGGGCCAGGCGCCTCTTCGGGTTTCTCACTGCGAGCCTCCTGTTCGCGGTTCCACCGGAGCGGCGACCAGGTTCTGGACATAGCTGTCGAACCAGCGGCCGTTGCCGAGGGCGTTGGTGAAGACCCGTACGTAGGGCGCGAGCAGCTCGACGCTCCGGTCCAGGCTGGACTCATTGCGTTCGAGCATCCGCACCACGCGGTCCAGGCCCTTGAGTGCGGGTCCGATCTCCTTGTCGTTGTCGTCGACGAGGCCGGAGAGCTCGATGCCGAGCGTCGCGGAGCTCTTCAGCAGCTTGTGGATCGCCTCGCGCCGCCTGCTGATCTCCTTGAACAGCTTGTCGCCGTCCTTGACGAGTGCGGAGAAGTCCTTGGAGTGGTCGGCCAGTACGCCCGTGACGCCGTTCGCGTGGTCCAGGAGTTCGCTCAGGGCCTTGTCGCGCGAGGCCACGGTCCGGGAGATCTTCGACAGGCCCTCGATGGACGCCCTCACCTCGGCGGGCGAGTCCTGGAAGGTGGTGGAGATGGTGTCCAGGGCTTTCGCGAGCCGGTCGGTGTCGACGGCCTCCGTCGTCGTGGTGAGATCGCTGAACGCCTGTACGACGTCGTACGCCGGAACCGTCCGCTTCAGCGGTATCTCGCTGCCGGCAGGCAGCTGCCCCGGTCCCTTGGGCTGTAGCGCGAGGTACTTCGCGCCGAGGATGGTCTTGACCCGGATCGACGCTCCGGTCTCGGTGCCGAACTCCGGGTCGCCCTTGATCTTGAAGGTGATCTTGACGTGGTCACCGTTCAGATCGACGTCCTCGACCTTGCCGACCTTGACTCCGGCGATCCGCACCTCGTCGCCGGGCTTGAGGCCGCCCGCCTCCGAGAAGGCCGCGCTGTACGTCTCGCCGTCACCGATCAGCGGCAGGCTGTCGGCGTTGAACGCGGCCACGGCCAGCAGCCCGAGGACGGTGAGGCCGACCGCTCCGATCATCACCGGGTTCCGCTCGCGGAACGGGGTCAGGCGCGGGCGGCGTATCCGTATGCGGGGCAGCCGTATGTTCGGGAGCTTGGGTGGGTCGACGCGGACCTTGACCAACGGCTCCGGGCGGCGCTTGCGGGAACGCTTCATCATGCGCCGCACCTCGCCCTGGCCACGTGCAGCTCCGGTGTGAGCACCTGCTGTGTCTTCGGCAGCACGATCCGGCCGTCGAAGTCGCAGAGGTAGAAGTTGAACCACGAGCCGTAGGACGCGGTCCCGGTCAGCTCGTTCAGCTTGTTCGGCAGCCGCTTCAGCACGCCCTCCACGGTCTTCTCGTTCTTGTTGAGCGTTCCGGTCAGTTCGGTCAGCTCGGCGATGTCGTCCTTCAACGGTGGACGCGCGTCCGTGAGCAGCCCCGAGGTGGCGTCCGTCAGGTCGCCGATGCTCACCAGCGACTGCCCGATGGGCTTGCGGTCGGCGGACAGGCCCGAGATCAGACGGCGCAGCTGCTTGAGCAGCCCGGAGAAGCGGGTGCCGCGCTTGTCCAGCGTGCCCAGCACGGTGTTGAGATGGTCGATCACCGAGCCGATCAGCTCGTCGCGGCCTGCCAGGGTCGTGGTGAGCGAAGCCGTGTGCGCCAGCAGGCTGTTCACGGTGCCGCCCTCGCCCTGGAGCGTCCGGATGATCTCGGTGGCGAGCTGGTTGACGTCTTGCGGGCTGAGCGCGGCGAACAGTGGCTTGAAGCCGTTCAGCAGTGCGTTGAGGTCCAGCGCGGGCTGCGTGCGCGACAGCGGGATCGTGGCGCCGGGCTTCAGCCGGGTGCCGTCTCCCGCGCCCTCGGTCAGGGCGACATAGCGCTGTCCGACCAGGTTCCGGTAGCGGACGACCGCGCCGGTGCCGCTGAGCAGCGGGCGGTCCGCGCTGACCGTGAAGGTGACCTGGGCCAGCGTCCGGTCCTTGATGCTGATGCCCTCGACCTCGCCGACCCGTACCCCGGCCACCCGGATGTCGTCGCCCTTCTCCAGGCCGGTGACATCGCTGAACACCGCGCGGTACGTGTGCTCGGGGGTGAGGGAGATGTTGACGATGGTGGCGGCGAGCAGGGCCGTCGCCAGGATCGTCACCAGGGCGAAGAGGCTGAACTTGATCAGCGGTGCGGCGGCCTGTCGGGCTCCGGTGTTCCTCATGCGACGCTCACCGCCGTCCCGCGCGCCATCGGCCCGAACAGCAGGGTCGCCACCGGCGGCACCTGGTCGGCGGGCACGCCCATGACGGGCGCCACGAGTGATCCGACGGCTCGCTGCTCGGCCCGGGTGGCGGACACGCCGGCCGGGCCGGACGGACTCCCCTTCTTCGAACCGTCGTTGAGGTGGGCCCCGGGTGCGGGCACCGGCGGACGGGGCAGGTCGCGGCAGTCGGGCCCGGACCGTTCGCCGTAGCGGGGGTACTCACCGGGTTCGTACGCCCCCTGCTGGCGGACGACCTCGAGCGTGATGTGCATCTTGCCGCCGCGGAATGCCTGCTCGGAGGCGTGCTCCTCACGGACCAGGCCGGCGAGGAGACAGGGGTACTCGGGTGAGTAACGGGCGAAGAGGTCGAGCGTGGGGCGGGAGATCCGGCCCAGGGTGATCAGCCGGTCGCCGTTCGCGGCGAGGAAGTCGTCCGCGGTGCCCGCGGCGGTGGCCGTCGTGGTGAGCGCGGACGCGAGCCGGTCCCGCTGCTCGACGATGGTGCGGCTGGTGGTGACGGTGTTGCGCAGGATCTTCATCAGGTCGGGAGCCGCGTCGCCGTACACCTCGGCGACGTCGGCCAGGCGTGCGAAGTCCGCGGTGAGGGACGGCAGGTGGGGATTGAGGCGGTGCAGATAGTCCTCCACGCGGGTGAGGTTGTCGCCGATCCGGTCGCCGCGCCCTTCGAGGGCGGTGGCGAACGCGGAGAGCGTGGCGTCGAGCTTGCCGGGCTGCACGGTCCGCAGCAGCGGCAGCAGGTCGTTCATCAACTGCTGGAGCTCGATGCCGACACGGGTGCGGTCCTGGGTGATGACGTCCCCGGCGCGGATGGGGCGAGCCGACGAGCGCGCAGAGTGCCCAGAGTGCGCGGGTGCGACCAGATCGACGTACTTCTCGCCGAACAGCGTCTTGGGCAGCAGCCGTGCGTGCACGTCGGAAGGGATGTGCGCGACGTACTCCGGCTTCAGTGCGATGTCGAGCGTCGCCTTCGTCCCGTCGGCGTGCACCGCGCGCACCTCGCCGACCAGCAGCCCGCGCAGCTTGACGTCGGCCCGCGGATCGAGCTGGTTGCCGAGGCTGTCGGCCTCCAGCTCGATCCGTACGGCCGAGGTGAACACCTGCTGGTACACGGCGACGGACAGGGACAGCAGCAGGCCGAGCACGGCGAGGAACACCAGGCCGTACAACCGCAGTCTCAGCACTCTCATACGGCTCACCCCGCAATCCGCACGGTCGTGTTGGCGCCCCAGATCGCGAGCGACAGGAAGAAGTCCAGGACGTTGATGGCGACGATCGAGGTGCGCACTGCGCGGCCCACGGCGACGCCGACGCCCGCCGGGCCGCCGCTCGCGTAGTAGCCGTAGAAGCAGTGCACCAGGATGATCAGGACGGCGAAGACGAGCACCTTGCCGAAGGACCACAGCACGTCGACCGGCGGCAGGTACTGCTGGAAGTAGTGGTCGTAGGTGCCCGCGGACTGCCCGTAGTAGCCGGTGGTGATGGTGCGGGCGGCGAAGTACGAGGACAGCAGCCCGACCACGTACAGCGGGATCACCGCGACGAAGCCGGCGATCATCCGGGTGGTCACCAGGAACGGCAGCGAGGGGACGCCCATGACTTCGAGCGCGTCGGTCTCCTCGCTGATCCGCATCGCGCCGAGCTGCGCCGTGAACCCGGCGCCGACCGTGGCGGACAGGGCGAGCCCGGCCACCAGCGGGGCGATCTCCCGGGTGTTGAAGTACGCCGAGAGGAACGCCACGAAATTGGAGGTGCCGAGCTGGTTGAGCGCGGCGTACCCCTGCAGGCCCACCTCCGTGCCGGTGAAGAACGACAGGAAGGCGATGACGCCGACCGTGCCCCCCACGACGGCGAGCGCGCCACGGCCGAAGCTCACCTCGGCGAGCAGCCGCAGGATCTCCTTCTTG
Organism: Streptomyces sp. NPDC102270; assembly: GCF_044766405.1. Taxonomy (NCBI): domain Bacteria; kingdom Bacillati; phylum Actinomycetota; class Actinomycetes; order Kitasatosporales; family Streptomycetaceae; genus Streptomyces; species Streptomyces sp. NPDC102270. The sequence continues at coordinate 230,724 of NZ_JBIWLX010000004.1, read as the reverse complement.
TAGCGGCGCAGGGTGCGGCCGGTCCAGGCGAGCGAGCGGCCGTAGAAGGAGAGTTGGGCGCCGAGTTCTTCGAGGGAGCGCAGGGGGCGCTGGAGTGGTCGCATCGGCTAACCCCTCTGCGGGGCGACTTGGAAGTACACCGCGGTCATCACGAAGTTCGTCACGAACAGCAACATGAAGGTGATCACCACCGACTGGTTCACGGCGTCACCCACGCCCTTCGGCCCGCCCTTCGCCGTAAGTCCCTTGTAGGAGGCGACGATCGCCGCGATCGCACCGAACACCAGCGCCTTGATCTCGGCCGCCCACAGGTCGGACAGCTGGGCCAGCGTGGTGAAGGAGGCGAGATAGGCGCCCGGTGTGCCGTTCTGCAGCACGACGTTGAAGAAGTAGCCGCCTGCGACACCGACGACGGACACCAGCCCGTTGAGCAGCACCGCCACCACCATCGACGCCAGCACGCGCGGGACGACCAGCCGGTGAATGGGGTCGATGCCCAGCACCTGCATCGCGTCGATCTCCTCGCGGATCTTCCGCGCCCCGAGATCCGCGCAGATGGCCGTGCCGCCGGCGCCCGCGATCAGCAGCGCGGTGACGATCGGCGATGCCTCCCGGAGCACCGCGAGGACCGAGGCGGCCCCGGAGAACGACTGGGCGCCGAGCTGCCGGGTCAGACTGCCGATCTGCAGCGCGATGACCGCGCCGAAGGGGATGGACACGAGGGCCGTCGGCAGGATGGTGACGCTCGCGACGAACCAGGCCTGCTGGATGAACTCCCGTGCCTGGAAAGGCCGTCGGGGCACGGTCCGGACGACGTCCAGCGCCATCGCGAAGAGGTTCCCCGACTGTCTGAGCGCCCCGGTCGGTGACAGGCTCATGCGTCCGCCACCTCCTTCCGGTGCAGCTCGGCCTCGCGTCTCGCGATCGCCTCCCACCGGGGCGGGCGGGTGATGCCCGGGCCCGGCAACAGGCGGGGCGTCAGAGCCTGACCGCCGGGAGTCCTCGGGTGCGCTCCGTCGCCGAGCTGGGCCAGCTCCTGCTCGACCTGGGCGGCGTCCTTCTCCTCCGCCATGCCGATCGGGCCCTGCATCCGGCCGTTCAGGAACTGCCGTACGACCGGCTCGTCGCTGGTCAGCAGCTTCTCGCGGGGCCCGAACATGACCAGCTCGCGGCGGAACAACAGCCCGATGTTGTCCGGCACCTGCCGGGCCGAGGCGATGTCGTGCGTGACGATCAGGAACGTCGCGTTGATCTGCGCGTTGAGGTCGACGATGAGCTGGTTGAGGTACGCGACGCGCACCGGGTCGAGGCCCGAGTCCGGCTCGTCGAACAGAATGATCTCCGGGTCGAGCACCAGCGCCCGCGCCAGCCCGGCCCGCTTGCGCATTCCGCCGGAGATCTCACCGGGCAGCTTCCCTTCCGACCCGATCAGCCCGACCATGTCCATCTTCTCGAGCACGATGCGCCGGATCTGGCTCTCGGACTTGCGGGTGTGCTCGCGCAGCGGGAAGGCGATGTTGTCGTACAGGTTCATCGAGCCGAACAGTGCGCCGTCCTGGAACAGCACGCCGAAGAGCTTCCGCACTTCGTAGAGCTCGTGCTCGCGCAGCTTGGTCACGTCCCGGCCCGCGACTTTCACGCAGCCGCGCTCCGGCTTCAGCAGTCCGACGAGCGTCTTGAGGAACACCGACTTGCCCGTACCCGAGGGGCCGAGCATGACCGAGACCTCCCCGGCGGGCAGCGTCAGCGAGACGTCCTGCCAGATGACCTGGTGACCGAAGGACTTCGTCAGCCCTTCCACACAGATCTCGACACCCATCCGGTCCACCCTTCAGCCATGGAGCAGCTCCGACATCTGCTCTACGGGGAGGGGCGGGGTGTCCGTCGCGACGGACACCGGATTTTTTTCCGGGGTCTTGCGGCGGGGTTTCCGCCAGGTCGACGGCGGCGTCTTTCCCGGCGGTACCACTGGTTCTACGGCGGCGCTCTCGGCGCGGTTCTAAGGCAGTGGGGTCGGCGTCGCCACGCCGGCCGGGGCGGAGGACGCGGCGGAAGCCTCAGAGAGGGCCGGCAGTGTCGTCGGGACGGTGGACGTGGCCGACAGATCGGGGAGGTGGGGGAGGTCGGGCGCGTTCGGCAGGTCGGGGATGTCGGGAACATCGGGAACGGGCGGCACCGCTGTCAGTGAGGCGTCCGGCAGCCGTGGCACCGACAGTGGCAGCTGCGACCGGTCGTGATCGCCGGGCGGCACTGTCGGCGTCGGCGTCGCTTCGTGAGTCGTCGAGGCGGCCGACAGATCACGGGCGTTCGGGGTGGCTGGCCGGCCGACGTCGTCGGGCCCGACGGTCCGCGTGGTCGCCTGGGCCATACGGGACACCGAGGGCCGGGGAGTGTCCTGCCCGTCCCCGTCGTGGATGTACGGCACCACGAACCCCGCCACCACCAGGGTCGTGGCCGCTGAGGTCACCGCCAACGCCTGCGCGTGTCCGCCCGCGCGCAGCTTCCCGCGCCCCCACAGGAACAGCGCGACGCCCAGCGTTCCGGCCAGCGAGGTACGCAGCGTGCGCCGGGCCCGGGCGAGCAGTGACTCGACGGTCCGATAGCTGAGCCCCATACGCACGGCGACCTGGCCGACGTCGAGGTCCTCGGACTTCAGCCGGAGCGCTTCGGCCTGGCGCGCGGGCAGTTCCCCGCTGCGCACGGCCAGCCACTTGGCCTCGGCCCGGTCGCACACCGCCTCCTCGACGGGCACCGGGCCCGGCGCGACGAGCGTGGGGCTGCTGCGTACCTCGGCCTCGCGGTTGACCTGGCGGTACCGGTCGACGCACAGCCGCATGGTCACGGTCGTCAGCCAGGCGCCGAGGCGTTCGTCGTCCAGGTCGGGGCGCTCCGCGGCGCGCAGCATGGCCTCGTGCACCGCGTCCTCGGCGTCCTCAGGGCTCATCGACCTGCGCCGGGCCACCTTGAGCAGGTGCTCGCGGTGGCTCCACATGCGCTGCCAACGGTCGTGGGCCGCCTGTATCTCCGCAGGCATGTCAGGCATGTCCATCGCCATGAGGGCCCCTTCGCGCTCATCCGCCGGTCTCGTGCTGTCCGGCGGATGGCGACATTACCGCCGAGTATCCGCGGTTGTGGAGGGGGTGGAGGCCATCGAGTCGACGCCGTTGCCGCCCAGCGGAGCGCCGCTGGGCAGCAGGTCGGCGCCGGGCAGTTCGATGTCCGTGCCGGGCGTGGGGAGTTGGGGTTCCTCCGTCTCCGTGCCCCCGGCAGATGGACGGGACGTGCCGGGGGTCGGCGAGCCAGGTGCCGACGGAGTCGGGGACGGGGAGGCGCTGGGACGGGGGGACGGGGTCGGCTTCGGCGTGGGATTCGGCACAGGTTTCGGCCGCGACGGGTCGGAGCGCCTCAATCCTTGAGCGGAGCTGTCCGGCACCACCCGGTGCCCTTCCAGGAAGTAGGCGTACCAGGCTCTGACCGTGCGGAGATACGCCTGCGAGTGGTTGTAGCCGAGGACCGCCCGGTCCAGCGCGGCCGGGTCGGAGAGGTCCCGCCCGCCCGCGCACAGGTAGCGCCCGGCGGCGAGTGCCGCGTCGAAGACGTTGCCCGGGTCGGCCCGCCCGTCGCCGTTGCCGTCCATGCCCCAGCGGGCCCAGGTCGACGGGATGAACTGCATCGGTCCGACCGCCCGGTCGTAGGCCGGGTCCCCGTCGTACGCGCCGCCGTCGGTGTCCCGTACGACGGCGAAGGCGCCGCCGTCCAGCCGCGGCCCGAGGATCGGCGCCACGGTCGTACCGTCCGCCGTCACCCGGCCGCCCCGCGCCTGCCCGGACTCCACCTGGCCGATCGCGGCCAGCAACTGCCAGCGCAACCGGCAGCCGGGAGCGGTGTGCGCGAGCTCCGCCTCGGCGCGCCGGTAGGCGGCGAAGACACTCGCCGGGAGCGCGGCGCCCGTTCCCACCGCCCCACGCACAGATGCCCCACTCTTGCGCTCCCGCGTCCGCAGCGGCGGGAGTGCGGTGCGGTACGGGGTGTCGCCCGACACGCTCTGGCCGTGCTCGACGGGTGCCTCCCGCTGGGGTGCGGAGGCCCGTGCCGGGACCGACCCCGGCGCCTGTGACGCGGTCAGCGCCGCCATGGCCGCCGCCGCGATCACCGCCCCCCTGGCACCTCTGACTCCGTGCCCTGCCACGTCGTGCTCCCTCCCTGTGGGCTGATGTCGTCTGCTCTGCTCTACGGGGCAGGGCGGCGCGTCCGTCGCACGGAAGAGGAAGATTTCGGGAGGCGGGGTCCGCACGCGCGTCAACGGAGAGGGCGAGAGGCTCGTCGGCGCCGCGCCGGCGCACCGGGCCCGCCTTGTTCATCTCCGCCCGCGGCGGGGGAGACTCGATCCCATGCGTACTGCGTACAACGTGGAGACGGTCAGGGCCGCCGAGCGGGAGTTGATGGCGCGGCTTCCGGAGGGCGCGCTGATGCAGCGGGCGGCTGCCGGACTCGCCGCCGCCTGCGCGGACTTGCTGGGGCGGGTGTACGGTCGGCGGGTCGTGCTGCTCGTCGGGAGCGGGGACAACGGCGGTGACGCCCTGTATGCCGGAGCCCGGCTGGCCCGGCGCGGGGCCGGGGTCGCCGCCGTGCTGCTCGCGCCCGAGCGGGCCCATGGCGGGGGGCTCGCGGCGCTGCGGCGCGCCGGTGGCAGGACGGTAGGTTCAGGTGGCGCCGAGGAACTGATCGAGCGGGCCGACCTCCTCCTCGACGGCATCGTCGGGATCGGCGGCAAGGGCGGGCTCCGTCCCGACGCGGCGCGGTTGGCCGAGGTCGCCGAGCGGTCCCGCGCCGCCGTCGTCGCCGTGGATCTGCCCAGCGGGGTCGACGCCGACACCGGGGAAGTGCGCGGGGCGGCCGTGCGGGCCGACCTGACCGTCACGTTCGGGACGCACAAGCCGGGGCTGCTGATCGATCCCGCGCGGGAGTACGCCGGGTCGGTGCGGCTCGTCGACATCGGGCTCGCGCTCCCGGAGGAGGCCGGAGTGGAGGCCCTCCAACACGCCGACGTGCGGCGGCTGTTGCCCGTACCCACCGGGGAGAGCGACAAGTACCGGCGGGGCGTCGTCGGGATCGCCGCCGGGTCCGCGCGGTACCCGGGGGCCGCCGTGCTCGCCGTGTACGGGGCGCTGCGGGGCGGCGCCGGGGCCGTACGGTACGTCGGGCCCGCCGGGGACGCCGTGCTCGCCCGCTTCCCCGAGACGCTCGTCTCCGACCGGGGGCCGAAGCAGGCCGGGCGGGTGCAGGCGTGGGTGGTGGGACCGGGGGCCGGGGACGACGCCTCGGCCGTCGCGGAGGTGCTGGCGTCGGACGTGCCGGTGCTCGTCGACGCGGACGGGCTGCGGCTCGCCGACCGGGACGCCGTACGCGCGCGTACCGCCCCGACGCTCATGACCCCGCACGCCGGAGAGGCCGCCGCGCTCCTCGGGGTGGCGCGCGAGGAGGTCGAGGGGGCCCGGTTGGCCTCCGCTCGGGAACTCGCCGGGCGTTACGGCGCGACCGTGCTGCTCAAGGGCTCGACCACGCTGGTCGCCGACGCGGGCGGCGGGGCCGTACGCGTGAACCCGACCGGGACGGCCTGGCTGGCCACCGCCGGCAGCGGGGACGTCCTGTCCGGCCTCGCGGGGTCCCTGCTGGCGTCGGGGCTGAGCGCCCTGGACGCCGGCAGCGTGGGCGCGTACCTGCACGGGCTGGCCGGACGGTTCGCGGCCGACGGGGCCCCGGTGGGTGCCCACGACGTGGCCGAGGCGGTACCGGCGGCCTGGCGGGACGTCACGGACGCGTGACCCTGGGCCATTGGGCCCGGCAAACGGGCGAGTCACCGCGAACTACTACCTGATGGGACCAATACCGGTCGGTCGAATATGCGGAGCCGAAAGGGCGATGTTTCGCTGGCCGCATGGATGAGCCAAATATACGAGGCACCACCCGGCGTGAATTGCTGGGAGGAGCGGCAGTCGTTCTGGGGAGTCCCCTTCTCGGTTTTCGCGAGGACACCCCCGAACCGTTAGAGGAAGAGCACGGCGGGAACTGCGGCAGCGACTACGACGCGGAATACGAGGAACTCCTCGAGTCCGCCGAGGACGTCGAGGTCAGCGACCGCTCCCTCGCAGCGGCCAAGTGGACTCGCCCCATCCGGAAGCGGGCCAGAGTGACCATGCGCTACCGCGTGCGGGGAAACTGGCTGGCCGGATACCACACCGGAGTGGATCTTGCCGTGGCCAAGGGAACCCCGGTTTACGCGGTGGGCACCGGCGTCGTCGTCCTGGCCAGCTGGTCGGGGTCGTACGGAAAGGCCGTGACGATCAAGATGAGCGATTCCCGGTACGTGCTCTACGCCCACCTCTCGCGCATCTCCGTCGCGCGCGGTGCCAAGGTCAAGGCCGGCACCCGCATCGGGAGCAGCGGCGCCACCGGGCGCGCCACCGGCCCGCACCTGCACTTCGAGGTGCGCTCCCGCCGCCCGTACGGCTATGACATCGACCCGGTGAAGTACCTGGCCCGGCACGGTCTGATCCTCTGACCCGCGCGACCCACGTGTGACCCGACGCGTGACCCGACGCGTGACCCACACGCGTGTGTGTGCGTCCCGGGACGTGCTCATCGGCGGTGTCAGTCGCCTCTGAGACACTGGGGGCGCCATGAACGAGACAGCAACCGCCCCGACCGCACCGCTGCGCGCCCGCGCCGAGATCGACCTGACCGCGCTGCGGGCCAATGTGCGGGCCCTGCGCGCCCGCGCGTCGGGGTCCGCCCTCATGGCCGTGGTCAAGTCCGACGCGTACGGCCACGGCGCGGTGCCCTGTGCCCGCGCCGCGGTCGAGGCGGGGGCCGGGTGGCTCGGGACCGCCACGCCGGAGGAGGCTCTGGCGCTGCGCAGGGCGGGGCTGCCGGGGCGGATCATGTGCTGGCTGTGGACGCCCGGCGGCCCCTGGCGCGAGGCGATCGAGGCCGACCTCGACGTCTCCGCCAGCGGGATGTGGGCGCTGCGGGAGCTCGTCGCGGCGGCCCGCGAGGCCGGCGTACCCGCGCGCGTGCAGCTCAAGGCCGACACCGGCCTCGGGCGGGGCGGCTGCCAGCCCGGCGAGGACTGGGCCGAGCTGGTCGCCGAGGCCCTGCGCGCACAGTCCGAAGGACTCCTGCGCGTCACCGGCCTCTGGTCGCACTTCGCCTGCGCCGACGAGCCGGGCCACCCCTCCATCGCCGCCCAGCTCACCCTCTTCCGCGAGATGCTCGCGTACGCCGAGGGCCAGGGCGTGCGCCCCGAGGTGCGGCACATCGCCAACTCGCCGGCCACCCTCACCCTTCCGGAGAGCCACTTCGACCTCGTCCGGACCGGCATCGCGACCTATGGCATCTCGCCGAGCCCCGAGATCGGCGACCCCGCCGACTTCGGACTGCGCCCGGTGATGACGCTGTCGGCGTCGCTCGCGCTGGTCAAGCGCGTTCCCGCAGGCCATGGCGTCAGCTATGGCCATCGCTATGTCACCCCGGGTGCCACGACCCTCGGTCTCGTGCCCGTCGGATACGCGGACGGCATCCCCCGGCACGCCTCCGGCGCCGGACCGGTGCTGGTCGACGGCAAGTGGCGCACGGTCGCCGGGCGGATCGCCATGGACCAGTTCGTCGTCGACCTCGGCGGCGACGAGCCCGCCACCGGCACCCGGGCCGTGCTCTTCGGCCCCGGCGACCGGGGCGAGCCCACCGCCGAGGACTGGGCCCAGGCAGCGGGCACCATCGCCTACGAAATCGTGACCCGCATCGGAACGCGCGTTCCCCGCGTCTATGTGAATGAGGGACAAGCGGGGTAACCGCAACAGTGCGCGTCAGATCGGCCAGTCCCGCAACACCGGTATCACCCGGCCCTTGAACGACCCAGCGAACAGGAGCGGTACGTGAGCGAGAGCAGTGCGGAGGCCGTCGTCGACGCCGCCGCTTCGGTGGCCCTCGCCTCCGCTACGGCGGCGGGTGGCGGGTGGCGCCGGGCGACCGGGTTCGCCGGCGCCGCGATAGGCGTGATCGCCGCGGGCGCCGCGGCGGGTGTCGCCCTCGAGCGGCTCACCGTCGGACGCGGCATGCGGGAGCGGGCCCGGCTCGCCCTCGACTCGACCGGGCCGTACGGCGCAGTGCGCGGCACCCCCGGAAAGGCGCAAGCCGACGACGGCACCGAGCTGTACTACGAGGTCGACGACGTCGATCCGGAGGCCGCTCCCGCGCTGTCGCCGCGCCGGCGCCGGCTGTTCGGGCGCAAGGCCCCCGCTCCGGTGACGGTGGTCTTCAGCCACGGCTACTGCCTCAGCCAGGACTCCTGGCACTTCCAGCGCGCGGCGCTCAGGGGTGTCGTACGGACCGTGCACTGGGACCAGCGCAGCCACGGGCGGTCGGGGCGGGGTGCCCGGCAGGTGCGGGACGGGGTGCCGGTCGACATCGAGCAGCTCGGGCGCGACCTCAAAGCCGTCATCGACGCGACCGTCCCCGAGGGCCCGATCGTGCTCGTCGGTCACTCCATGGGCGGAATGACCGTCATGGCACTGGCCGACCAGTACCCCGAACTCATCCGCGACCGCGTGGTCGCGGTGGCCCTGGTCGGTACGTCGTCCGGGCGGCTCGGCGAGGTCAACTTCGGGCTGCCCGTCGCGGGCGTCAACGCCGTACGGCGGGTGCTGCCGGGCGTCCTCAAGGCGCTGGGGCAGCGGGCCGACCTGGTGGAGAAGGGCCGACGGGCCACCGCCGACCTGTTCGCCGGGGTCATCAAGCGCTACTCCTTCGCCTCCCGGGACGTCGACCCGGCCGTCGTCCGGTTCGCCGAGCGGATGATCGAGGGCACCCCGATCGACGTGGTCGCCGAGTACTACCCGGCGTTCGACAACCACGACAAGACCGCCGCCCTCGCCCACTTCGTGGACAAGCCGGTGCTCGTGCTCGCCGGAGTGGGCGACATGGTCACGCCCAGCGAGCACAGCGAGGCGATCGCCTCCCTGCTGCCGGAGGCGGAGCTGGTGCTGGTCCCCGACGCCGGGCACCTCGTCATGCTGGAACACCCGGAAGTGGTCACCGACCGCCTCGCCGACCTGCTCACCCGCGCGGGGGCGGTACCGGCAGGGGCTACCGTTGGCGGTTATGGAAGCAGTACCGCGCAACCCGGTTGAGACCGAGCTGACCGTCACCTCCCCCGAGCAGATGCGCGAGCTGGGCCTGAAGCTCGCCAAGCTGCTGCGCGCCGGGGATCTCGTGATGCTCAGCGGGGAACTCGGCGCGGGCAAGACGACACTGACCCGCGGACTCGGTGAGGGGCTCGGGGTGCGGGGGGCCGTGACCTCGCCGACCTTCGTGATTGCCCGGGTGCATCCGTCCCTGGGGGACGGGCCGCCGCTCGTCCACGTCGACGCGTACCGCCTGGGCGGCGGGCTCGACGAGATGGAAGACCTCGACCTCGACGTCTCGCTGCCGGAGTCGGTGATCGTCGTGGAGTGGGGCGAGGGCAAGGTAGAGGAGCTGACCGACGACCGGCTCCAGGTGCAGATCCACCGCGCGGTCGGTGACACGACCGACGAGGTGCGGCACGTGACGCTGACGCCGGTCGGAGAGCGGTGGGCCGCGACCGACCTCAGCGTGCTCACGGCCTGAGAAGCCGTCCGCCACCGCCCGTCGTGTGAACGTTTCCGACAATCCGTCGGCAAGATATTGCACAGTGCGTCGTATGCGTGGTCACATGGTACCCAGCTCGTGGTTAGGTCTGCCTAACTACGCCCGCCCCCGAACTCCAGGAGGCGTCCATGTCGGCCACCGAGAACCGGCCCCAGCCGCAGCCGTACGTGCTCGTCGGCGGTGTGTCCATGCGTGATCTGCTGGCGTCCTGCGCGGCCGCGGAGGCCGTCTCCACACCGCCGCGGCTGCCCGATCCGGGGACGACGCGGACGGCTGCCGCCGAGCGCCCCAAAGCGGCCTGAGCTCCAAAGCGGCCTGAGCTCCAAAGCGGCCTGAGCACCGAATCGGCCTGAGCCGCCCGAAGGCGGTCGAGTCAGTGGATGACCGCGACCTTCGCGCCGATCGTCGCGAAGGCCCACATCGCGTCGCCGTCCTCGCGGGACTCCCGGATGCCACCCGTCGGCACCGTGGTCGCGGCGGGGGCCGGACGCCCCGCCTGCTCCACGGCCGAACTGAAGCCGATCGCCACGCCGTCGATGCTGGTGAAGCGGACCACGTGCTCGATGGGCGTGCCGTCGGTGCCGGTCACGGAGTTCGACCGGGAGGTCACCACGTAGACGCCGGGCGCGGGGTCGATGGTGCCGGGGATGACCTGGAAGGTGCGGGTGACCTGGCCGCCGGCGTTGACCAGCCAGACACGGTTGTCGTCCAGGGAGTACACGACGCGCTCGCCGGCGCCCGAGCCCGGCGGCAGCGCGGCGGGGTTGCGCCCGTCGCGGGGGACCTTCGAGGTGACGGCCGCCGGGACACTGCTGGTGTGCGCCCTGGTGGGGACCGTCGCGGACGCCTGGTAGGCGAGGAAGCCGACCGTCGCGAGGGCCGCTGTGGTGAGGGCGGTCACGAAAGCCGCGTTGCTGGTTGCCACCGGTCACCTCTCGAGTACTTGGTCCTGATTTGTGGCGACCGTAGCAGGTCGTCGAGGGCGTGCTGCGCCGTCGAGGCTGGTCGCGCGCCCGAGCGGCGGAGCCGTACACCCGTACACCCCCGGGTGCCGGCAGCGGCCTGCGGCCACTCGGGGGCGCCCGGAGCCGTAGGCTGTTTGCGTGCTCTTGCTCGCTCTGGATACCGCCACCCCCGCCGTGACCGTCGCCCTGCATGACGGGCGGGACGTCGTCGCCTCGTTCAGTCAGGTGGACGCGCGCCGGCACGGGGAGCTGTTGTTGCCGGCCGTCGACCGGGTGCTCGCGGACGCGGGGGTGAAGCTGGACGCGGTCACCGGGATCGTCGTGGGAATCGGACCCGGGCCCTACACCGGGCTGCGCGTCGGGCTCATGACCGCCGACACCTTCGGGCTCGCGCTCAAGATCCCCGTCCACGGGGTGTGCACCCTGGACGGACTCGCCTACGCGGCCGACGTCGGCGACGAACCCTTCGTCGTGGCGACCGACGCGCGGCGCAAGGAGGTCTACTGGGCCACCTACTCCGACCCCCGCACCCGCGTGAGCGATCCCGCGGTCGACCGGCCCGCCGACATCGCCGAGCAGGTCGAGGGGCTGCCCGCGGTCGGCGCCGGGGCGCTGCTCTACCCCGACACCTTCACCGACGCCCGCGAGCCCGAGCACGTGTCGGCCGCCTCGCTCGCCGCCCTCGCCGCCGAGCGCATCGAGGCCGGGGCGGAACTGCCCGCCCCGCGCCCGCTGTATCTGCGGCGGCCGGACGCGCAGGTGCCCAAGAACTACAAGGTGGTCACCCCCAAGTGACCACACCCGTGATCCCTGTGCTGCGCGAGATGCGGTGGTGGGACATCGAGCCCGTCCTGGAGCTGGAGCGGGACCTGTTCCCGGAGGACGCCTGGTCCCGGGGCATGTTCTGGTCCGAACTCGCGCACTCCCGGGGGCCCGAGGCGACCCGGCGGTTCGTGGTGGCCGAGGAGGGCGAACGGATCGTCGGATACGCCGGACTCGCCTCCGCGGGCGAGCTGGCCGACGTCCAGACGATCGCCGTCGCCCGCGACCACTGGGGCACCGGACTCGGGGCGACGCTGCTGACCGAGCTGCTGCGGGCCGCGACCGCCTTCGAGTGCGCCGAAGTGATGCTGGAGTGCCGGATCGACAACATCCGCGCCCAGAAGCTCTACGAGCGCTTCGGCTTCGAGGCCATCGGGTTCCGGCGCGGCTACTACCAGCCGGGCAATGTGGACGCCCTGGTCATGCGGCTGACCACAGCATCCGACAGCGGCTCCGCCGAGCGACCGACATCAGAACGAGGAACCGAGATCAATGGCTGACGAACCGCTTGTCCTGGGCATCGAGACCTCCTGTGACGAGACCGGCGTCGGCATCGTCCGGGGTACCACCCTGCTGGCCGACGCCATCGCGTCCAGCGTCGACGAGCACGCCCGGTTCGGCGGCGTGGTGCCGGAGGTGGCCAGCAGGGCGCACCTGGAGGCGATGGTGCCGACCGTCGAGCGCGCCCTGAAGGAGGCCGGTGTCTCCGCGAAGGACCTCGACGGCATCGCCGTCACCGCGGGTCCCGGACTCGCCGGCGCGCTGCTCGTCGGGGTCTCCGCCGCGAAGGCGTACGCCTACGCGCTCGGCAAGCCCCTCTACGGCGTGAACCACCTCGCCTCCCACATCTGCGTCGACCAGCTGGAGCACGGGGCGCTGCCCGAGCCGACGATGGCGCTGCTGGTCAGCGGCGGTCACTCGTCGTTGCTGCTGTCCTCGGACATCACCTCCGACGTACGGCCCATGGGCGCGACCATCGACGACGCGGCCGGCGAGGCCTTCGACAAGATCGCCCGGGTGCTGAACCTCGGCTTCCCGGGCGGCCCGGTCATCGACCGGTACGCGCGCGAGGGCGACCCGTCGGCGATCGCGTTCCCGCGCGGACTGACCGGGCCGCGCGACCCGGCGTACGACTTCTCCTTCTCCGGTCTGAAGACGGCGGTGGCCCGCTGGATCGAGGCCAGGCGGGCCGCGGGGGAGGAGGTGCCGGTGCGTGACGTGGCGGCCTCCTTCCAGGAGGCGGTGGTGGACGTGCTGACCCGCAAGGCCGTGCGGGCCTGCAAGGACGAGGGCGTCGACCATCTGATGATCGGCGGTGGCGTGGCCGCCAACTCCCGGCTGCGGGCCCTCGCCCAGGAGCGCTGCGAGGCCGCCGGGATCCGCCTCAGGGTCCCGCGTCCCAAGCTGTGCACCGACAATGGCGCGATGGTCGCCGCGCTCGGCGCCGAGATGGTGGCCCGCAACCGCCCCGCCTCCAGCTGGGACCTCTCCGCCGACTCCTCCCTGCCGGTGACCGACCCCCATGTGCCGGGCCACGACCACGTGCACGAGGTCAGCAAGGAGAACCTCTACTCGTGACGGTCGCGTTGATGTGGGAGGCCCGCGCGGTCGAGGGCCGGGGCGACGACCTGCTCGCCTGGGCCCGCCGACAGGAGCTTGCCGTACGGCCGTTGCGGCGGGAGACCTTCCGGGCGCCGCAGGACCGCGTCCTGGTCGTCACGTGGTGGGACGCGGCCTACGACGCCGAGCTGCCCGAACTCCCGGAGCCGGACGGTGAGTTGGCAGCGAGGGCGGTGCACCGGTGGCGGTTCGAGTCGGTGGAGTGACGGCGACTGCTACGACACTTCCGTCTCGCAGCGCAGCCGGCGGTCCGCACCCAGCTCCCGCACCGGGCCCGTCAGACGCAGCCGTGCCGTGTGCCGGACCTCCGCGCTCGACGCCGACAGCCGTAGCTCCAGGTCGCCCGGTTCGACGATCCGGCGGCCCTTGCGGTCGGTGAACGCCGACAGCTCCGCGTGGAAGCGGAAGGTCACGCGTCGGGACTCGCCCGGCTCCAGCTCCAGCCGCTGATAGCCGATCAGCCGGACGTCCGGGCGTGTCACCGAGGCGACCGGGTCGTGCAGATACAGCTGGACGACCTCGGCGCCCGCCCGGCCCCCGGCGTTGCGCACGGTCAGCGACACGTCGTACGTGCCGTCCGTGCCGATCTCCGCCGGTGCACCGCCCGTGAAGTCCTCCCACGCGAACTCCGTGTAGGAGCGGCCGTGTCCGAAGGCGTACAGCGGGGTCGGGTCCAGGTTGCTGACCTCGCCCGCGAGGCCGAGCGGCGGCTGGAGATAGGTCCACGGCTGACCGCCGGGCACCCGCGGCACGCTCACCGGGAGGCGGCCCGAAGGGTTGATGCGGCCCGACAGCACTCCCGCTACCGCCGGGCCGCCCTCCTCCCCGGGGAAGAAGGCCTGGACGACCGCGCCGAGCCGGCCGTCCCAGCGGCCGAGCGCATAGGGGCGGCCGGTCAGCAGGACCAGCACGACCGGGACGCCGGTGGCGACCAGCGAGTCCAGCAACTCGCCCTGCACTCCCGGCAGTCGCAGGTCCGTCACATCGCAGCCCTCGCCCGAGGTGCCCCGCCCGAACAGGCCCGCCCGGTCACCGAGCACCGCCACACAGACGTCCGCCTCGGCCGTCCGGGCCACCGCCTCCTCGAAGCCGCCGGTGTCCGGCTCGTCGACCCCGCAGCCCTCGGTGAACGTCACCTTGGCGTCGGGGAGTTCGGTGCGCAGGGACTCCAGGACCGTGGGGATCTCGATGCCCATCGGGATGTCGGGGTGGTGGGTGAGGACATGGGAGGGGAAGGAGTAGCAGCCCAGCATGGCGAGGGCGTCGGCGGCGCGGGGCCCGACGACCGCGATCCGGGTGTCCGGGGCCAGCGGGAGCAGGCCGTCCGGGTTGTCGAGGAGGACCACCGACTCCTCGGCGAGGCGGCGTGCCAGGGCGCGGTTCGTCCTCGAGTCGAGGTCGATCCGCTCGGTGGGCTCCGGGCTCCAGTCCTCGTCCAGGAGGCCCAGCTCGCACTTCTGGAGCAGGACCCGGCGGGCCGCCCGGTCGATCAGGGACTCGGGCACGTCCCCTGCCCGGACCGCATCGAGGAGCGGATTCCCGTAGCACTTCACCGTCGGCAGTTCGACGTCGAGGCCCGCCGCGAGGGCCGCGTGCGCCGCACCCGCCTCGGTGCCGGCGATCCGGTGCTGGGTCTGGAGGAAGCCGACGCCGAAGTAGTCGGCGACCACCGTGCCGGTGAACCCCCACTCCTCGCGCAGCAGTTCGGTCAGCAGGCCCGGGTCGGCGGAGGCCGGGACGCCGTCGGTGTCGGTGTAGGCGGCCATCACCGAGCGGGCCCCGCCCTCGCGCAGCGCGAACTCGAAGGGCGGCAGGGTGATGTCGGCGAACTCGCGCACGCCCGCCCGCACGGGCGCGAGGTTGCGGGCGCCGGCCGAGGAGGCGTACCCGGCGAAGTGCTTGAGCGTGGCGACGATCCCCGCCGACTCCAGGCCGCGGACGTAGGCGGCGCCGATCGTGCCCACCAGGTACGGGTCCTCGCCGATCGTCTCCTCGACCCGTCCCCAGCGCGGGTCGCGGACGACGTCCAGGACGGGGGCCAGACCCTGGTGGACGCCGACCGTGCGCAGGTCGCGGCCGATGGCGCCGGCCATCTCCTCGACCAGTTCGGCGTCCCAGCTCGCACCCCAGGCGAGCGGGACCGGATAGGCGGTGGCCCGCCAGGTGGTGAAGCCGGCCAGGCACTCCTCGTGCGCGAGCGCGGGAATGCCGAAGCGGCCGGCGTCTGCGATACGGCGCTGGGCGCGGGCCAGTGCCTGCGCGCCCAGCGCCGGGTCCACGGGGGCGGTGCCGAAGGGCCGGGTGAGCTGCCCCAGACCCCGGGTGATCAACTCGTCCCAGTCGTAGTCGGCGGTCATCTCGCGCTGGAGGGGGGCGACTCCGTCCCCGTCCGTGCTGGCGCCCACCCACACGCCGTAGAGCTGGGCGGTCTTCTCCTCCAGGGTCATCCGGGAGAGGAGGTCGTCGACGCGGGCGGAGGCGGTCAGGGCGGGGTCACGCCAGGGCGCGGTGGTCATGTAACTCCTGTCGGGCTCGACTGTCGGGCCGACTTCGCGAATGTTTCGACATTTAATCCGAATGTTTTGGGAACCTAGGGCCGCACGAAGGGTTCGTCAAGAGGTCGCGCAGGGATACGATCGCCGCCATGACACCCCCCGAGCCCGCTGAAACCCGGACGACTTCCCCGACGGCAGGACGATCGCCGCAGACGGCCACGCTCGCCGAGATCGCCCGCGAGGCGGGTGTGTCGGCGCCGACAGTTTCGAAGGTCCTCAACGGCCGGGCCGACGTCGCGCCCGCGACCCGCGCCCGCGTCGAGGACCTGCTGCGCGCGCACGGCTACCGGCGCCGGCGTGCCGAGGCGAGCCGTTCGCCCCTGATCGACCTGGTCTTCCACGAACTGGAGAGCGCGTGGGCGATGGAGGTGATCCGGGGTGTGGAGAACGTGGCCCGCGACGCCGGGCTCAGTGTCGTGCTGAGCGAGAGCGCGGGACGGCTCACCCCCGGGCGCACCTGGGCCGACCAGGTCGCCGCCCGCCGCCCGCACGGGGTGGTCCTCGTACTGTCCGGGCTCGACGAGTCCCAGCGCGCGTTGCTGGGCAGCAGATCGATCCCGTTCGTGGTGATGGACCCGGCCGGCGATCCGGGCGCCGACGTGCCCTCCATCGGCGCGACCAACTGGCAGGGCGGGCTCGCCGCGACCCGCCACCTGGTCGAGCTGGGGCACCGCAGGATCGGCGCGATCAGCGGGCCCTCCCGCATGATGTGCAGCCGCGCCCGCATCGACGGCTACCGGGCCGCCCTGGAGACGGCGGGGCTGCCCGTCGATCCCGGGCTGATCATGGCCGGTGACTTCCACCACGAGACCGGCTACCGCCAGGGCCTGGAACTGCTGCGCCGCCCCGACCGGCCCACCGCGGTCTTCGCCGGCAACGACCTCCAGGCGCTCGGCCTCTACGAGGCGGCCCGCGAGCTGGGCCTGCGCATCCCGGAGGACCTGAGCGTGGTCGGCTTCGACGACCTTCCGGTGGCGCCCTGGGTGGGCCCGCCGCTGACGACCGTACGGCAGCCGCTGACCGAGATGGCCGAGGCCGCGGCCAAGCTGGTGCTCGACCTCGGCCGGGAGGGCGGCAGCCCGGCGGCCACCCGGGTGGAACTGGCGACGAGCCTGGTGGTGCGCAGCAGTACCGCTGAGGCCCGCGGGTGAGCTATTGACGGGTGGGGTGCGTGCGCCCACACTCCTCCGAAGCCAATCGGTTGCACGACCGAAACTTTCGGAGGCACCCGCAATGAGATCTCTGAGAACCGGCTTATCCCTTGTGTCCCTCCTGAGCGGCCTCGCGCTGCTCGCCCCGGCCCCCACGGCGAGCGCCGCCGACGTACCCCTGCGCGAGCTCGCCGCAGCCAAGGGCAAGGTCATCGGTACGGCCGTCACCGGGTCCAAACTCACCGGCACCTACGGCGACCTCGCCGGGACACAGTTCAACTCGCTGACCCCCGGCAACGCCATGAAGTGGGGCTCGGTCGAGCCGAGCCGCGGCAGCTACAACTGGGCCGAGGCCGACCAGATCGTGAACTTCGCCGAGTCCCACGGCCAGCAGGTGCGCGGCCACACCCTGGTCTGGCACAACCAGAACCCGGACTGGCTGACCAACGGCACCTGGACCCCGGCCCAGCTCAGCCGGCTCCTGGACGACCACATCGCGCTCGAAGTGGGCCGCTACAAGGGCCGGCTCGCCGCCTGGGACGTCGTCAACGAACCCTTCAACGAGGACGGCACCTACCGCCAGACCCTCTGGTACAACGGCCTCGGCACCGGCTACATCGCCCAGGCCCTCACCGCCGCCCGCGCCGCCGACCCGGCCGCCAGGCTGTACATCAACGACTACAACGTCGAGGGCGTCAACGCGAAGTCCACCGCCCTGTACAACCTGGTCAAGTCGCTGAAGGAGCAGGGCGTCCCGATCGACGGCGTCGGTCTCCAGGCCCATCTGATCGTCGGTCAGGTCCCGGCCACGCTCCAACAGAACATCCAGCGCTTCGCCGACCTCGGGGTGGACGTGGCGATCACCGAGCTGGACATCCGGATGACGCTGCCCTCCGACAGCGCCAAGCTGACCCAGCAGGCCGCCGACTACAAGGCCGTCCTGAACGCGTGCGTGGCGGTCGCCCGCTGCGTCGGCGCGACCGTCTGGGGCTTCACCGACTCCGACTCCTGGATCCCGAGCACATTCCCGGGCCAGGGCGCGGCGACGCCGTACGACGAGAACTACGCGCCGAAACCGGCGTACCACGCGATCGCGGAGGCGCTCGGCGGAACGACCACCCCTGAGCCGACGGGTGCGTGCAGCGCGGCCTACAGCGTGACCAGTCAGTGGAACACCGGCTTCACGGGGCAGGTGACGATCTCCTGCTCGGGTGCCGCCCTGTCGTCCTGGAAGGTCGGCTGGACGTACGGCGCCGGGCAGCGGATCACCCAGGCCTGGAACGCGATCTGCACCCAGTCCGGGACCGCGGTCAGCTGCTCGAACGCCGCCTACAACGGGACGGTGCCGGACGGCGGCTCGGTGACCTTCGGATTCAACGGCTCGTGGAGCGGCAGCAATCCCGTTCCGGTCGTGACGCTGGGTTGAGAAGTCTGAGATTTTTCGAAGAAAGCCGCCCGGGAGGCGTTCCTCGTAATAATTCGGACTTATGTTCCTCTCTGTGATCGGAGACGACGAGGACAGACGAGTGGGTCGGCGGCCGGGCGTACTGAAAGCCGTCGGCCTCACCCTCGCGGGTGCGCTGGTCGTGGGCTGCGCCGCGGCGGGCTGGGCGTACTGGCACCTCAACAGCAACATCAAGAGCGTCGACATCAACAGCGCGCTCGGCGACGACCGCCCCGCCAAGGCGACCCCGACACCCTCGGTCTCGCAGGAGGCACCGCTGCCCACCGAGGCGCTGAACATCCTGGTCCTGGGCTCCGACTCGCGCAGCGGCAAGGAGAACCAGGCGCTCGGCGGCGGCAGCAGCACCGGCGCCCGGTCCGACACCGCGATGGTCGTGCACATCGACGCGGGCCGCACCACGGCCACCGTCGTCAGCGTCCCGCGCGACACCCTCGTCACCCGCCCGTCCTGCCCCCTGGAGAGCGGAGGCTCCACGGCGGTCTCGTACGGCGCGATGTTCAACAGCGCCTATGCGGTGGGCGGTCCGGTGTGCGCGGTCAAGACCGTCGAGTCGATCACGGACGTCCGCATGGACCACTACATCGAGATCGACTTCTCGGGCTTCGCGAAGCTGGTGAACGCGCTCGGCGGGGTCACGGTCACCACGGACGAGGACATCGACGACAACGACAGCCACCTGCATCTGAAGGCGGGCACCCACCACCTCGACGGCAAGCAGGCCCTCGCCCTCGCCCGCACCCGGCACGGTATAGGCGACGGCAGCGACCTGGGCCGCATAGGCCTCCAGCAGAAGCTGGTGACGGCTCTGCTGGAGCAGATCTCCTCGACGAACCTGCTGGCCAGCCCCACCAAGCTGTACTCCGTCGCCGACGCCGTCACCGGCAGCCTCACCACCGACACCGGCCTCGACTCCCTGACCGAGCTCATGAGCCTCGGCGAGAGCCTGAAGGGCCTGGCGGCCGACGACGTGAAGACGGTGACCATGCCGGTCGTGACCGCGCCCTCGAACCCGAACCGGGTGGTGGCGAAGGAGCCCGCGGCGAGCGAGTTGTGGGAGTCGCTGCGCTGAAACACGGGACGACGGTTGCAACCATCGGGCGTCCAGTGGTGTCTGTTGCGGTGACCACATTGCAGTAATCAGGGGGATCACCGATGTCCAACTCGCGTTCGTACAAAGCCTGGTCCGTGCCGCTGATCGCCGGAGTGCTCGCGCTCGGCGGGATACCCGCCCTGGCGGGCACCGCCGCGGCGGCCGAATCGAAGGCCGTCCAGAACGACTTCAACGGCGACGGCTACAAGGACCTCGCCGTCGGCGCCCCGATCGCCACGGTCGGCGGCAAGCAGGGGGCGGGCTACGTCACCGTCATGTACGGCGGCCCGCACGGCCTGACCAAGGACAGCCGTACCATCATCAGCCGTTCCACCAGCGGGATCCCGGGCGATCCCGCCGCGGGCGAGAACTTCGGCTACCAGCTGTCCACGGGGGACCTGGACGGCGACGGGCGCACCGACCTGATCATCGGGCAGGCCTCCTCGACCCGGGACGCGGTCGTCGTCTGGGGCACCAAGGAGGGCCTGTCCGGCGGGGTGTCCGTGCCCGCGGCGACCACCCAGGCGGGCGACTTCGACGGTGACAGCTGGCCGGACCTGGTCCTGTTCCGCGGCGGCCGCTCCCCGGGCGACGACCCGCTCGGCACCGAGGCCACCGTCTGGCGGGGCCCGATCTCCAGGGCCGGGAAGCCGACCGCCACGCAGGACTTCGGCTCGACCAAGGTGGAGCCCTTCGACGTGATGTACGCCGCCGCCGGGGACGTCAACGGCGACGGCCGCGACGACCTCGCGCTGACCGTCTACCTCGGCGACGGCGGCATCGGCTCCCAGCTCTACTTGTCCAACGCCTCGGGAGGCGCCTTCACCTATGCCGCCGGCCCCGAGGGCAGCGGTCAGGTGGCCTTCGGCGACGTCAACGGCGACGGCTTCGACGACGTCGTCCGGGGCGTCCCGAACCAGTCCACGGTCACCGTGGCCCTCGGCTCGGCCTCCGGTCTGAAGCCGGCGTCGACCTGGAAGTCGTACAGCCAGGACACCGAGGGGGTCCCCGGCGCCACGGAGGAGGAGGACCGTTTCGGCGACGCGGTTTCCGCCCGTGACGTCAACGGCGACGGCTACGCCGACGTGGCCGTGGGCGCGCCCGGCGAGGCGCTCGGCGACAAGGGCGGGGCGGGCATGGTCAACGTCCTCTACGGCAGCCACGACGGCCTGACCGGCAATGCCGCCCAGGGCTTCACCCAGGACACCGACGGCGTCCCCGGTGCCGCGGAGTCGAGCGACAACTTCGGCGGCTCGGTCAGCCTCCTCGACATCAACGGCAACGGCTACGCGGACCTCGCGGCGGCGGCCCCCCGCGAGAACACCGGCGACGGCGCGGTCTGGTCGCTGCGGGGGCGTCCGACCGGCATCGTGACGGACGCGGCGTTCACCTTCGGCCCGGTGACGATCGGGGCGCCGTCCGCCAAGGCGTGGTTCGGCGGGGTGCTGTCGTAGCAGGTCAGGACCCTGTTTCGGGGCCCTGGAAAAAATCTCCGAAGAAATCCGCGGGGTCTGTCGATCCCGGCCTCTCCCGATCGACGCATGGGTGAGAGGCCGGGAAGGACCGGCCCCGTAGCGACCGAGGAGTCACCATGCCGCGTTACCTGTCGATGGTCCAGATCGACGAGAAGACCGCCCCCGCCGAGGGCCCCAGCGACGCCCTCATGCAGCGCATGGGCGAGCTGATCGAGGAGATGACGAAGGCCGGGGTGCTGCTCGACACCGCCGGGCTCACGCCGACCGCGCAGGGGGCCCGGGTGCGCTGGGAGAAGGGGCAGCTGTCGGTGACCGACGGTCCCTTCACCGAGGCGAAGGAGGTCGTCGGGGGGTACGCGATCATCCAGGCCAAGGACATGGCCGAGGCGATCGAGTGGACCAAGCGCTTCCTGAAGGTGCACGAGGAGCACTGGACGGTCACCTGCGAGGTGCGGGAGATCGCGGAGGGCTGAGCCCTCTTCCTTGGCTGCGGGGACGTACGGGTGTCGAATGGGGGGTTGTGACCTCACAGCCCCCCACCACCGACGCCCGCTCCTCCGTGCAGACCGTCGTGGAGACCGTCTTCCGCATGGAGTCGCCGCGCATCATCGCCGGCGTCACCCGGGTCGTCCGGGACGTCGGCATCGCCGAGGAACTCGCGCAGGACGCGCTGGTCGCGGCGCTGGAGCAGTGGCCGCGCGACGGCGTCCCCGACAACCCGGGCGCCTGGCTCATGGCCATCGCGCGCAGACGGGCCGTGGACCTGGTCCGCCGCCGGGAGAACTACGCCCGCAAGCTGGTCGAGATCGGCCGGGACCTGCCGGAGACCGCCCCGCCCCAGGAGCCCGCCGACCCCGAGGACATCGACGACGACCTGCTCAGGCTCGTCTTCACCACCTGCCACCCGGTGCTGTCGGCCGAGGCCCGTACCGCCCTCACCTTGCGGCTGCTCGGCGGTCTGACCACCCCGGAGATCGCCCGCGCCTTCCTCGTCCCGGAGGCGACGGTCGCCCAGCGCATCGTGCGCGCCAAACGGACCCTCGCCACGAAGAACATCGCCTTCGAGGTGCCCTACGGCCCCGACCGCGAGGCCCGTCTCGGCTCGGTCCTCGACGTCATCTACCTGATCTTCAACGAGGGGTACGCGGCCACCGCGGGCGACGACTGGCTGCGCCCCTCCCTGTGCGAGGACGCCCTGCGCCTGGCCCGCCTGCTGTCCGCCCTCATGCCCAAGGAACCCGAAGTGCACGGCCTGGCGGCCCTGTTGGAGTTCCAGGCCTCCCGCACGGCCGCCCGCACCGGACCGCGCGGCGAGCCGGTCCTGCTCAGGGACCAGAACCGCAGCCGCTGGAACCGCATGCTCATCGCCCGCGGCATCAAGGCCCTGGGCCGCGCCGACGCGACGGCCACCGGCGCCCCGGGCCCCTACGTCCTGCAGGCCGCCATCGCCGCCTGCCACGCGCACGCGTACTCCTACGACGAGACCGACTGGCCGGCCATCGCCACCCTCTACGCCCTGCTGGCTGCCCGTACCCCCTCCCCGGTCGTCGAACTCAACCGCGCGGTCGCCGTCTCGATGGCCGAGGGCCCGGGCCCGGCCCTGGAGATCGTCGACGCGCTCACCGCCGAACCCGCCCTGCTCGACTACCACCTGCTGCCGAGCGTGCGCGGCGATCTCCTCGCCCGCCTCGGACGGACGACCGAGGCGCGGGCCGAGTTCGCACGGGCGGCCGCGCTGACCCGCAACGAGCGGGAGCGGGAACTGCTGCTGGACCGGGCGCGGGAGTGCGGTCAGTAATCCTTCGTCGAACAGTTGCACATCAGTAAATTCGTTCCCCTGCTGTCCTGTTGGCGACCTACAGTGACTCAGTCTCTGTGTGGAGACCGTGAAAACCCTGTAGAGGATGACAACTTGAGACTGTTCACGCGCCGCCGTGCCGCGGCGCTCGCGACCGCAGCGGCGCTCGCCGCGGTGGGCACCCTGGCCGCCGCCCCCGGCGCCGCCGCCGACGACGCGGGCCCCTGGCCGGGCACCGAGGGCCGGATCCTCACCGACGGCCCGGTGCTCGTCGACACCGCCACCGGCAAGCAGACCGCGGTGCCCAACACCTACGGCGGCTACGCCGCCTGGGCCCCGGACGGCAGCCGTCTGGTCACCTCCGCGAGTCAGATCAGCAGCATCCGCCCCAGCGGCGGCTCGAAGTTCACCCTGCCCTGGGCGGAGGGCGTGCGCTCCAGTGCCCAGTACCAGGACCTGACGTTCTGGTGGGGCGGCCGTTACGTCGTCTTCTCCACCGGCGGCCAGCTCGCCTACGGCCCCTCCGACGCCTCCTGGGCGCCCCGCCCGCTGCTGTCGTCGGCCCTGGAGCCGTCCAGCGTCTGCGACACCGACCCGACGGTGAGCCCGTCGGGCACGGTCGCCTTCGAACGCCGTATCAACTACGGCTGCTACGACAACGCCGGCGTGTACGTCTACGACCCGACCGCCAAGACGGTCAAGCGGGTCCTCAGCAACGCCGGGCAGCCCGCCTACTCGCCCGACGGCACCAAGCTGGCCTTCGTCCGCAAGGACACCGACGGCAAGCAGCAGATCTTCACGGCCAAGGCCGACGGCACCGACGTCAAGCAGCTCACCACCGGGCCCGGCTACGTCGCCAACCCGTCCTGGTCGCCCACCGGCACCCGGATCGTCTTCGACGCGCACACCACGGGCGACAGCACCGACGTACAGACCACCGAGTACGCCGACGTCGCCACCGGTGAGCGCACGGCCGTCCCGGGCACCCCGCAGGGCAGCGACCCCAGCTGGCAGCCGCTGCGCAAGAACAACACCGCCCGGATCTGGGGCTCCGGCAGCACCCCGACCGTCGTCGCGGCCTCCCGCTGGACCTGGAACAAGGTCGGCACCAGCGCGCCGGGGCTGATGGACGCCAAGGCGGCCGTGCTGACCAACCAGGACAGCACCGCGTACGCGCTGACCGCGCCCGCGCTGGCCGGCAAGAAGCAGGGGCCGGTCCTCGCGACCCCGAAGGGCGGGCTGTCGGCGGCGGTCAAGGCCGAGCTGAAGCGGGTGCTGAAGCGGGGCGCCAACGTCTATCTCCTCGGCTCCCCGTCCGTCCTGAGCTCCACGGTCACCTCCCAGGTCAAGGCCCTCGGCTTCACGCCCAAGCGGCTGACCGGCGCGGACCGCTTCGCTACCTCGGTGGCCGTGGCCAAGACGATCACCACCAGCCCGAAGTACGTGTTCCTGGCCTCCGGCACCGACGCCTACGCGTCCCTCCCGGCCGCCGCCGCGGCCGGCGCCGACGGCACGAGCAGCGCGGGCGGCCTCGTCCTGACCAACGGCAAGAAGCTGTCCTCGTCGGTGAAGTCGTACCTCAACGGCCTCAACCCCGCGAAGACCATGCTCATCCCGGTGGGTGCGGACGCCAGGTACGCGCTGACCCACACGGACTTCTCCCGGTGGCCCTCCTCGTACTCGTACTACCCGATCTCGGGGAAGACCAGGGCCGCCCTCTCGGTGGCCGTCGCCAAGTTCTGGTGGAGCACGCCGAGCAACGTGGCCCTCGCCTACTCCGGTTCCTGGCGTGACGGGCTGTCGGCGGCCGGGGCGATGAACGTCTTCGGGCCGGTCCTGTGGACCTCCCGCGCCTCCCTCTCGCCCGAGCTGACGAGCTATCTGCTGCGCGAGTCCGCGAGCACCAACTCCGTGATCGCCTTCGGCGGTACCGGCAACCTCTCGGCGGGCACCCTCGGTTCGGCGGGCGCCTCGGTCGCCGCGAACAGCGCCCAGGTCGTCTACACACCGTTCCGCAACGGCGACGAGCCGGCGAGCAGCCGCACGAGCGCCCTGCGCACCGGCGGCGACGAGACCCGGAACGCCACCGCGGCGCGCACCGGCCCGGTCGGCGCCGACCCGCACCTGGAGTCGCTCAGGACGGTCCAGCACCAGTAAGGGCCCTCGCGGGGGCGCCGATCAGCATGGTCGGCGCCCCCGCGACCCGGGTCAGGAACACGGTCGCCGAGTGCGGCCCCTGCGACTTCGGCAGCGCCTTGCGCCGCAACTCCTCCGGCTCGACGGCCGACCCCCGCTTCTTCACGGTGAGGATCCCGACCCCCCGCTCCCGCAGCAGCGCCTTCAGCTTCTTCACGTTGAAGGGGAGCCGGTCGGTGATCTCGTAGGCGGTGGCGTACGGCGTCGGGTGCAGTGCGTCGGCGGTGACGTAGGCGATGGTCTCGTCGATCAGCCCGCCGTCCAGGTCCTCGGCCACCTCGGCGACCAGATGGGCCCGGACGACGGCACCGTCGGGCTCGTACAAGTACCGCCCCACGGACCGGACTTCGGGGTCGGGGAGGCCCCGCCCGAGCAGCGTCCGCGGTCCCGGCAGCAGCGTTGCCCGGACGGCGCCCGGCGCGGTGCCGAACCACAGCACCGCCTCCTTCACGTCCCCGCCGTCGGAGATCCACTCCGCCTCGGCCTCCGACGGAACCGCCTCGTGCGGGATGCCCGGCGCGACCTTCAGCGCGGCGTGCGGGGCCTTGAGAGCCGCTCGCACGGCCCAGGACAGCGGCGGCGAGTAGGCCTCCGGATCGAAGATGCGACCCCGCCCGCCGCGCCGCGCGGGATCCACGAACACGGCGTCGTACGCGGCCGTGTCGACCTCCGTGACATCCGCCTCCCGTACGTCGATCAGGCCGGCGAGTCCCAGCGCGTCCGCGTTGGCCCGCGCGGCCGCCGCCGTCAGCGGGTCCCGGTCCACCGCGAGGACCCGGATCCCGGCGCGGGCCAGCGCGATCGCGTCACCGCCGATCCCGCAGCACAGGTCCGCGACGGAGGTGACACCGAGCGCCCGCAGCCGCTCGGCCCGGTACGCCGCCACGCTCGCCCGCGTCGACTGCTCGACCCCGTTGGGCGTGAAGAACATCCGCTCCGCGTCCTCGGCCCCGAACTTCGCCGCCGCCCGCTGCCGCAGCCGGGCCTGGCCGAGCGCCGCGGAGACCAGCTCGGCGGGGTGCTCGCGGCGCAGCCGGGTGGCGACGGCGAGTTCGTCGGCGGGGGCGGTGCCGCGCACGTCGTCGAGGAGGGCACGGCCCTCGGGAGTGAGGAGGGGGGCGAGGTCGGTCACCGGGTCATTGTGGGCCAGTCGGTGGACGGTCCGCTTCCGGGCGGCGGTGTCGGCCCGGGTGCTCCGCCCTGACCTGCGAGGATCCGGCGCCATGGGAACAGTAGGACAAAACGATAAAAATGGTGCGTTGAGGGTGTCGATCCGCGGCGGACTCGTCCTCCTGGCCGTGGCCGCCCTGGTCTCCGGCTGCGCCCGCCCGGCCGGGACGGACGCACGGCCGCAGCGGCCCCTCAAGGCACCTGCGGCCCCCGCGGCCGCCCCCGCCGCCGACCTCCAGGCCGACAAGACCGTCATCCGGGCCGCCAGGCTCCGCGCCGAGCAGAGGCGGATCGCCGCCGCCAGGCGCTGGGGGCTGAAGCAGGTCCCACTGACGGCGCCGCCCGCGCCCGTGACCAAGCCCCGCATCACCACCCGCGAGGGCTTCGAGGTCGAGGGCCACGAGGAGAAGGGGCTGCCCCCGGTCTTCACCACGATCCCCACCGAAGAGAAGATCGTCTTCCTCACCATCGACGACGGCGCCGAGAAGGACCCCGCGTTCCTGCGGATGATGAGCGAGCTGAAGATCCCCTACACCGCCTTCCTCAGCGACTACCTGGTCAAGGACGACTACGGCTACTTCGCGAAGATGCGGGACGCGGGGGTCGTGCTGAACAACCACACCCTCCACCACCCCTACCTGCCCGCGCTGTCGTACGCCCGCCAGAAGCACGAGATCTGCGGCATGCAGGACGTCATCGAGAAGCACTACGGCACGCGGCCCGCGCTCTTCCGCCCGCCGTACGGCAACTACAACGAGGACACCCTGCGCGCGGCCGGGTCCTGCGGCATCGGGTACGCGCCGATCTGGAACGAAGAGGTCTTCGTCGACCACTGGGAGTACCGCGAGTGGGACCAGAGGATCCACCCCGGCGACATCGTGCTCAGCCACTTCCGGGGCCGGGAGGACTGGAAGGGCACGATGACCGACATGGCCCGCCGTTTCCTGGACAAGGTCACGGCCGAGGGGTACGCCGTCGCACGCCTCGAGGACTACCTGTGAGACCGCGGACCCTGCTCGCCGCCGCACTGGCGGCCGTACTCCTCGCCGGCTGCGCCCAGTCCGTCGACCCCATCGAACGGCTGGGCAAGAAGGCGGCCCAGCGGGTGGGGTCGTACGGGCCGGCAAGGGCGGACGGACGGCCGTACCGCCACTGGGGTCTCGCGGCCCCGCTGCCGTCGCCCCCGCGGGTGCCGGCGCGCCCGGTGGCGGACCCGGGCCGGGTGCCGCCGGTGGTGAAGCGGGTGCCGACGTCCGACAAGGTCGTCTTCCTCACCTACGACGACGGCGCGGAGAAGGACCCGCGCTTCGTCGACCTGGTCCGTGAACTGCGGCTGCCCGTCAGCATGTTCCTCACGGACAGCGTCATCGGCCCCGGCTACGGCCACTTCGCGCGCCTGCGGTCGGTCGGCGCGAGCATCCAGAACCACACCCTGGACCACCCCGCCCTGCGCGGGCTGCCGTACACCGGCCAGCGCGCCGAGATCTGCGGCCAGCAGGAGAAGGTGCGCTCCCGCTTCGGGATCCGGCCACGGCTGTTCCGGCCGCCCTACGGCACGTACGACCGCACGACCCTGCGCGCGGCGGCCGACTGCGGGCTCTCGGCGGTGGTGCTGTGGAGCGTGGCGCTGGAGGAGGACGGGCCACGGCGGCCGCTGCGGGCGGGCGACATCGTCTCGGTGGCGTCGGGAGAGGCGAGGGGACCGACCCTGACGGAACGCACGACGGGGCTGCTGCGGGAGATCCAGCGGCGGGGGCTGGCAGTGGGGCGGCTGGAGGACTATCTGTAGGCAATCCAGCCCGTCTGGCGATCGAGGACGAGGGCTTTGGGCCGAAGCGGGAGCCTGGGGGCGGCAGCCCACCAGAACGGCAACCCCCACTCACGCGCACCCGAATTCCGCTCAGGCGCGCCGCGAATTGGCACTCCGCTTGACCGAGTGCTAATCACGGTCATAGTCTCGGGTCTGGCACTCCCCCCTGGAGAGTGCCAACACAGCGACGGGCAGGTCCGGCACCCGCGACGACGGATCCACCTGGTCGCCACCTCAGACAGTCAACCCCGTGATCTCCGAAGGGGGAGGTCGGATCGTGACGACCACCAGCTCCAAGGTTGCCATCAAGCCGCTCGAGGACCGCATTGTGGTCCAGCCGCTCGACGCCGAGCAGACCACCGCCTCTGGCCTGGTCATCCCGGACACGGCGAAGGAGAAGCCCCAGGAGGGCGTCGTCCTGGCCGTGGGCCCGGGCCGCTTCGAGGACGGTAACCGTCTTCCGCTCGACGTCTCCGTCGGCGACATCGTGCTGTACAGCAAGTACGGCGGCACCGAGGTGAAGTACAACGGCGAGGAGTACCTCGTCCTCTCGGCTCGCGACGTGCTCGCGATCATCGAGAAGTAATTCACCGAAGCATTTCTTTGAGCTGCGCCCCTGGCCCCCCGACCACTGACAAGCCGGGCGCCCGGGGCGCAGTCTCTTTTCCCCTAGATTTCCGAGAGGGCTCACGCTCCCATGGCGAAGATCCTGAAGTTCGACGAGGACGCCCGTCGCGCCCTCGAGCGCGGCGTCAACAAGCTTGCCGACACGGTCAAGGTGACGATCGGCCCCAAGGGCCGCAACGTCGTCATCGACAAGAAGTTCGGCGCTCCCACCATCACCAACGACGGTGTCACGATCGCCCGTGAGGTCGAGCTCGACGACCCGTACGAGAACCTCGGCGCGCAGCTGGTGAAGGAGGTGGCGACCAAGACCAACGACATCGCGGGTGACGGTACGACCACCGCCACCGTGCTCGCCCAGGCGCTGGTCCGCGAGGGCCTGAAGAACGTCGCCGCGGGTGCCTCCCCGGCTGCCCTGAAGAAGGGCATCGACGCCGCGGTGAAGGCCGTGTCCGAGGAGCTCCTCGCGACCGCCCGCCCGATCGACGAGAAGTCCGACATCGCCGCCGTCGCCGGTCTGTCCGCCCAGGACAGCCAGGTCGGCGAGCTCATCGCCGAGGCGATGGACAAGGTCGGCAAGGACGGTGTCATCACCGTCGAGGAGTCCAACACCTTCGGTCTGGAGCTGGACTTCACCGAGGGCATGGCCTTCGACAAGGGCTACCTGTCGCCGTACATGGTCTCCGACCAGGAGCGTATGGAGGCCGTCCTCGACGACCCGTACATCCTGATCAACCAGGGCAAGATCTCCTCGATCCAGGACCTGCTCCCGCTGCTCGAGAAGGTCATCCAGTCGGGTGCCTCCAAGCCGCTGCTGATCATCGCCGAGGACGTCGAGGGCGAGGCCCTGTCGACCCTGGTCGTCAACAAGATCCGCGGCACCTTCAACGCGGTCGCCGTCAAGGCCCCCGGCTTCGGTGACCGCCGTAAGGCGATGCTCCAGGACCTGGCGGTCCTCACCGGCGCCACGGTCATCTCCGAGGAGGTCGGTCTCAAGCTCGACCAGGTCGGCCTGGACGTGCTCGGCACCGCCCGCCGCGTCACCGTCACCAAGGACGACACCACGGTCGTCGACGGTGCCGGCGACTCCTCCGAGGTCACGGGCCGCGTCGCCCAGATCAAGGCCGAGATCGAGAACACCGACTCCGACTGGGACCGCGAGAAGCTCCAGGAGCGCCTCGCGAAGCTGGCCGGCGGCGTGTGCGTGATCAAGGTCGGCGCCGCCACCGAGGTGGAGCTGAAGGAGAAGAAGCACCGTCTGGAGGACGCCATCTCCGCGACCCGCGCCGCGGTCGAGGAGGGCATCGTCTCCGGTGGTGGCTCCGCTCTGGTCCACGCCGCCAAGGTGCTCGAAGGCGGTCTGGGCAAGACCGGCGACGAGGCCACCGGTGTCGCCGTCGTCCGCAAGGCCGTCGTCGAGCCGCTGCGCTGGATCGCCGAGAACGCCGGCCTCGAGGGCTACGTCATCACCTCCAAGGTCGCCGAGCTCGACAAGGGCCAGGGCTTCAACGCCGCGACCGGCGAGTACGGCGACCTGGTCAAGGCCGGCGTCATCGACCCGGTCAAGGTCACCCGCTCCGCCCTGGAGAACGCCGCCTCCATCGCCTCCCTCCTCCTGACGACCGAGACCCTGGTCGTCGAGAAGAAGGAAGAGGAGGAGCCGGCCGCCGGTGGTCACAGCCACGGCCACTCCCACTGAGCCTCACCGCTCGCAAAGGGCCCCGTTCCGCACACGAGTGCCGGACCGGGGCCCTTCCCCTTCGCGGGTCACGCCCCCCTTCGCGGGTCACTCCCCGAGCACTCCCAGCTGTTCCAGCAGCCCGGCCCGGTCGTACTGCCACCAGCCCTCGCAGATCATCCCGTCCCGGAACCGGTGCCAGGTGATGCCGGTCATGGTGATGTCCTGGCCGGTGGCCGGAATTCCGAGGAAATCGCCCTTGTGCCGGCCGGCCAGGGTCCAGCGGGTGCACACCTGGTCGCCCTGGGCGATCTGGTCGTCGACCCGGAAGGCGAGATCGAAGGCCTGGCTCCACCCGGCATACACCTGGCGCGAACCCTCCAGGTCCACGTCGCCGGGGTAGGCCGGGACATGCTCCAGGTAGTCGTCGGAGAACCCTTCGAACACGAGATCCGTCTCGGACCGCCCGGCCCGCTCGAAGAACTGCCGTGACGTCGCCGGGTTGAGCTGCTCGTCCCGCACCACGTCCAGGTCCGTGAAGGTGGGCGTCTCCTCGCACAGGGCGACCATGTCCTCGAAGATCCGCCCCGTCTCCGGCAGTCCGGAGTTCCGCATCGCCTCCTCGTACGACGGGAACTCCACGATCTCGACGAAGTGCGACGCGTCGGAGCGGTCCTTGCCGACCACCGCGTGCGTCGCGGTCCGCTTCCCCTTGGTCTGCTCGACCCACGTGTCCATCAGCCGGTCCATCTCGTCGAAACGGCTGGTCCTGCAGTCGATGAGCTGTACGAACGTCATACGCGATCGCCTCCGGCCCCCCTGGGTCCGGCATTACGGCACCATTGTCCGCCTTTTCGGGCCCTACTGCGGCCCGTACTTGCGGCCCGTCCTCGATGTGATCCCGCCCAGCAGCCCCCGCGGCGCCACCTTCACCAGCCCCATGAGCGCCTTGTACCGCGGATCCGGGATCGACAGGGTCTTGCCGCGGGACAGGTCACCGAGGGCCGCGGCGACCAGTTTGTCCGCGTCGAGCCACATCCAGCCCGGGATGTTGTCCGTGCCCATCCCGGCCCGCTGATGGAACTCGGTCCGCACGAACCCCGGGCACAGGGCCATCAGCCGGACCCCGCTCCCCGCCAGGTCCTTCGCCGCGCCCTGCGTGAACTGCACGACCCACGCCTTCGAGGCGCCGTACGTCCCGCGAGGCACGAACGCGGCCACCGACGCGACGTTCACGACGCCCCCGCGCCCGCGCTCCCGCATCCCCTCCGTCGCCGCCGACGTCAGTCGCAGCACCGCCTCGCAGTGCACCTTGAGCATCTTCAGCTCGTCGGCCATGGAGACGTCGAGATAGCGGCCCTTGTTGCCGAAGCCGGCGTTGTTGACGAGAAGGTCGACGGGGGACCTGCGGTCGGTGAGGCGGGCGGCGACCGCCTCGATGCCGGGGTCCGTGGCGAGGTCGGCGGTGAGGACCTCGGCCTCGATGCCGTGCCGGTCGTGGAGTTCGGTCGCCTGCTCCCGGAGCCGCTTGGTGTCGCGGGCCACCAGCACCAGGTTGTGCCCGTCAGCCGCCAGCCGTCGTGCGAACGCGGCACCGATGCCCGCGGTCGATCCCGTAATCAATGCCGTTGTCATGGCGCAAGGTTAATGACCTGGACCGACAGCGTCCGCTTGCCGAGGGCCCGTCAGGCGCCGTACTTCTCCACATACTCCAGCGCCCACTGCCGCACCTCCGGATGGAGCGCCTCTCCCGCCGCCAACAGCCGTGGCTGAAGCGGCCGTTCGGTGGTCATCGCCCGGAAGGCCAGGGCGACCGTCACGTCGTGGTCCGGCCGGTGCACGATCTCGACCGGGTCCCCGGTACGGATCTCGCCCGGCTGGATCACCCGCAGGTACGCGCCCGGCGCGCCCTTCTGCGTGAACCGCTTCACCCACCGCTCCTCCGCCATGTGGCCCTGGAAGGTGCCGCACGGGATCCGCGCGCTGGTGACCTCCAGCACCACCTCGGGCCCGATGCGCCAGCGTTCCCCGATCCGCGCGCCGGAGACGTCGATGCCCTCGGTCGTGAGGTTCTCGCCGAACGCGCCGTTGGCCAGGGTGCGCCCCAGCTCGCCCTCCCACACGTCCAGGTCCTCGCGCGCCATCGCGTACACGGCCTGGTCGTCGCCGCCGTGGTGCTGCTTCTTGCACACCGCGTCCCCGGCGAGCGCGCTGCCGCCGATGCCCTTGGGCCCGGGCGCGGCCACCCGCACCGGTCCGTCGACCGGCCGCTTGTCGATACCGGTGACGCCCTCCGGGTTGTCCGTGTACGAAACGGCCTTCTCGCGACCCAGATTCACCGACAGAAGCCTCATGGCGGCACGGTAGGCGACCGGCGCCCAAAGGTGCCAGGCATTATTCGGCGTCGCATCAAAGCGCGGCTTATCCTCGAAGAGTGATCGAGGCCCGTCATCTCCGTGTCCTGCGCGCCGTCGCCGCCACCGGTTCCTTCTCCGCGGCGGGGCGCGAACTGGGCTGCACCCAGCCCGCCGTCAGCCAGCAGATGAAGGCCCTGGAGACGTCCGTGGGCACGCCGTTGCTCATCCGCACCGGACGCGAGATGCGGCTGACCCAGGCGGGGCAGGCCCTGGTGCGGCACGCCGCCGGCATCCTGGCGGGCCTCACCGCGGCCGAGGAGGAGGTCGCCGCCATCGCCGGGCTGCGGGCCGGGCGCGTCCGGCTCGTCTCCTTCCCCAGCGGCAGCTCCACCCTCGTCCCCACCGCCCTCGCCGCCCTGCGCGCCGCTCACCCCGGCACCCGGGTCTCCCTGGAGGAGGCCGAACCCCCGCAGTCCGTCACCCTGCTGCGAGAGGGCGACTGCGACATCGCGCTCGCCTTCCGGTACGAGGGGGCCGCGGGCGGCGACGAGTGGGACGACCTCGTCGTACGACCCCTGCTGACCGACCGGCTCGTCGCCCTGGTACCGGAGCGGCACCGGCTGGCGCGCGCGGGGTCCGTGGCCATCGGGGAGCTCGCCGGGGAGTCGTGGATCGCCGGATGCCCGCGCTGCCGGGGCCAGTTGGTCGAGGTGTGCGAGAGCGCCGGCTTCACGCCCCGCATCGACTTCGCGACCGACGACTACCCGGCGGTCGTCGGCCTGGTGGGCGCGGGTCTCGGCGTCGCCGTCCTGCCCCAGCTCGCCGTCGAGTCCGTACGGCCCCGGGGTGCGCGCACGGTGACGCTGGAACCGGCGGTCCGGCGGGAGATCGTCGCACTCACCCTGCCCGATCTGGCACAGGTGCCGGCGGTGGCGGCGACCCTGGAGCAGTTGGCGCACGCGGCCGACCGATAGGCAGGGGCGCCGCCCAGCCGCCCCGCCGCCCGCCGAACAGAAGGAAGGGCACGCGCGTGCGTGCCCTCTATGGAGAAACGTTCCTTCAATTGTTCGATGCGCCGCTCCCGACGGATGAAGCCGACACCAGCCGGTGCCGCGCCCGCCCCATGAGCTCCTCGCGCTCGTCCTCGGTCAGTCCGCCCCAGACGCCGTACGGCTCTCTCACCGCCAACGCGTGCGCCGCACACTGTGCACGCACGGGGCATCTCATGCAGACCTCCTTGGCCGAGTTCTCGCGAGCGCTCCGGGCCGCACCGCGCTCGCCCTCCGGATGGAAGAAGAGCGAGCTGTCCACTCCGCGACAGGCGGCCAGGAGCTGCCAGTCCCACAGGTCCGCGTTCGGTCCGGGAAGGCGGGAGAAATCTGCCATTGCGTGACCCCTTGTAGCCGTTCTGGGCGGATACGGTGTCTACGACCGTACATCTACGATCTAAGGAGATGAAAATATGACTCATTGCGAATCTAGCCTCAGACACCAGTAAATGGGAAGAAAAGGGTCTGAATGGGGCATGGGTTGTGATGAAACGTTGTGGGTCCGTCGTGCATGTCTGCACCGTGTCCGCCCCCTCACGTAGAGTGCCGAAGACAGTGCGCAGCCCCGTAACTCTTTCGGGTGACCGTCGTTGAGAGTGCGGAGGCGGTTGAAACAAGAAGTGCTCGGGCAGGCGTCCGAGACGGTCGACCGCACAGGTGACGATTTCGTACCAGCCTGGAGGCTCAAGGTGACGTGCATCAGCTGCGGAGGACGGCCATGACATCCGTCCTCGTCTGCGACGACTCCCCGCTTGCCCGAGAGGCGCTCCGCCGCGCGGTCGCGACCGTGCCCGGCGTCGAGCGCGTCACGACCGCGGCCAACGGCGAGGAAGTCCTCCGCCGCTGGGGCGCGGACCGTTCGGACCTGATTCTGATGGACGTACGCATGCCCGGTCTGGGCGGCGTCGAGACCGTACGGCGGCTGCTGTCCGCGGACCCCGGTGCGCGCATCATCATGCTCACGGTCGCGGAGGACCTCGACGGGGTCGCTCTCGCGGTCGCCGCCGGTGCGCGGGGCTACCTCCACAAGGACGCCTCACGCGCGGAGTTGCGCGCCACGGTGACGCAGGCGCTCGCCGACCCGACCTGGCGGCTCGCCCCGCGCCGGCTGCGGTCGGCGGAGATGGGCGCGGCGCCCACGCTCACCGCGCGTGAGATCCAGGTCCTCGAAGGTATGAGCCACGGTCGGTCCAACGCGGAGATCGGGCGGGAGCTGTTCCTGTCCGAGGACACCGTCAAGACCCACGCGCGGCGGCTCTTCAAGAAGCTCGGCGCCTCGGACCGGGCGCACGCCGTGGCGCTCGGGTTCCGGTGGGGCCTGGTTCGCTGAGCACCTCGCCGTAGTGAAGCTGCGGGTCGCCACCGGCTGGTCCTGCAGCTCTCCGCGCCCCTGAAGGGGCGCGGTCGCGGGGTCGGCCGGGCAGTCACATCGGCGCCCGCTGCTTGTTTCGGCGCGGATGCCGCATCCTTGAGATGTGGAGTCTCTCGGGGACGATTCGGTCGAGCGGAAGGGGAGGGCGCAGGGTATGGCTTCCGGCGCACCTGCTCATAACGCTTCGGTGCACAACAACCAGCGCGATGCCGCGGATCCAACGACGCCAAGGCACCATGGACCGATGCGTGACGACGAGGCGGCTCATCCCCATGGGGCGATCGGTGCGCTCGTCCACAGTGCCGTGGAAGGGGACGAGCAGGCCACGCACGACCTGCTCGCCCATGTCCACCCCCTGGCCCTGCGCTACTGCCGCACCCGGCTGTCCCGTCTCCCGGGTGATGCCCGGCACTTCGTGGAGGACCTCGCGCAGGAGGTCTGCGTAGCCGTTCTCCTCGCCCTGCCGCGCTACCGCGACACCGGGCGCCCCTTCGAGGCGTTCGTCTTCGCCATCGCCGCGCACAAGGTCGCCGACCTGCAGCGCGCGGCCATGCGCCACCCCGGTTCGACGGCGGTGCCGTCCGACGAGATGCCGGAGCGGCCCGACGACTCGCTCGGCCCCGAGGAGCGCGCGCTGCTCAGCAGTGACGCCGAATGGGCCAAGAAACTGCTGGCCAACCTCCCCGAGAACCAGCGTGAACTGCTGCTGCTGCGCATCGCCGTGGGGTTGACGGCGGAGGAGACGGGTCAGATGTTGGGAATGTCACCCGGTGCGGTCCGGGTGGCGCAGCACCGGGCGCTGAGCAGACTGCGGGCGCTGGCCGAGCAGTAGGGCGCGCTCCTGAACAGGCGGCACGCCCGTCCCGTACGAACATACGAAGCCCGGAGCGGGTCCGAAACCGTGGATCCGCGGAATCCGCGGAATGTGACATCCCTGCTTCCCGTTAGCATGGACATCCGCACCGATCAAGGCCATTTGGGGAAGGTGTCATGACTGCAAACGTCGACGGAGTGCCCGGTAAATTCGCGACGCTCGGGCTGACCTACGACGACGTGCTGCTGCTGCCGGGAGCGTCCGAGGTACTCCCCAACGCGGTCGACACCTCGTCCCGCATCTCCCGCAACGTCCGGGTCAACATCCCGCTGCTCTCGGCCGCCATGGACAAGGTGACCGAGTCCCGCATGGCCATCGCGATGGCCCGCCTCGGCGGCGTCGGCGTGCTGCACCGCAACCTCTCCGTCGAGGACCAGGTCAACCAGGTCGACCTGGTGAAGCGGTCCGAGTCCGGCATGGTCACCGACCCGATCACCGTGCACCCGGAGGCGACCCTCGCCGAGGCCGACGCCCTGTGCGCCAAGTTCCGCATCAGCGGTGTCCCGGTCACCGACCCGGCCGGCAAGCTCCTCGGCATCGTGACCAACCGCGACATGGCCTTCGAGTCGGACCGCAGCCGTCAGGTGCGCGAGGTCATGACGCCGATGCCGCTGGTCACCGGCCAGGTCGGCATCTCCGGCAGCGAGGCCATGGAGCTGCTGCGCCGCCACAAGATCGAGAAGCTTCCCCTGGTCGACGAGGCGGGCGTCCTCAAGGGCCTGATCACCGTCAAGGACTTCGTCAAGGCGGAGAAGTACCCCCACTCCGCCAAGGACGCCGAGGGCCGGCTCCTCGTCGGTGCCGCCGTCGGTGCCAGCCCCGAGGCCCTGGAGCGGGCCCAGGCACTCGCCGAGGCCGGTGTGGACTTCCTGGTCGTCGACACCTCGCACGGCCACAACAGCAACGCCCTCAGCTGGATGTCGAAGATCAAGTCCAGCGTCGGCGTCGACGTGATCGGCGGCAACGTCGCCACCCGTGACGGCGCCCAAGCGCTGATCGACGCCGGTGTCGACGGCATCAAGGTCGGTGTCGGACCGGGCTCCATCTGCACCACCCGCGTGGTCGCCGGCATCGGCGTCCCGCAGGTCACCGCCATCTACGAGGCCTCCCTCGCCGCCCGTCCCGCGGGCATCCCGCTGATCGGCGACGGCGGCCTGCAGTACTCCGGCGACATCGGCAAGGCGCTCGCCGCCGGCGCCGACACCGTGATGCTGGGCTCGCTGCTCGCGGGCTGCGAGGAATCGCCCGGCGAGCTGCAGTTCATCAACGGCAAGCAGTTCAAGTCGTACCGCGGCATGGGCTCGCTCGGCGCCATGCAGTCCCGCGGCCAGGGCAAGTCGTACTCCAAGGACCGCTACTTCCAGGCCGAGGTCTCCGCCGACGACAAGCTCGTGCCCGAGGGCATCGAGGGCCAGGTGCCCTACCGCGGCCCGCTGTCCAGCGTCCTGCACCAGCTCGTCGGCGGCCTGCGCCAGACCATGGGCTACGTGGGCGCGGCCACCATCGACGAGATGGAGTCCAAGGGCCGCTTCGTGCGGATCACCTCGGCAGGGCTGAAGGAGTCGCACCCGCACGACATCCAGATGACGGTCGAGGCACCGAACTACAGCCGTAAGTGAGCCTTCGCTGAAGTCCACGCGCGCGTGAGGGCGGTCCCGGAGCACCGGGGCCGCCCTTGTCGTACCCGTCGGGGATACTGGGAGGCGCTGCAACGCATCAGGGAAAGGCCACACATCGTGACTGAGATCGAGATCGGGCGCGGCAAGCGCGGCCGCCGGGCGTACGCCTTCGACGACATCGCCGTCGTCCCCAGCCGTCGTACGCGCGACCCGAAGGAGGTCTCGATCGCCTGGCAGATCGACGCCTACCGCTTCGAGCTGCCGTTCCTGGCCGCCCCCATGGACTCGGTCGTCTCCCCGGCCACCGCGATCCGCATCGGTGAGCTCGGCGGCCTCGGCGTGCTGAACCTCGAAGGCCTGTGGACTCGGTACGAGGACCCGCAGCCGCTGCTCGACGAGATCGCCGAGCTGGACGTGGACAACGCCACCCGCCGCCTCCAGGAGATCTACACCGCTCCCATCAAGGAGGAGCTGATCGGGCAGCGCATCAAGGAGGTGCGCGACGCGGGCGTGATCACGGCGGCCGCGCTCTCCCCGCAGCGCACCGCCGAGTTCTCCAAGGCGGTCGTGGACGCGGGCGTGGACATCTTCGTCATCCGCGGCACGACGGTCTCGGCGGAGCACGTCTCCGGCTCGCACGAGCCGCTGAACCTGAAGCAGTTCATCTACGAGCTGGACGTCCCGGTGATCGTCGGCGGCTGCGCCACGTACACCGCGGCCCTGCACCTGATGCGCACCGGTGCGGCGGGCGTCCTGGTCGGCTTCGGCGGCGGTGCGGCGCACACCACGCGCAACGTGCTGGGCATCCAGGTGCCCATGGCGACGGCCGTCGCGGACGTGGCCGCCGCCCGCCGGGACTACATGGACGAGTCCGGCGGCCGGTATGTGCACGTCATCGCGGACGGTGGCGTCGGCTGGTCCGGCGACCTCCCCAAGGCGATCGCCTGCGGCGCGGACGCCGTGATGATGGGCTCCCCGCTCGCCCGTGCCACGGACGCGCCCGGCCGCGGCCACCACTGGGGCATGGAGGCCGTCAACGAGGAGCTGCCGCGCGGCAAGAAGGTCGACCTCGGCACGGTCGGCACCATCGAGGAGGTCCTGGCGGGCCCGTCGCACATCCCGGACGGCTCGATGAACTTCTTCGGCGCGCTGCGGCGGGCGATGGCCACGACCGGGTACAGCGAGCTGAAGGAGTTCCAGCGGGTCGAGGTGACGGTCGCGGACTCGCAGCACAAGCGGTAGGTCTCACGGCGACTGCAAGGCCGGTCACCCGGGTGGGTGGCCGGCCTTTTGCGTGCCCTGAGGCTTTGCAGGGCGGGCGGCGCGTGGGGTGGTGCGGGGGCGTGCGGTTGCGTTCGGCGTGGAAACGGGCTGGTCAGCCGGGCCGAGGGCGATAACGTCCGTGTCGGCGCCCCAGGTTCCTGGAGCGCCCCCTTCCAAGGATTTGGTTCCGGACCCCGCTCCTCGGGGCCCGGCCCGATTTCCAATGGACCGCCTACCGGGTCAATGGGCGGTGTCGTGGAAGGGGGCGTGCATGGGACGTCACCGCAAGCCCACTCGCTGGGACCGACTCCGTCTGCGGATGGTGAAGTGCCGGAGGAGGTGGATCTTGCGGATTTTCGGATGGTGAGCGGCCGCCCCCATGAGAACTAGGGGCGGACACTCCGTGAACCATCAGGAGCCTGCCGCAGTGACCGCTGCGGTGGGCTCCACCTGTCTCCGTAAGGTACCCGCGCCGCGCCCCGCGTGCCACCAGCCCCGGAGCCCGCCGCACCCACGCGCCCCCTTCACAACCGATGCGC
Source organism: Streptomyces sp. NPDC102270 (assembly GCF_044766405.1). Classification (NCBI taxonomy): domain Bacteria; kingdom Bacillati; phylum Actinomycetota; class Actinomycetes; order Kitasatosporales; family Streptomycetaceae; genus Streptomyces; species Streptomyces sp. NPDC102270. Next base: position 191,545 of record NZ_JBIWLX010000004.1, on the reverse strand, counting down.
CGCCCCTTCGCCGGGTACCGGCAGCGTCAGTGCGCCGCCTTCTTGGCGCCGGTGAAGGCGACGTACGCGGCGATCGCGAAGAACAGGAACGTCAGCGGGTCGGCGTCCGCCTTCCATGCCTCCTGGAGGACGTCGAAGTGCTGGAAGAAGAGTTCGCTGAAGCTCAGCGGGGTCTCCTTGGCGGCGATCACGGCCTCGCCCACCAGCTGGCCGATGTAGACGGAGCCCAGCGACAGGACCGCGCTCGCGACCGGCAGCACGGGGTTGCGGCCACCGAGACGCCCTGCGGCGAGGCCGACCAGAAAGCCGACGCCGACCGCCGCCCAGCCGATCTCGTGCTTGGTCAGGCCGATGATCGCGCCGTAGACACCGCTGGCGACCACGGCGGCGACGAAGGCGGCCACCAGACCGAGGCCGACGTTGTTGCGCACCGGAGCGGGGGCGGGGACGGCCCCGTACGGGACCCCCGGTGCCGGAGGCGGGGGTACGGCGCCCGACTGCGGGGCGGACGGAGCGCCGTCGGCCGACTGCTGCGCGTACGGGTTGCCGTCGACCGGCTGGGGCTGGGCCTGCGGCTCGGCAGGCTCGACAGGCGGCTGGGCAGGCGGTGGTGCTGACTGGCTCATGACAGAAATCCCCCCACGGGATGGAACAAACGGAATGGTGAAGCAGAGAAGCGTGCGCACGACTGTGCGACGAGTGGGGGGAGGCTAACAGGTGGGTCCGACAGAGCCACCTGCGTTTTGACGTCAGAGGCGGTGCGCCGCCCCCGTAGGCGTGGCCCCCCGTGTGTCCAGCAGCAGCTGGGCCTTCACCGACAGGCCTTGCAGGTCGTACGTGCGGTGCTGCTGGAGGAGGATCGTCAGGTCCGCGTCGGCCGCCGCCTCGTAGAGGGAGTCCGCGCGTGGGACCGGGCGGTCCAGGACGCTCCAGGACGGGACGTGGGGGTCGTGGTAGCTCACGGCGGCGCCGAGTTCCATCAGGCGTACGGCGACCTCCTGGGCGGGGGTGCCCTGCTGGTCGGCGAGGTCGGGCTTGTAGGTGACGCCGAGGAGGAGGACACGGGCCCCGCGCGCGGACTTGCCGTGCTCGTTGAGGAGGGCCGCGGCGCGCTGGACCACGTAACGGGGCATCTGGTCGTTGACCTGCCGGGCGAGTTCGACCATGCGCAGGGAGCGGCCGGCGCTGCTGAGGTCGCGGGGGATCGCGTGGCCGCCGACGCCGGGGCCGGGGCGGAAGGCCTGGAAGCCGAAGGGTTTCGTCTCCGCGCAGCGGATGACGTCCCACAGGTCGACGCCGAGGTCGTGGCAGAGGACGGCCATCTCGTTGACGAGGGCGATGTTGACGTGCCGGTAGTTGGTCTCCAGGAGCTGGACCGTCTCCGCCTCGCGTGGGCCACGCGCGCGTACCACCTTGTCGGTGAGGCGCGAGTAGAAGGCGGCGGCGGACTCCGTGCACGCGGGCGTGAGGCCGCCGATCACCTTGGGGGTGGTGGCGGGCGTGAAGTCGCGGTTGCCGGGGTCGACCCGGGTGGGAGAGTAGGCGAGGTGGAAGTCGCGGCCCGCGCGCAGGCCCGAGCCCGTTTCGAGGAGCGGGCGCAGGAATTCCTCGGTGGTGCCCGGCGGGACGGGGGACTCCAGGATGACGGTGGTGTGCGGGCGCAGGTGTGTGCTCAGCGTGCGGGCGGCCGCCTCCACCTGGCTCAGGTCCGGGCCGCCGTCCGGGCCCGGCGGGGTCGGGGCGCAGATGACCGCCGTGCGCACCCGGCCGAGTTCGGCGGGGCCCGCTGCCGTCCGGAAGCCCCCCGAGAGCATCCGGCGCAGTTCGGCGGGGCTGAGGGAGCCGGCCTCGGGGCCGGTGCGGTAGCCGAGGGTGGAGATGCCGGCGGCGACAGCGGCCTGGGCCAGGGGCAGTCCGTAGGGACCGAGTCCGATCACGGCGAGATCTGCGGGCATGGCGTGGGCCGTCCTTCCCAGTAACCGAAGCGGGACAGGTGCGCAAGCCCTGTGGACTGGACGAGCGAGCGCAATGTCAGACTAGGAGTAAATATGACCGATATACGGGATTGATCCCGTGTGTCTTCCTGTGGGGTTGTGAGCGTTGGCCTGCGCAGTGGTGAAAGTTATCCACAGGCTGAGGGTGACTGGTGGCTGAAGTCGGGCAAGCCGGTCAGGATTGGGCATGAGGGATACGGACCGGGCCACTCCTCAAGGAAGATCCGGCCCGCGACCGTGACCGGCGCGATCTACAGCTGGAGGCAGCAGTGGTGAGGACAGCGACACTGGGGCCGGCGCAGCGCGCCGAGTCACTCGCGGCAATGGCCGAGCGTGAACTGGACATCCTGGTGGTGGGAGCCGGCGTGGTCGGTGCGGGAACCGCGCTCGACGCGGTGACCCGTGGCCTGTCCGTGGGCCTTGTCGAGGCGCGTGACTGGGCCTCGGGCACCTCCAGCCGCTCCAGCAAGCTGATCCACGGCGGCCTGCGCTATCTGGAGATGCTCGACTTCGCCCTCGTCCGCGAGGCGCTGAAGGAGCGCGGACTGCTCCTCGAGCGGCTCGCCCCGCATCTCGTGAAGCCCGTGGCCTTCCTGTACCCCTTGCAGCACAAGGGCTGGGAGCGCCTGTACGCCGGTTCGGGCGTCGCGCTCTACGACGCCATGTCGATGGCCCGTGGACACGGCCGGGGCCTGCCCACGCACCGGCACCTGAGCCACCGTCACGCCCTGCGCGTCGCGCCCGCCTTGAGGAAGGACGCCCTGGTCGGCGCGCTGCAGTACTACGACGCCCAGATGGACGACGCCCGCTTCGTGGCCACCCTCGTGCGCACGGCGACCGCCTACGGCGCCAAGACGGCCAACCGCGCGCGGGTGACCGGGTTCCTGCGCGAGGGCGAACGGGTGGTCGGGGCCCGGGTGCAGGACGTCGAGGCGGGCGGCGAGTACGAGATCCGCGCCAAGCAGGTGGTCAACGCGACCGGGGTGTGGACCGACGACACCCAGGCGATGGTCGGCGAGCGGGGACAGTTCCACGTCCGCGCCTCCAAGGGCATCCACCTCGTCGTGCCCAAGGACCGCATCCACTCCACGACCGGACTGATCCTGCGCACCGAGAAGTCCGTGCTGTTCGTCATCCCCTGGGGCCGGCACTGGATCATCGGCACCACCGACACCGACTGGGACCTCGACAAGGCCCACCCGGCCGCCTCCAGCGCGGACATCGACTACCTGCTGGAACACGTGAACTCGGTGCTCGCGGTACCGCTGACCCGGGACGACGTCCAGGGCGTGTACGCGGGCCTCAGGCCCCTGCTCGCCGGTGAGTCGGACGCCACCAGCAAGCTGTCGCGCGAGCACACCGTGGCGCATCCGGTGCCGGGACTCGTCGTCGTGGCGGGCGGCAAGTACACGACCTACCGGGTGATGGCCAAGGACGCCGTCGACGAGGCGGTGCACGGGCTCGACACCCGGGTCGCCGAATGCGTCACGGAGGACGTACCGCTGCTGGGCGCCGAGGGCTACCGGGCGCTGTGGAACGCGCGGGCGCGGATCGCGGCGCGGACCGGGCTTCACGTCGTCCGGGTCGAGCATCTGCTGAATCGGTACGGCAGCCTTGCGGAGGAGGTCCTCGACCTCATCGCCTCGGACGCCACGCTGGGCGAGCCGATGCAGGCCGCCGACGACTATCTGCGTGCCGAGATCGTCTACGCCGCCTCGCACGAGGGCGCGCGGCATCTGGACGACGTGCTGACCCGGCGCACCCGTATCTCCATCGAGACCTTCGACCGGGGTGTGCGGTCCGCCCGCGAGGCCGCCGAGCTGATGGCGCCGGTGCTGGGCTGGGACAAGGACCAGATCGAGCGCGAGGTCGAGCACTACGAGAAGCGGGTGGAGGCGGAACGGGAGTCGCAGCGGCAGCCGGACGACCTGACGGCGGACGCGGCGCGGTTGGGGGCGCCGGACATATCGCCGTTGTAGTCCGCGTAGTCCGCGTAGTCCGCCGGAAGAGCCCTCTCCGTCGACCGCACTCGAACGAGTGTCGGGAGTCGGGATCTCCGTTCGGAACCCGGTCGTTCTACGAGGTGCGGGGGCAGAACTCGGTGGCGAGCAGGGCCGGTTCGAGGTCGGGATCTGCGATCCACGTCGTGTTCACACGGAAGGTGAGGACGCGACGGCCGCCGACCGTGGCCGCGGTGCGCACGTAGCTGCCGGCGATGCGGCCGTTGTGCCCCCACACCGTGGTGCCGCACGGCAGCTTCACCGGGAACAGGCCCATGCCGTACAGGCCGTGTGCGGTGCGGGTGTCCGTCATCTCGTGCAGCCAGTACGGGGACAGCAGCCGGCCGCCGAGCAGCGCCGCGTAGAAGCGGTCCAGATCGGCGAGGGTGCTCACCAGCTCGCCCGCGGCCCCGGCCACCCGCGGGTCGAGCCCGGTGATGTCGGATCCGTCGGTTGTGTAGGCGCGGCCGTGCGGGGAGGGCAGTGAGGTGCGCGAACCAGGAAAGGAGGTGCCCGTCAGACGCAGCGGGGCGATGATCCGCCGCTCGGCCTCGGTGGCGTAGGAGTCGCCGGTGACCTGTTGGATCACCATGCCGAGCAGGACGTAGTTGGTGTTCGAGTAGGAGTAGCGGCCGGGGCCGGCCGGAGGGTGGGTGAGTGCGATACGGACGGCTTGAACAGGAGTGAGGGGGACCAGGCCCCGGGTGTCCGTGGTGAAGTCGCTCAGGCCGCTGGTGTGGGTGAGCAGGGCGCGCAGGGTCAGTCCGCGACCGTCGTTGCCCGCTCCGCGCACCAGGCCGGGCAGGTGCTGCTCCACCGTGTCGGAAAGCTTCAGCCGATGCTCCGAGGCCAGTTGGAGGACGACGGCCGCGATGAAGGTCTTGGTGATGCTGCCGGCGCGGAAGTGGTCGGCGCGGGCGATCCCCGGTCCCGCCTCGGCGTAACGGGTTCCGCCGCCGCTCTGCTCCTTCGCCAGAAGCGCCGCGGCGGGAGCACCGCCCTGCGCGACCAGCGATGGGAGCAGTGTGTCTGTGGGCTGGGCGGCGGGGGCGGAGGGGGCCGGGGAGGCTGCGGGAGTCAGGGCGAGCAGCATCAGGGACACCGGGACGGCCAGTAGTGCCCGAAGTAGCGACATCGCGGATCCTCCCTTGTCGGGGCCATCATGCAGGGTTGCGGGGGTGCGGGTTCGGTGGGGGCGGGCGTTGTGCGCAGTTCCCCGCGCCCCAACCCCCACCGACCCGTACCCGCCCCACAAACCGACCCGGCACCCCTGGGCGTCGGGCACTTGTCGGGTGAGGGACAATGGAGGCTCTGTCAGGGCGGGTTCATGAGGGGACGCATGTCGGACGCGGAGCGGGCGGGAGCATCCCGGCAGGACGAGAGCGAGCGTCTCCTCGCCGGGCGGTACCGGCTGGGAGGAGTGCTCGGCCGCGGAGGCATGGGCACGGTGTGGCGGGCCGAGGACGAGACCCTGGGCAGGACGGTGGCCGTCAAGGAGCTCCGGTTCCCGTCCAGCATCGACGAGGACGAGAAGCGCCGGCTGATCACACGCACGCTGCGTGAGGCCAAGGCGATCGCACGGATCCGCAACACCAGCGCGGTGACCGTGTACGACGTGGTCGACGAGGACGACCGGCCGTGGATCGTGATGGAGCTCGTCGAGGGCAAGTCGCTCGCCGAGGTCATCCGGGAGGACGGGCTGCTGGAGCCCAAGCGCGCGGCGGAGGTGGGCCTCGCGATCCTCGACGTGCTCAGGTCCGCGCACCGCGAGGGCATCCTGCACCGGGACGTGAAGCCGTCCAACGTGCTGATCTCCGAGGACGGCCGGGTCGTACTCACCGACTTCGGCATCGCCCAGGTCGAGGGTGACCCGTCCATCACCTCCACCGGCATGCTCGTCGGTGCCCCCTCCTACATCTCCCCGGAGCGGGCCCGTGGGCACAAGCCGGGGCCCGCGGCCGACATGTGGTCCCTCGGCGGGCTGCTGTACGCGGCGGTCGAGGGAGCCCCGCCGTACGACAAGGGGTCCGCGATCGCGACGCTCACGGCGGTGATGACCGAGCCGCTGGAGGAGCCGAAGAACGCCGGTCCGCTCAAGGACGTCATCTACGGCCTGCTCACCAAGGACCCCGCCCAGCGGCTCGACGACGTCCGCGCGCGGGCCATGCTCACCGCGGTGATCCACGCGCCCGAGCCGAAGCAGTCCGAGCCGGAGCCGACGGCCGACGCGACCCGGGTGGTGCCGTTGCCGGCCCAGCCGCAGGAGCGTGCGGGCGGGGAGCGGCTGCGCGGGGCGCTGCGTTCCGTGCGCAAGGCCGCCGGAGCGGCGGCGACGTCGGCGGCCGTGTCCCTCACCAAGTCCGGGAGCGGTACGGCGGCTTCGGGCGGGGCGGGTCCGCGTGGCGGGAAGGTGCCCGCCCAGGATTCCGGGACTGCTTCGACGGCTCCTGTTGCTTCGGCTGCTCCGGCCTCCCCGGCGGTTCCGGTCGCCCCGGCTGCTTCGGCCTCTCCCGCTTCCCCGGCGACTTCCGCGGCGGAGGCGGCCCCGGCATCGGCTCCGGCGCCCGCTTCGACGTCGGCCTCCACTGGGGCGGCCGGGGCCCGGGACGCGAAGACGCGGCAGGTCGACGCGGTCTCCGGCGGGCGGAGTTCGGGGTGGCCCGTGATGACGCCGCCGCCGGACCTGGCTCCGAGGCCGGTGCCCAGGGCGCCGCTGACCGACGTGGTGCCGCGGCGGACGCTGGTGATCATCGCGGTGGTCGTGGCGCTGGCGGTCATCGGTACCGTGCTGGCCCTCACGCTCGGCGGGGACAACGGCAGCGACGGGGCGAAGGGCGGCGGCGCCAAGGTGACGGCGGGCGCGAGCTCCAGTGCCGGCACCAAGGAGGACAAGAGCGGGGGCACCGGGACCGACGGGTCCTCCACCGGGTCCGCTTCGCCGGAGACGGGCGCGGGGGCCGCGAACACGCCCAGCACGGAGGAGAGCGGCCGGAGTTCGCAAGGGTCCTCCGGTTCGGGGGGCTCCGCCGATGACGGTGCGGTGGCCTCGACGTACAGGGGGAGCCAGGGGTACGCGATCGGGATGCCCGAGGGGTGGAAGTTCCAGACCAGCAGCTCCGCGGGCGACCGGTTCACCGGGCCCGACGGGCAGAAGCTGCTCATCGCCTGGACCAGCACGCCCAAGGGCGACCCGGTGGCGGACTGGAAGAGCCAGGAACAGGGCATGCGCCGCGCGCAGTACACCAAGATCCGCATAGAGAAGGTGGGCTACCGGGGCTGGAACGCGGCCGACTGGGAGTTCACCTATGTGGAGAGCGGGACGAAGTACCGGACCATAGACCGTGGGTTCGTCGTGAACGGCCATCTCGGATATGCGTTGATGTACACCGCGAAAGCCGCGAACTGGGGCACTGGCCTGCGCAAGGACACATGGCACACGCTCGCTCGCACCTTCGAACCGAAGTCGTGAAGCGCTGTGCGGTAAACGGTCATGTGTTTGAAGCCTGAGATCTGGAATCCCCTCTTTGCGGGTTGCCTCCGGCACGTATCGTGAAGGTTCGTGGACCGTCCGCATCCAGGTTCGGGTGCGGAACGGGCCGCGAGGCGAACGGAATTGACCAACCGGGCGGCCGGGGGAGGCAACGTGGACGACTATGCGGGTCGGGTGCTCGCCGACCGCTACCGCCTGCCGCTGCCTCCGTCCGACGAGTACGAACTCACCGAGACGCGCGCCTTCGACACCTACAGCGGGCAGGAAGTCCTGGTCCGGCAGGTCCCGTTGCCCGAGGTCGTCGAGGCGGAGGTGCTCGACGCCGAGGGGCTGCCCGACGGGTTCACGGCCCGGGAACCCCGGGACGCGCGGCGGACCCCGGGGAGGCGCGGCCCACGCCGGCCCACCGAGCCTGCCGTGCGGCGGGCCGTCGAGGCCGCGCAGGCCGCCGCCCGGATCCCCGACCATCCGCGGCTCGACCAGGTCTTCGACGTGTTCGCCGAGGGCGGTTCGCTGTGGATCGTCAGCGAGTTGGTGCCCGCGCGACCGCTGGCGGCGCTGCTCGCCGAGAAGCCGCTGACACCGTACCGGGCGGCCGAGGTCGCCTCCGACGTGCTCATGGCGCTGCGGGTGCTGCACGCGCACGGCTGGGTGCACCGCAACATCACCGCCCGTACGGTGCTGGTCTGTGACGACGGCCGCGTCATGCTGACCGGTCTCGCGGTCGGCGCTGCCGAGGAGGCACTGTGCGGCTATGACCCGGTGCCGGTCGAGGCGGGTGAATGGGGCGCCGGGGGCGAGGAGTTCGGGCCCGGGGCGGACGACGGTCCGGGCGCCGGGGTCGACAGGCGTGGTGCACCGGGTGCACACGTGGTTCCCGGGCAGGCGACGGGCAGGGCTGGTGGGGCCGGGGTACCCGGCGGGGCGGCCGGCGCTCGTACGGCTCTCGGCAAGAGCGGCGCCGGTGCGGCCTTCGGACTGGGCGCCCAGAGCACCGGGCCGGGCCCGGGCAGTGCGCTCACCTTCGGTGGAGGCGATCCCGAGGCCGCCCGGCGGGCCGCCATCGAGGCGCGGGAGGCCCGTGGGCTGCCCAGCGCCGGGGTGGAGGCGGCGAACGGGACCGGGGCGTCGGCCGAACTCGTCCGCAGGGAGCCCGACAGCGGTACGGACATCCGGGCGGCACGGGCCGGAGCGATCGCCGCGTACCGCGCGGGCGCACGGGCGGCGGCCCGGGTCCAGGAGGCGCAGAGCGGCAGGACCGCCCTGCCGGGAGCCCGTCCGGCACCGGAGGCCGACCCCGCCGTACAGGCCAACGTCGTGCCGCAGCCACCGCAGTCGGCGTATCCCTCGGCCAACGGGCTTGCGCAGTCGCCGTATCCGGCCGTGGACGGTGTCGAGCAGGTGCCCGGCGCCGGGGCGGCGGGGCGGACGGCCGATCATCCCTACGGAGTGCGCCCCACCCCCTGGCACGGGGCGGTGCCGCGCGATGCGGTCGCGGCGTCCGAGCCCGCCCGCCGGGAGGACCTGCCGCCGAGCGATGCCCCCGCCCGTCGCGGTCCCGCCACCGCGCTCGCCGCCGAGCGGGCCCGGCAGGCACGGATGGCCGTGGTGGGGCCCGTCACCGAGCGGTGGGCACCGGAGCAGGCCGGGCCGGTGCACGAGAATTGGCAGCTCGCCGCGCCCATCGGGCCCGCGACCGACCTGTGGGCTCTCGGGGCGTTGCTGTTCCGGGCCGTCCAGGGGCACGCGCCCTATCCCGAGGAGTCGACGGCCGAGCTGGTGCAGCTGGTGTGCGCCGAGCCGCCCGCCTTCGCGGAGGAGTGCGGGCCGCTCAGGCCGGTCGTGGAGTCGCTGCTGCGGCAGGACCCGACCGAGCGGCTGGACTTCGAGGAACTGCGCGGCTGGCTGCGGTCGTTGGTGCGGTCCGCGCCCGAACCGGAGGCCGGCGCCCATGTCATCGCCGCGCCGCCCGTGGACGCGAACCGGCTGCCGATCGTGCGTCGCCGGGGCGAGTTGGTGCGCCGGCGGCGTGCCGGGCTGCCCGCGAGGCACGGACGGCACAAGCGGGCCCGGGAGGAGGCCGCCCCCGCACCACGCCGCCTCGGCCGCACTCTGCTGCTGCTGATCCTGCTGGTGATGGCCGCGGCGATCGCGTACGCCATGTACTTCATGCCGAAGGCGGACCCCGACGACAAGGGCGCCGCACAGGAGACGGGTTCCACCAGCCAGGCCAATCCGGCGCAGTCCCCGGAGGCAGGCGGTGAGCCCCGGCCCGAGCCGACCACCCCCGAGCCGTCGCAGTCCAGCGGTGCCGCCGAGACGCAGACCGCCGGGCCCGAGGTCGCCGACGGCTTCACCCTGCGCACGGACGCCGAGGGCTTCGAGGTCGCGGTGGCCGGCGGCTGGGACCGCACCCCGAGGAACGGCCGCGGTCAGGTGGTCTACTCGCAGGGCAACTTCGAGCTGATCGTCGTCCCCGGGCGGGACACCGCGGCCGCGAACGGCAGCGATCCCATGGTCTACCAGCGCGAGAAGGAGCCCGAACTCCAGCCGTACCGCGACTCCAGCTGGGCCACCGCCACCGGGCTGAAGTCGATCCAGGTCGGCACCAGGAGCATGGCCGAGGGGCAGTTCACCTGGACCGGCGACGACGGGCGCGAGCTGTACGTGCGCAATGTCGCGATCCTGATCGGCGGGAAGTACCACGTGGTGCAGGTGCGCGGTCCGGAGGCGGAGCGGGACGAGGTGACCCGGCTCTACGAGCAGGCGTCGGCCACGTACCAGGTGACCGGCTGACGGACGCCGTACCGGCGCCGCGGGTTCACCCGTTCTTCGCGGAAGCGACAACCGTCACAGTGAGGTCTCCTTGACGCCCCCCTGGTTCCCCTCGGCGCGGGCCGGTCCTTAGTCTGACTGCGTCAAGAGCATTGCGGGGAAACGTGAATCAGATGCAGGGCCTGCTCCTCGCGGGGCGCTACCGGCTCGCCGACCCGATAGGCAAGGGCGGTATGGGCCGGGTCTGGCGTGCCCACGACGAGGTGCTGCACCGGGCCGTGGCCATCAAGGAGTTGACCGCCGCGCTCTATGTTTCCGAGAGCGACCAGGCCGTACTGCTCGCCCGCACCCGCGCCGAGGCACGCGCGGCCGCCCGGATCAACCACTCGGCCGTCGTCACCGTGCACGACGTGCTCGACCACGACGGCCGGCCCTGGATCGTGATGGAGCTGGTCGAGGGCCGCTCGCTGGCCGACGCCGTCAAGGAGGACGCCCGCATCGAGGCGCGTGAGGCGGCCCGGATCGGGCTGTGGGTGCTGCGGGCTCTGCGCGCCGCGCACTCCGCCGGCGTCCTGCACAGGGATGTGAAACCCGGCAACGTCCTTCTCGCGCGCGACGGCCGCGTTCTGCTCACCGACTTCGGGATCGCCCAGATCGAGGGCGACACCACCATCACCCGCACCGGAGAGGTCGTCGGCTCGGTCGACTACCTCGCCCCCGAGCGGGTCCGCGGCGCCGACCCCGGCCCGTCCGCGGACCTGTGGGCGCTCGGTGCCACGTTGTACACGGCGGTCGAGGGACGTTCGCCGTTCCGGCGTACGACGCCGCTGACCACCATGCAGGCCGTGGTCGACGAGGAGCCCGCCGAGCCGCTGAACGCCGGCCCGCTCGGGCCCGTCATCGCCGCCCTGCTGCACAAGGACCCCGCCCTGCGGCCCGACGCGGCCGAGGCCGAGCAGATGCTCGCCGAGGCGGCGGAGGGACGGCGGCCGAGCGGGGCACAGGCGTATGTGCCGACCCAACATGTGCGTTCCCGCCATGAGCCGGGGGCGCACAGCGGGTCCCACAGTGGGTTCGGCACACCGCCAACGGGCGCACCGCCAACGGGCGCACAGGCGACGGGCACACCGGTCGGCGGAACGTCGTATCCCTCGGCCTCGGGGCCGTCGTACTCCTCGGGCTCCGGCCCGACGTACCACTCCGGTTCCCCGTACGCCCAGGCCCCCGCCCCCACGGTCATCGGCCCGCCGCACCACACCGGGACGGCCCCGGCCGGTCCGTCCAGGCGTCGCAGGCTGCGCTCGGTCGCGCTCGTCGTCGCGCTCGCCGCGGTCGTCAGCGCGGGGACCGTGGTCGCGCTGCAGAAGTGGGACGAGGGGCGGGGCGGGGGCGGCTCCTCGGCCTCCTCGAGCGCCTCGCCCAGCAGCACGGCGGGGGCGGGCTCGGACGAGGTCCTGGACGGCTGGGTCCGGTACCCCGACCCCGTGGGCTTCAGTGTGTCCCTCCCCAAGGGCTGGGACCGCTCGGTCTTCGGGACCCCGGCCGACGGCCTGACCCAGATCGACTACTCCCCGGACGAGGGCAAGCACTTCCTCCGGATCGCGATCGACACCTCGCCGGACTTCGACGATCCCCTCCAGCACCAGCGCGACCTGGAGAAGCAGATCGACGGGCTCAAGGACTACCACCGCGTGGGCATGGTCGAGAACACCTACCGGGACCGGCCGGGCGCCCGGTGGGAGTACACCTGGACCGCGCTGGCGAAGGACATCGCCTTCCCCGGACCGCGCCGGGCCGTGGAGGAGACGTACATGTCCCGGGACGGTGTCGAGTACGTGCTCTACATGTCGGCGCCCGCGGAGAGCTGGCCGACCACCAGCAAGCAGTTCACGAGGGTGCTCCAGGGCTGGAAGGAGCCGAACAGTTGATGGAGTTGGCCGGTCACCGTCCCGGAGGGCATCCGTCCGCTGCGGCATGATGGGGCGCATGGGGACCGAGGGGGACACCTTCCGTGTGATCGCGGGCCGTTACCGCCTGGAGGCGAGGATCGGGCGCGGCGGCATGGGCGTGGTGTGGCGGGCGACCGACCAACTGCTCGGCCGGCAGGTCGCCGTCAAGGAGATCCCGCTCGACGAGACACTCTCCGCCGAGGACGCCCGGCTCCAGCGCGAGCGCACCCTGCGCGAGGCCGGCGCGGTCGCCCGGCTCAGCCACCCGCACATCATGGTGGTCCACGACGTCGTCGAGCAGGACGAACGGCCGTACATCGTCATGGAGTTGATCGACGGCGGCTCCCTCGCCGACCGGATCTCCGCCGACGGCCCGGTCGATGCCGCCGAGGCCGCCCGGATCGGCGCCGACCTGCTGAGCGCGCTGCGCGCGGCGCACGCGGCCGGGGTGCTGCACCGGGACATCAAGCCCGCCAACGTCCTCGTCGAGTCCGGCACCGGCCGGGTCGTCCTCACCGACTTCGGCATCGCCCAGGTCGCGGGCGCCACCACGCTCACCGAGACCGGCTCCTTCGTCGGCTCGCCCGAGTACACCGCGCCCGAGCGGATGTCCGGGGTCAGGACCGGTCCGGAGGCCGACCTGTGGTCGCTCGGCGCGCTGCTGTGCACGGCTCTCAGCGGCGAATCGCCGTTCCGCCGCGACTCGTTGGGCGGCATCCTGCACGCCGTCGTCATCGACGAGATCCGGCCGCCCGCGCAGGCCGCGCCGCTCCTCCCGGTCGTACGGGGCCTGCTGGAGCGGGATCCCGAGCGGCGGCTGGACGCGGTGGAGGCGGAGCGGATGCTGCGGGCCTTCCTGGAGACGGGCCGCACGCCCGCGCGCCGGGCGCCCGAGCGGTCGTACACGCCGACCCAGCGGGATCTTCCGCTACGGCGTTCCCCGGCGCCGGACCGGCCGAAGAACGGTGGGCTCATGGCGCCGCTGCGGTCGAGGCGGGGCGTGCTCACGGCGGCGCTGCTGGTCGCCGTGCTGGCGGGAGCGGGGGCGTCGGCGGCGGTGCTGCTGATGGACCGGGGCGGGCGGGACGGCCGTACGACCGTCGGCACCTCGGCGCCCGGGACCCCCGCGAGCGGCTCCACCGGGACACGGGAGCCCACGCCCACCGGGCCCACTGGGCCCACCGCGCCGACCGCGACCCTGCCCTCCGCGCCCTCCGGATATCACGTCGCCGAGGACCCCGCCGGGTTCGCGCTCGCCGTGCCCGACGGGTTCACCCGGGAGCCGCAGGGGGAGCGGGTCTTCTATCTGTCGGCCGGTGAGACCTTCCGCCTCGGTGTCAAGGTCACCGACCCCCAGCCCGGGGGCCCGCTGGGCGTGATGCGGCGCGCGGCCGCCAAGGGGCCGGAGGCCAACCCCGGTTACCGCGACGGCCGGATCACCTCGGTCACGCACCGCGGACACCCCGCCGCGCTCTGGGAGTTCACCTGGGACGGCTTCAGCGCGGCCGAGGGCGCCCGGCACACCTACGACATGTGCTGGGAGGAGAACGGGCGGCTGTACGACGTGTGGGTGTCGGCGCCGGTCGGGAAGGTGCGGGAGGCCAGGGAGCACTTCGACGTGGCCGTCGACACCTTCACGAGACGGTAGGGATACGTCACGGGTGTGTGACCGGAACGCGTCACCTCTGGATGCCCGCGGGTCTGGCGCGATATGGATGAACCATGAGCAGCAGCGGGGGAGTCGGCCACGAGTCCGACGAGACGACGAGTTATGTTCTGCAACCTCCCAGGCCCCGTCAGTCGGAGCCGGGCGTCGGCCGGCTCATCGCGGGCCGGTACCGGCTGCTCGCCAAGCTCGGGCACGGTGGCATGGGCACGGTGTGGCGGGCCAAGGACGAGACGGTGGACCGCGAGGTGGCCGTCAAGGAGCCTCGCCTCCCGGATCACCTTCCCGAACGCGAACAGGGAAACGCCTTCGAGCGGATGCGTCGTGAGGCGCGTGCCGCGGCCCGGCTGGACCACCCTGCCGTCGTGAACGTGCACGACGTGGCGGTCGTGGACGGCCGGCCGTGGATCGTGATGGAGCTGGTGCAGGGCCGTTCGCTGGGCGACGCGTTGCAGGAGGGCACCCTCGGGGCACGGGAAGCGGCGAGAATCGGCCTGGAGGTGCTCGGCGCGCTGGAGGCCGCGCACGCGGCGGGCATCCTGCACAGGGATGTGAAACCGGACAACGTCCTGCTCGGCCGCCACGACCGGGTCGTGCTCACCGACTTCGGCATCGCCCAGATCGAGGGCGAGACCAACCTGACCGACACCGGCGGCTTCGTGGGCTCCCCCGAGTTCATCGCCCCCGAGCGGGTGCTGGGCCAGCGCCCCGGCCCCGCCTCCGACCTGTGGTCCCTCGGCGTGGTCCTGTACGCGGCGACGGAGGGCGTCTCGCCGTTCCGCCGCAGCAACACTCCCGCGACCCTCCAGTCCGTTCTCAACGCCACGCCCGCGCCACCGGCCGCCGCGCCCGGCCCGCTCGCCGACGCCATCAACGGCCTCCTCCAGAAGGACCCGGCGCACCGCCCGAACGCCGCCCAGGTCAGGGCGCTCCTGGAGGCCACGGCCAACCCGCCCGCCCCGGAGCCCACGCAGGTCGTGCGGACCGTGGAGGTGCCGGTGGGCGGCGGCCTCCGGCTGGGCCGCAAGGCGTGGCTCAGGCTCGGGATCGGGCTCGGCGCGGCGGTCGTCGCGGCCGCGGTGACGGCGTATCTGGTGATCGCGGACCCGTTCGCGGGACCGCTGCCGGACGGCTGGACGAAGAAGCACACCAAGGACGTCGCCGCGACGCTTGCGGTGCCGGCGGACTACCGGCCCACCACGCCCGACCGGAAGACGGACAAGACCCACTGGATCACGTACACCGACTACAGCGGCGGCATCTGGATCGGCCTGGCCCTGCAGCGGAAGGCCGAGGACACCGCCCACAACATCGCGGGCTCCGCGGCGGCCGAGATGTACGACGACGACGGTCAGTTCAAGGAGAGCGGCGAGTACGACCTCAGCATGCCGGACACCGCGAAGACCCGGCCGGAGGACCAGACGTACCAGGGCCGGAAGGCCGCCAAGAACACCGTCACGTACAACACGACCGACAGCCAGAACTCCCGCCCGCGCGAACTCCAGATCTTCTACTACCGGACCACCACCGGCGACATGTACAAGCTCACCGTCAGCTATCCCGGCAAGGGGGACTTCACGGACAGGGGGCGGGAGGTGGCGCGGACGGCGATCGCGAATCTGGGGGTGGACAGGCTCTGATGCCGGAGGAGGAGCTCGACGCCGGTCGGCCGCGGGACGGCGAACTGGTCGATCTCGGGGGCCTGTTGGTGCCGACCGGACCGGGAGTGAAGACGGAGCTCATGACGTCCCGTGACGGTTCCCCAGCGGCTGTCACCGTCATGCGCGGCCGGACGGCGATCCAGCTCCAGGCCTTCCGAGTGCCCTCGGACACCTCCTGGGCGACCGTCCGTGAGCGGCTGACCCGGTCGATACGCGGTCAGGGCGGTTCCGTCGAGGAACGCGTCGGCCGGGCGGGAACCGAACTCCAGGCCGTGGTGCGAATCCAGGGCCCCACGGGCAAGGACCGGCAGACTGCGCGGGTCCTCGGCTCCGACGGCCCGGGCTGGGTTCTCCGCGGCTTCGTGACGGGAGTGGGGGCAGAGCCCGACAGCGGGGAGCAGTGGCCCTACGACACCTTCCGGGGGACCGTCGTGTGCGCGTCCTCCGCTCCCCGGCGCACCGACGCGCTGATCGTCCTGCGCCAACCGCAGGACGGGGCCTGAGTCCACGTCATGGACTGACGGGCCTCTGACCCCGTCACTTCGACAACGGCATGATCCGCACGGTACTCATGTGCCATGAGTGAAGACGGCGAACTCCCGCCCGACGGACGTCTGATCGGTGGGCGTTACCGGCTCGTCGAACGGGTCGGCTCCGGGCCGGGCGGCACGGTGTGGCGGGCTCGAGACGAGCAGGACGAGCGGTACGTCGCCGTCAAGGAGCCCCGGCTGACCGGGGATCCGGAGGACGAGGAGCGGCGGCGGGCCGCGCACCGGCTGCCGCACGAGGCACGGGCCGCGGCGTGGGTCGACCATCCGGCGGCCGTCGCCATCCATGACGTACTCCTCGACGACGGACTGCCCTGGATCGTCATGGAGTTGGTGGAGGGCGAGTCGCTGGACGCCGCTCTCGCCGGGCGGGGGCCGCTGCCTGCCGCCGAGGCCGCCCGGATCGGGCTCGCCGTCCTCGGCGCACTCCACGCGGCCCACGGCGTCGGCATCGTTCACCGCGACCTCAAGCCGGCCAACGTCCTGCTCGAAGCGGGGAGTGGACGCGTCGTCGTCACCGACTTCGGGATCGGCGGCGCCGGGCACACCGACGGCCGGGAGGCCTCCGCCGGGTTCGCCGCCCCGGAGTGCGCGTCGGGGCCCGGCGCCGGGCCCGCTTCCGATCTGTGGTCGTTGGGGGCGGTGCTCCGGGTGGCCGTGGCGGACGACGCCCGGTCCGGTCCGCTGGAGTCACTGCTGGAGCGACTCCTCGTCCCCGAGCCGGAGAAGCGGCCCCCGGCGGAGGAAGTCGCCCGCGTGCTGGCCGAGGTCGCCGGGGCGAGCCTGCCGGAGTGGGCCGCGGAAACGCCCGCCCCGCCTCCGGCCCCGGAAGCCCCGGCACACACCCCCGCGCTGCCCGTGACCGACATCCCCGACCCGGCCACCGCGCCCCAGGAGCCCCGCCGCCTCACCGCGCTGTCCGCCCTCGGCCTCCTGCTGCAGAAAAAACCCGAACGCGGCTGATCGTCCCCTCCCAACGCCCTGATCAGCACATTCATCGCCAGTCATCACTGGCACAGTGGGTGTCGTCGGGAACGCCCGTTACCGACGGGTACCCAAAGCCCCCGCTCCCGAATACCCTGCGGCTCATGACGGACGCGCAGGCCCCGGCCAAGACCGGCACGAACCCCCTCGCCCCCGCGCCGCAGGGCGCCCGCACCGCGGCCGACGTGGTCACCCCGGAGCTGGTCGCCCAGCTCACCAAGGGGGTGACCGGGTCCGGCCGCACCGCCAACCACACGCCGTTCACCGGCGAGAAGCTGGCGGACCTGCCCGAATCCACCCCCGAGGACGTGGAGAGGGCCTTCGAGTCGGCCCGCCGGGCGCAGGCGGTGTGGGAGCAGACCCCCGTACGGCAGCGCGCGGCCGTCCTGCTCCGCTTCCACGACCTCGTCCTCGAACGCCAGGCGGAGGTCCTCGACCTCATCCAGCTGGAGACCGGCAAGGCCCGGCTGCACGCCCACGAGGAGGTGCAGGCGGTCGCCGTGGCAGCCCGGCACTACGGCCGTAAAGCGCCCGCCTATCTCAAGCCGAAGCGGCACACCGGTGCCGTGCCCACCCTCACCAAGGTCACCGAGCTGCGCCACCCGCGCGGGGTCGTCGGCCAGATCGCCCCCTGGAACTATCCGCTGGAGCTGTCGGTGGGCGACGCGCTCCCCGCCTTCGTCGCGGGCAACGCCGTCGTCATGAAGCCGGACACCGAGACCTGCCTGACCGCCCTGTGGGCCCGCGACCTGCTCGTCGAGGCGGGCCTTCCCGCCGAGGTGTTCCAGGTCGTCCTCGGCGAGGGTCCCGTCGTCGGCCCCGAGGTCGTCCGGCACGCCGACTACGTCTCCTTCACCGGCTCCACCCGCACGGGCCGCGAGGTCGCCCAGGGTGCCGCCGCCCGACTGGTCGGCGTCTCCCTCGAACTCGGCGGCAAGAACGCCATGCTGGTCCTGGAGGACGCCGACATCGACAAGGCCGCCGCCGGGGCCGTCCGCGCCTGCTTCTCCTCGGCCGGCCAACTCTGCATCTCCATCGAGCGGTTGTACGTCCACGAGTCGATCGCGGACGCCTTCCTGGAGCGCTTCGCCGCCCGTACGAAGGCCATGCGGCTCGGCACGTCCCTCGCCTACGGCGCCGATATGGGATCCCTGGTCGGGGAGCGGCAGCTGGAGACCGTCACCCGGCATGTCGAGGAGGCGGTGTCCAAGGGCGCGAAGGTCGTCGCCGGCGGTGTCGCCCGCCCGGACGTCGGCCCGTACTTCTTCGAGCCGACCATCCTCGACGGCGTCACCGAGCCCATGGCGGTCTGCACCGAGGAGACCTTCGGCCCGGTCGTCTCGATCTACCGCTTC
Source organism: Streptomyces sp. NPDC102270 (assembly GCF_044766405.1). Taxonomy (NCBI): domain Bacteria; kingdom Bacillati; phylum Actinomycetota; class Actinomycetes; order Kitasatosporales; family Streptomycetaceae; genus Streptomyces; species Streptomyces sp. NPDC102270. The sequence continues at coordinate 173,123 of NZ_JBIWLX010000004.1, read as the reverse complement.
ACGACCGAGGACGAGGCGGTGGAGCTCGCCAACTCCACGCCGTACGGCCTGAACTCGTCGGTGTGGACGAAGGACGGCAGGCGCGGCCGCGAGATCGCCTCCCGGGTGCGGGCCGGGACCGTCAACGTCAACGAGGGATACGCCTCCGCCTACGGCAGCGTCCAGTCCCCGATGGGCGGCATGAAGGACTCGGGCCTCGGGCGCCGGCACGGCTCCGAGGGCATCCTCAAGTACACCGAGGCCCAGACGATCGCCCAGCAGCGGCTGCTGCCGATGGCGCCCTCGCTGGGCATGGACGACGAGAAGTACGCGCAGTTCATGAGCCGGAGCCTGAAGGTGATGAAGGCCTTCCGCTTCAAGTAGGAACACCGGTTCTCAACGACGTTCTCAACGAGGAGAGCACGTGCCACAGGACACCTACGACTACGACGTCATCGTCGTCGGCTCCGGCTTCGGCGGCAGCGTCACCGCCCTTCGCCTCACCGAGAAGGGCTACCGCGTAGGTGTCCTGGAAGCCGGCCGCCGCTTCACCCGCGAGACGCTCCCCAGGAACTCCTGGGACCTGAAGAACTACCTCTGGGCGCCGAAGCTCGGCATGTTCGGCATCCAGCGCATCCACCTCCTGGGCAACGTCATGGTCCTCGCGGGGGCGGGCGTCGGCGGCGGCTCCCTCAACTACGCCAACACCCTCTATGTCCCGCCGACACCCTTCTTCGAGGACCCGCAGTGGCGTGACATCACCGACTGGCAGGAGGAGTTGAAGCCGTACTACGACCAGGCCCGCCGCATGCTCGGCGTACGGCTCAACCCGAAGATGACCCCCTCCGACGTCCACCTCAAGGCGGCCGCCGAACGGATGGGCGTCGGCGACACCTTCCACATGGCCCCGGTCGGTGTCTTCTTCGGCGACGGCGAGGACGCGGAGGGCAAGTGGAAAGCAGCCCCCGGCGAGCAGGTCGACGACCCCTACTTCGGCGGCGCGGGCCCCTCCCGCAAGGCCTGCATCGAGTGCGGCGAGTGCATGACCGGCTGCCGGCACGGCGCCAAGAACACCCTGAACGAGAACTACCTCTACCTCGCCGAGAAGGCGGGCGCGGTCGTCCACCCGCTCACCACCGTCGTGTCGGTCACGGACGACTCCCAGGGCGGCTACGCGATCGCGACCCTCCCCACCGACGACCGTCGCAAGGCGAAGGGCCGCACCTTCAAGGCCCGCAAGGTCGTCATCGCCGCCGGCACCTACGGCACCCAGACCCTGCTGCACCGCATGAAGGCGGGCGGTCAACTTCCGTACCTCTCGGACCGGTTGGGCGAGCTCACCCGCACCAACTCCGAGGCCCTGGTCGGCGCCCAGACCGACGACCGCCGCTACCGCAGGGCGACCGGCGCGCCGAAGGCCGACTTCACCCGGGGCGTCGCCATCACCTCGTCGATCCACCCGGACGAGAACACCCACATCGAGCCGGTCCGCTACGGCAGGGGTTCCAACTCGATGGGCAGCCTCTCGATCCTCCAGGTGCCCTACGCCGAGGGTTCGTCGAGGGTCATGGCCTGGCTGGCCAACGCCGCGAAGCACCCGCTTCTCGTGCTGCGCTCCCTCTCCAACCGCCGCTGGTCGGAGAAGACCATCATCGGCCTGGTCATGCAGTCACTGGACAACTCCCTGACGACGTACCTGAAACCGGACGGCGTCGGCAGGGGCCTGCTCACCGCCCGCCAGGGCCACGGCTCGCCCAACCCCAAGCAGATCAGGGCCGCTTCCGAGGCCGCTTCCGCGATCGCCGCCGACATCAACGGCTTCGCCGGCTCCAACGTCGGCGAGCTGATGGGCGCCCCGCTCACCGCCCACTTCCTCGGCGGCTGCCCCATCGGCTCCTCCCGCGAGACCGGCGTCATCGACCCGTACCACCGGCTCTACGGCCACCCCGGGATCTCGGTCGTGGACGGCGCCGCGGTCTCCGCCAACCTCGGTGTGAACCCCTCGCTGACCATCACCGCGCAGGCCGAGCGGGCGATGTCGTACTGGCCCAACAAGGGCGAGCAGGACCCGCGTCCGGCGCAGGGCGAGGCCTACGTCCGTCTCGACGCCGTCGAGCCCAAGTCGCCGGCGGTCCCGGCGGAGGCCTTCGGCGCGCTGAAGCTGCCGTTCCTGGGAATGCCGGCGGTGCCGAAGAAGTCGTAGCGCCAAGAAAGACACAAGAAAGACAGAAGAGAAGGACCCGCACCCCCCTCCGAGTGCGGGTCCTTCTCCTGTCCTGCGCCGAGTCGCGCCTACCGCGCTACGACTCAGGCGTGGGCGCCGGCCGCGCCCTTGCGCCGCTTCACCGCGAAGACCACACCGGTACCGGCGACGACGGCGAAGCCGCCGACGAGGCCGAGGACCGGCAGGGCCGAGCTCGAACCGGTCTCGGCGAGCTGACCGTCGGCGTCGACGGTGTTGACGTCGGAGATGACGTTCTTGCCGCCGGTCTGCGGCTTGGAGTCGTTCGGCTTGCCCGCGTCGGAGCCGGCCGGCAGGACCTCGAAGTAGTAGATGCCGGCGTTCTCGTCGGAGGAGACCCAGCAGCCCTTGTCGTCCGAGTACTGCGCGAGACCGATGGCGATGCCGATGGCGCTCGGGACCTGACGGTCGACCTTCACCCGCAGCTGGTAGCTGAGGGAGTCGCCGCCGTCGAGGGAGAAGGCGTTGAACGCGCCGCCCTCACCGAACTCCGTGGTCACGTCGACCCAGGCGCCGCCCTGCTTCACCTGCAGGGTGAGCAGGTCGCTGTAGTCCTCCTCGAAGTCCCAGTCGACCGCCCCGACACCGACGATGGGCTGAATGTCCTTGATCGTGTCGTCGCCGGTGTTGCTGACGTTGAACTTGAAGTTCGTCCAGCCGCTGCCCGCCACGATGCTCTCGGGCAGGCCGGTCAGGGAGCTGTGCAGGGCGTCGCTGTTGTTGAAGATCGGGCCGTCGTCCTCCTCGACCGCGCACTCGTCGACGGGCTTGCCGCTCTCGCTCGGCGAGGGGCTGGCGCTGGCGGAGCCGGACGGGCTCACCGAGGCGCTGGTGGAGGGGGCCGGGCTGGACTGGCCGGCGGCGGGGGAGCTCTCACCCGTGGCAGGCGTGGTCTCGGGGGCGGCCGGGGTCGACTCCGGGGCGGCCGGGGTGCTTTCGGGGGCCGCCGGGGTGGTCTCGCCGGCGGGCGTGCTCTCGGCGGCGGTCGGCGTGGGGGACTCGTCAGCGAACGCGCTCGGCGCGGCGAACAGCGCCAGCGGCGCTATCGCGGCGGTCGCGGCCGCGGCGGCCAGTGCACGACGAAGCTTCATGAAGACCTCGGATGTCAGGTGTGCCGCATTGTCCGCGGCACGCGTCAAGGAGAGGCCTCCGCGTGTGGGGCGCGGGTGGGGCCCGTGATTCGTGACGTTTGATTCGCGACAACTGTGAATGGTTGTGCGGGCGTTCACAGAAACCTTATGTGGGCTGAGTCACATGCAGGTTCGCCTTGTGAAAGGGCTTTCCCAGGCCTCAGAACTGACCGACGTGTCTGAAGACCCCAAGATCCCGGACGACGTCTGGGAACAGTTCGCCCGTGATACCGAGCGGGACATCCGAGACTCCGCCCCCAAGGAGCCGTCCGCACGGGCCCGTGAGGTGACGGAGCGGCTGCGGCGACAGGAAGCGCGCGGTGAACTGCCGGAGGGCTGGCGCACCGGGCCGGTCCGGCAGCAGAGGAAGAGCCGACGGGGTCTGTGGGGCGTTCTCGGTGTCGCCGTCGCGGTCGTGGTGGCCGTCGTGGCGGTGAAGCCGTCCCTGGTGCCGGGCGATCCCTTCGGCGCCGGGACCTCCGAGGCCGCGTCCTCCCCGCTGCCCATGGAGACGGCGGCCCCGACCACGGCCCCGGGCGCCGTGGACGCCGAGACCCCCACCCTCGACGACCCCTTCGCCGGCTCCCCGGCCAAGCAGTGGGCCGACGGCGAGGGCGGGATCGTCGTACCGGAGGCGAAGGCCGTGGGCGGCCGGTCCGCGGCGAAGGTCGGCCAGGCCCTGAAGCTGACCAGAAAGCTCCTGGTCGAGTCCAACCTCTCCCCGGCCACGCTGCGCGGCGAACGGCCCGCCGCGGCGCTCGCCCTGCTGGACCCGCGGCAGGGCGACGTCCTCGACCGGCTCGAGACCGGCCTGCGCACGCCGGACAAGGACCACGACCCGCTGTCGATGTTCAGCCGTTTCGATCCCGCTGAGGTCAGGCTCGCCGGTGACGTGGTCAAGCTCCGTGGCCGGATCACGGTCAAGGCGGGCGAGCACGCCTCCGTGGCCGTCCACGCCGACTACACCTTCGTCTACCCGGTCGTCCGCACCGACGGCACCACCGAGGTCACCCGCACCATCGTCCGCCGCGTCCTCGACGTCGAGCTTCCCGACCCGGCCAAGTACCGGGTCACACCGGGCAGGCTCACCGTCCTGCGCCACGACGAGAGCGCCGGCAACACCTCCTGCGATGTCTACGACGGCTTCCTGCACCCGAACTTCCCGTCGTCCCAGCCCACGGAACCGGAGCCCTCGGGGGAGACCAGGGACCCGTACGACCGCAGCGAGGACATCGGCCGGGCCAAGGACTGCGGCACGGTGTCCCGGGTCTGAGTCCACGTGCCCGAGGACGCGAGCGCCTGAGTCCAGGCAGGCGAAGGGCCCCGCGGGACGGAGCCGCGGGGCCCTTCTTTCGTCAGCACCGACGTCAGGGCTGCGCCGGTGCCTGGGAGCGGCGCCGGGGGGTTGCGCCGCTTGCCTTGGCTGCCCTGGGTCGGCGCCCCGGCGCGCAGGGGGCGCGCGGATGGTCTGGACCTCTGGCAGTACGGCAACGCAATACGGATGTGGTTGTCTACGGCGGGACTTGGGGGCTTTGTAGGCATCGTGCTGGATGGACGCGGCCTCCGCAACCGTTTGACCCAGCCTTGTGCCGGTACTTGTCCCGCCGGCCGACCCCGGGCGTCCCCGGAGCCGGCCGTTCTCTTGGGTGACCGGGCTGCTGTCCCCTGCCGTCCGGTCACTTCCTGGAGCGAGGTCCCACGGCGCACGGCGTGATCCGTGTGCCTCATCGCTCCAGCGAGCCACGCGTGGTTCTCTCGGGCCCGCCCCTGGCTGGCACGGACACCACCACCAACGAGGCGGTGCGCGCCGCGGTCACGCGCCGTACGGGTGAGGCGGGGCCCGAACTCAGATGCGACCGCGGCACAGTTCGAGCAGCGTCATGGCGAGGGAGGTGCCGGGCCTGCCGAGGGCGTCGCGGTAGCGGCCGAGGATCTCCATCTCGCGGGCGAGGTGGACCCGTCGGCCGCCGGAGGCGACACGGGTCTGCTGGACGACGGACGAGACGGCCATCCGTTCCTGGATCAGACCGATGATCCGGTCGTCGAGCGCGTCGATGCGCTCTCGGGCGTCCGCGATGGTCGCTTCCGGTGTGGTGGTCACGTGGGGCTCCTGGGTGGGGTGGGTGCCCCCGAGCGGCAAGGTCCGGAAAACACCAGGCGCCCCGGACCTTGTCGGCCCGGGGCGCCTGGGAAGTCGCTTGTCAGTTGCTCAAGCAGCACGACCATGGCAGCCGGCGGGCCGGGTGCCATAGGTGAACAGGAAGGTCGTCTGCGTGAGCATGGCAGCAGTATGCCGGGCCGGACGGGAGGGTCCAACCGGGTTCGCATCCTGAGACGGAGCTCGGCCCCGAATCGGCTCCACGACTCCCGGTAGACTCGGTACCACACACACCTCGCTCACCGCCGGAAGGCAACCCGTGTCATCAGCGAACCCCGCCGCCGCCCCCGACACCGTCCTGGTCGTCGACTTCGGTGCGCAGTACGCCCAGCTCATCGCCCGTCGTGTCCGCGAGGCCCGGGTCTACAGCGAGATCGTGCCGAGCACCATGCCGGTCGCGGAGATGCTCGCCAAGAACCCGGCGGCGATCATCCTCTCCGGCGGCCCCTCGTCGGTGTACGCGGAGGGCGCCCCGCGCCTGGACCGCGAGCTGTTCGAGTCCGGCGTCCCGCTCTTCGGCATGTGCTACGGCTTCCAGCTGATGGCCACCACCCTCGGCGGCACCGTCGACAACACCGGCGCCCGCGAGTACGGCCGCACCCCGCTGCACGTCTCGAAGTCCGGCTCGACCCTCTTCGAGGGCACCCCGGACGAGCAGTCGGTGTGGATGTCCCACGGCGACGCCTGCTCCGCCGCCCCCGAGGGCTTCAGTGTGACCGCGTCCACGGACGTCGTCCCGGTCGCCGCCTTCGAGAACGACGAGAAGAAGCTCTACGGCGTCCAGTACCACCCCGAGGTCATGCACTCCACGCACGGCCAGCAGGTCCTGGAGCACTTCCTGTACCGGGGTGCCGGTCTGAAGCCGGACTGGACCACCGGCAACGTGATCGAGGAGCAGGTCGCCGCGATCCGCGAGCAGGTCGGCGACAGGCGCGCGATCTGCGGCCTGTCCGGCGGCGTGGACTCCGCGGTGGCGGCAGCGCTCGTCGCGCGCGCCATCGGCGACCAGCTGACCTGCGTGTACGTCGACCACGGTCTGATGCGCAAGGGCGAGACCGAGCAGGTCGAGAAGGACTTCGTGGCCGCGACCGGCGTGAAGCTGGTCGTCGTCGACGCGGAGGAGCGCTTCCTGACCGCTCTGCAGGGTGTCTCCGACCCGGAGGAGAAGCGGAAGATCATCGGCCGGGAGTTCATCCGGGTCTTCGAGCAGGCCCAGGCGGAGATCATCGCGGACGAGGGTCCGGCGGTGGAGTTCCTCGTCCAGGGCACGCTCTACCCGGACGTGGTCGAGTCCGGTGGCGGCACCGGCACCGCCAACATCAAGTCCCACCACAACGTGGGCGGCCTCCCCGAGGACCTCGAGTTCCAGCTCATCGAGCCGCTGCGCAAGCTGTTCAAGGACGAGGTGCGCATGGTCGGCCAGGAGCTCGGACTCCCGGACGAGATCGTCCAGCGCCAGCCGTTCCCGGGCCCGGGACTCGGCATCCGCATCGTCGGCGAGGTGACGAAGGAGCGTCTCGACCTCCTCCGCGACGCCGACGCCATCGCCCGCGAGGAGCTGACCGCGGCCGGCCTCGACCGCGACATCTGGCAGTGCCCGGTGGTCCTGCTCGCCGACGTCCGCTCGGTCGGCGTCCAGGGCGACGGGCGGACCTACGGCCACCCGATCGTCCTGCGCCCGGTCTCCTCCGAGGACGCCATGACCGCCGACTGGTCGAGGCTGCCGTACGACGTCCTCGCGAAGATCTCGACGCGGATCACCAACGAGGTGGCCGACGTCAACCGTGTGGTGCTCGACGTGACGTCGAAGCCGCCGGGGACGATCGAGTGGGAGTAGGGCTCCCGCTCCTGAAGGTCAGGTCCGCTTGATCGTGCGCAGGGGGTGACCGGGCTTCCAGACCTGGAGGACCAGGTACTTCTCGTCCTCGACGGAGGTCCGCACGACCTCGGTCAGCTCGGTGCGGAAGAGGTGGAACGGCTCCGGCGGTTTCACCTCTTCGCCGTATGCGGCCTTGGTCCCGGGATCGGTGACCTCTCTCGCGTGACCGCTGATCCTTACGTCACCGCCGCCCATGCTCTGGCCCTCGCCGGGGTTCGCCTGGAGACAGAAGCGGGGGTCGCGGAGCAGGTCCCGCGCCTTCAGCGAGTCCGGCATCATGCCGAGCCAGAGCTCGCCGCCGAGGAAGCGGACCTCCAGGCCCGTCGTACGCGGGGAGCCGTCCTTGCGGAGCGTGGCGAGGACGTGGTGGGTGAAGGCGGCGAACCGGTCCTCGACGGTCCTGGCGAGGTCGGGTTCCGCGGCGGAGAAGGCAGCCCAGTTCATACCGGACAGTGTTCCTTCGATACCCGACATCCTCTGTCTGGTATCCGCCGGGCACGCCATCTTTACGAATCACCCCTGTTCTCTTGCGCTGACCGACGGTAACTTCCGCCACGTAAAGCAACCCAGTGCTGGAGGAGCACATGCACGGGACGCCCCTCGGGCCCACTCCGCCGATGCCGCTGCCCACCGAGAAGCTGCAGTTCGCGATGCCGCCGATGCACGACTCCGTCGAGGAGGAACGCCGGTACCGCAAGGAGCGGCTCGCCGGCGCGCTGCGGATCTTCGGCCGGCTCGGCTTCGAGGACGGGGTGTCCGGGCACATCACCGCACGGGACCCGGAGTTCACCGACTGCTTCTGGGTCAACCCCTTCGGCATGCCGTTCAAGCACGTCACCGTGAGCGACCTCGTGCTCGCCAACTCCGACGGGCAGGTGCTCGACGGCCGCTACCACGTCAACCAGGCGGCTTTCACCGTGCACTCCCAGGTGCACGCCGCCCGCCCCGACGTCGTCGCCGTCGCCCACTGCCACTCCGTGCACGGGCGGGCGCTGTCCACGCTCGGCGAGCTCCTCGACCCGCTCACCCAGGAGAGCTGCGCCTTCTACGAGGACCACGCGCTGTACGAGGCCTACACCGGGGTCGCCGTCGACGCCGACGAGGGCCGCCGGATCGCCGCCGCGCTCGGGTCCCGCAAGGCGCTGGTGCTGCGCAATCACGGGCTGCTGACCGTCGGGGACTCGGTGGACGCGGCGGCCTGGTGGTTCCTGTCGATGGAACGGTCCAGCCAGGTGCAGCTGCTGGCCCGCGCCGCCGGACGGCCCGTGCTCATCGACCACCGGGCGGCGGTGGCGACCTGGCAGCAGCTGGGCGGGGATCTCGTGGCGTGGATCAACTACCAGCCGATGTGGCAGGACATCAGCCGCAGCGAGCCGGATCTGCTGAGCTAGTGCTCTGACCGCATATCTTCGCCGGGTTGGGCGGGTGTGGATCCTCACTGACCGGACACGAAACGGTCAGCGGTGATTGCGCGCGGTGGTGTGGAGGTGTTCCAGGGCGTCGAGGACGACGGTGTGGCGATGCCAGTGCAGCCACCGACCCACGGCGGCGCCGGTCTTCTCCAAGGCGGTGAGCTGTGTCCGGCTGAGGCCCGCCAGGGGTCGTTCGTGGTGGGAGGAGATCATGCCGAGCACGTGGCCACGGCTGGTCAGGGGGAGGCTGTGGGCGGCGCGGCTGCCGGCCTGGAGGATGGCGTGGCGGGAATCGTCATCGAAGATGTCGGCTGATTCGACGTCTTTCACGGTGATCTGCTGACGCTGCTGGGCAGCTTGCGCGCACAAGGTGGTCGAATCCTGGACGAAGGCGAAGAAGTCGGTGAAATGCCGGTTCAGGCCCGTGTGCTTCTCCAGGCGCAGCATCCCGTGTTCGGCGAGCTGAACGTTGCCCATATCGGTTTCGGTGACGTGCAGGACCCGCCGCAGCGCCGTCCGAAGGACCAGTGCGTGGCTTTCGGCCCCCGCCCCTTGCAGCGCCAGATCCGGCAGCGCGGGGGCGACGAAGCGGGCCCGGCGCGGAAACCACTGCACGGCACCGGAGTCCGGGCCGGCGATGCGCGCCACGGCATCAGCGAGCGTGTGCAGTTTGATGTTGAAGCGCTGAGACGTCTGCTTCAGCAGTTCGAACCCTGCGGCGGGACCGGCCAGACGGTAGCGGTGGACCAGGATCCGCTGTGCCGGTTCGACCGCGGCCCGCGCGAGCTGCCGGTTGCGCACCTCAAGTGCAGCCGCTGACGCGGTGGGTATGCCCTCACGAGGCCCGTCCGTGCGGGGACCGACCGGCAAGGGGCCGGACATACCTTGGCTTTCGTCGATCACAACGGCACCTCCTGAGGGCATAAGGACACGAAGGGACCGCAGGAGCGCACGCTTGCTCGCGACGCGTCCCGCGGTGTGCCTGTGGCCTAAGCACTCACCATCACCCTAAACACACAACTGCCCAGCTCGACACAGGGCCTCACCTGCCAGAAGTTCGCCATCGCGGGCTCGCCGCCTTGTCGTCGGGTTTCAGCGCTGGACGTTGTGATCGTCATGGCGGTGCGTGTCCGTCGCCCAGGGCTGCGGTGTTCTTGCCGGGCCGGGACGTGCTCAGCTTCACCGCCGCGGCTGCCGTGGTCGGCCGCCGCTGCATGGGTCGGCCCTGCGTGCCGGCTTCTTCGCTCGGCGGCGTAGGTCCGGGGGAGGTGGTGGAGCACCTTACGGGCCGTCCGGCGCAGGGGCGGGGCCGATGTGGTGCGCGGCTAGCGGCGGTGCAGGTGGGGTCGGACTCCGCCCCTTACCGAGCCGAAGCCGACGTCGGGGCCTGCACCGCGCGTGGCGTCGTCGCTGCGTGTCACTCTCGCCCTGCGGCCGACGCCGAGGAGTTGGGCGCTCGCCCACACCACGTGGGTGCCGGTTTCCATCGCCCGGCCGTCGGTCAGGGTGAGGGGGTCGATGGCCGTCTCGCCGGTGACCACGACGCGGTGGCGGCCACCGCCGAGCGGTTGGGTGCACGGGATCGGATCGGCCTCCGGGAACCACCACATGTTCCGGGCCGTCTCGTGGACCAGGAGTTCGCCGTAGGCGTGCCCGAGCGGGTGCGGGGCCTCCCAGCCGTCGGCGCCCTTGATGCCGGCCAGCAGGTCGGGGTCGAGGAGCATAGGGCCGTAGCGCTCGACGAGGACGAGGGGTTCACCGTTGGCGTGGCGCATCGACGACATCCGCTGGCGCGACGGCAAACTCCACGTCACCACCACGATCGGCATATGGCCCCCCTCCCACAGGTGCGCCTGGAGCCGGGTGCGCTGCAGGACACGGGGTTCGTTGACCGGGCGGAGCAGCTCGACGCGGTAGGAGCGGCGCAGCAAGTGGTTCTGCAGGGGCCCGGGTTCGAGGGCCAGGAACAGCGGATCCGCTGCCACCTGTACGGTTCCGCCTCTCGCTATTTTACTTGCGGAATGCGCTGGCGAGACAGCAGTTCATGGTGTGTCGCCAACATCGTTTTCGGGTTGGTCCTCGCGGCTCTGGGCGCCTGGCGCATCGGGCCGGCGCACCACCGCGAGCACCAGCAACGGGTCGCGTCGGCGTGTATCGCCGAGCGTGGTGTCGAGCAGTGCCTGCCGGTGCGGACCGCCGCCATCACCAAAACAGTCAAGCTGAAGCAGACGTTCGGCGGGGACATGCTGGACGTGTATCTCGACGGGGCCTCGAAGCCGGCGTTCGAGATCTCGCCGCACTGGAGCGAGCGGGACAGCTCGACAGTGGTCGTCGCCGACCTGCAGGGCAAGGTCTGGGCCTGGCAGGAGAGCGCGCACCACCGATGGCAAGAACTGTACAAAACATGGCCGCTGCGGACACTCATCTATCTCTCAGTGATCCTGATCGGCGGCTGGTTCGTACTGAACTTCGCGAGCGAGCTGCTCATCGAGGGGCACAGCCGGTACAGAGAACTGGCCGAGAGGTTGGTCGCCCTGTACGGCGGAGTGAGCTTTGCGGGGACGGCGATCCTCGCCGGGTTCTCCTTCTCCTGGATCTTCGGGCTGGGCTCCATCGCCGTCGTGGCGTTGGCCGTCGGAGTCAATGGCGCGGACCTCTGGCACCATTGGCAAAACGCCTGGCGCCGCGCTCGCCGTCTACCGCATTGACCGCACCCGCGCCCGCTCCCGCGTCCGTGCAGGACGGCAGCAACTTCAGCTAGGCGGCGTCGCAGGCGTTCGAAGATCGCCCCATGGACTCGGCCCGTGAAGCTGGTCGGCGCTCCAACCCGGTGAACCGTTGCGGTCGGAGCACTAGAAGCCCCGCAGCACCGCGGCCTTCGTCATCGCGAACTCCTCGTCCGTGAGCACCCCGTCGCGGTACAGCTCACCCAACTCCCGCAGTCTGCGCAGCAGTACGTCGTGGTGGTCGGCCGGGGTGGCGGCGGCCGCGGTGAGCCGGTGGCGGTGGGCGCCCGCGTCGCCGTACGGGAGGTCCCAGCGGGTGGACGGGTGCGGCAACCGGGCCGTGACCGCCGTCGCGACGAGCGCCGTGAGCAGGTCGCGACGGGTGCTGCCCCACAGGTCGAGGGCGTACGGGTCCTTGTCCGGCGGCAGTTTCGAGAACGACGTCCCGCGGGTCACGAACCGCAGGAAACCGTCCTCGAAACCGGAGTTGGGCAGCCACTCGACCTGGACGACGTCACCCACGTCGATGATGCGCGGTCCGGTCGCCCGCTTCACCCGGTCGGAGGTGTCGGACCAGTCGATACGGACCTGGGTGCCGTCGAAGGACACCGTGCCGTCGGAGGAGCGCACCGAGACCGGGACCGGCGGGCCGGACAGCAGATATGCCTTCGTCGGCTCGTTCGGGATCTCGTCGAGGAGGAGGGCGCGGCGGATCTCCTCGGCCACGTACTCGGCGACCCCGGCACGGTCGACGTCCACGGTCAGGCGGTACGGATCGGCCGGGTCCGGCAGGCGGCCGCCGGTCGCGTGCAGCAGCGGATCCGCGCCCTCGCGCAGCCGCATCCGCAGCCGGCCGCGCTTGCGCTCCGGTTCGAACGCCACGCCCGCGATGGCCTCCAGGGGCACGGCGACCTCGCCGTACGTCTGCCGGAACAGCGGCACGGAACGGTGGAGTCCCGGTGTGATCCTGACCGTTGTGCCGTCGAAGACCCAGGTCCCGTCACGCTGGATGATCTCGGCCATGGGGAAATTCTCGCAGCCGGGTCAACACGGCGGGCCCCGCTTCACCCGCGCTGACCAGACCTGCCAAGCGAGGGCGGTGTGCTGTAGGGCACAATTCGCTGTCATCACGGGGGAGTTGTCCGGGGTTCTCCGTGGGGTGCGGGGCGCGAGGGTTTGCGGGTTGTGCGGTCGGTCGGCCATGGGGTCATCCGGGGCCGGAGAGCAAGCGTTGTGGGAAGGCAGGCGTCGGTCGTGGCGGTGCAGGAAGCGAGACAGGGCGCGACCGGGGGTGTGCCCGCGGGGGCGCACGAGGGCGGCTGCGCCTGTGGGGACTGTCCGCACGGGGCGCGCGCCGGGCATCGGCGGGCGGTGGCGGCATTCCTCCTGAAGCGCGACGAGTTCGCCGCCGGGCAGGGCCTGCCGGCGGCCGTGGCGCACTCCGCGTCGGCCTCCCGGCAGTGGGTCTCGGAGGAACTGACCCAGTCCGCGGAGGCCGTGGCCGAGCGGGGGCGGGCGGAGGGTGCCGTCTGGCTCGCGCGGCTGTGGCGTCGAACCGCGTACGCGGTGTGGGCCGCTGTCGTGGTGCTCCTCCTCGTCCAGGCTCTGACCGCCATCGGCGCGGGGTGGACCACGGCGCGTACGGCCGGGCTGGTGGCGGCGCTGGTGGTCGCGGGTTCGCTGACCGCGGCGTCCTGGTTCCACCGGTCCCGGGGCGGGGTGCTCGCGCCGGTCATCGGTGAGGACAACCGGCTGTCCACCTCGCGGGCCGTCGCGGTCGCGTGGGTGCTGTTCGTCGCCTACGCGGTGCTCGTGCTGGTGGGCCGGCTGGCCGCGGCCTCCGACACCCATGAGCGGGACAGGCTGATCTCCGGGCTCGAACTGGCCCGGGGCGCGGGGGTCGTCACCGTGCTGGCCGTGGTGTGCGGGATCGCCGTGCTGGTGCGGCGGGTGGTCGGGCTGCGGGTGCTCGGGCAGCGGCTGCAGAAGGTGCGGGCGGACCGGCCGCGCGCCGCCGACCTGCTGACGGACGACTCCGGACGGGGCGCCTTCGCCGACATCCAGTACGCCGTGATCAGCGGGGTCGCCCTGCTGTTCGCGGCGGTACGGCTGGCCCGGCGGCCGGACCAGTTGCCGGATCTGCCGTGGGGACTGGCGGTGGTGGTGCTGGTGTCCGCGGCGACGTATGTCGCCGGGAAGTACGCGGAGGGCGGGCGGCCGGTGATCCTTTCCGTGGTGCGGTCGCGGGAGGCGGGTGACCTCGACGGGCCCGTCCGTACCGGGGACGACATCGAGATCCGGGGTGCGGGATTCGTGCCGCCGGGGGCACAGGGGGCGGATCGGCTGTCCCGGATGGTGGTGCGGATCGGCCCGGTGAACGTGCATGTGCCGTTGGTGCCGGTGGCCGGGGGATTCAGCAACCCAACGGACCAGGTGCTGACCGTGCCGGTGCCGGCCGATGTGGAGCCCGGCCGGGTCGAGGTGCAGGTGGTGACGGCGGCGGGCGTGGAGACCAATCGGTATGCGATCGATGTGACCGACTGAGGGGGTCGTGTCGGCAGGGGCGCGGGAAAACCCGCCATCCATTGAGTGGCGCCGCCCCTTCGTGCGTATGGTCTGGTGAGGGGTCTCGGCACGCTGGTGAGAGGCGGCTCGAAGCGATGACTCACAGTTTCCGTACGGACACGCACGCCCCCTACTACGACGATCAACGGTCCTGGCGGGACAGCATCGGCCAGTACGCCCTGCTGCCGTTGCGGCTCTTCCTCGGTGTCACATTCATCTACGCCGGCCTGGACAAACTGACCGACAGTGCCTTCATGAAGGGCTCCGGCTCGGGCTCCGTCGGCGACATGATGCGCAGCGTCCGGGACTCCTCGGCCATCCCCGCACTGGTCGACCTGTCCTTGAAGAACCCCGTCGGCTTCGGCTACGCCATCGCCTTCGGGGAACTCGCCGTCGGTATCGGCACCCTGCTCGGCATCCTCGCCCGCCTCGCCGCACTCGGCGGTGCGCTGATCTCGCTCAGCCTGTGGCTGACCGTGAGTTGGGCCTCCGACCCCTACTACTACGGCAACGACCTCGCCTATCTGATGGCCTGGCTGCCTCTCGTCCTCGCTGGGGCCTCCGTGTTCTCCGTGGACGCAGTCTGGCAGGGTCGACGGCGGCGATCGGGTGGTTATCGGTAGCTCCGGCCGACGGAGCTGATCAGTGGTCGGTGGTCAGCGGGTGACGGGCGGCTGAGGTGTCTGGTCGGCCTCCGGTGCGGTGGTCGTACGGCGGCTGTCGCGGCGGTTGTCGTGGTGGTGGCGCACGGCACGGGTCAGCAGGCCCACTGCGCCCGCGAGGCAGAGGCCGCCGACGACCATGGGGATCACCGCGAACCACGGGGTGTCCCAGGCGCCGCCCGCGTCACCGGCGTAGGTGATGCCCGCGACGGTCAAGAAGAGGCCGGCGATCAGTTTTCCCGGCTGGAACTCATGACGCAGCACGGCTCACCTCCGCCTGGCCGATGCCCACCCGTAGGTCTATGTCGAGGGTGGCGGTGTTCTTCGCGTCCGAAACCGGTTTCAGGGTGATCTCCTTGCGCTTGCCCGGTGCCACGTCCACGTCCGCCTGGTCGTCGCCCGGCAACTGGATGTCGCCCACTCCCACGTCGATGACCGCTTTCACCGTCACGTCCGGCGGCACGATCACCACCAGCCGGCCCACTCCGACGTCGGCCTGGGTCGTCACCGTCCGGCCCTTGGTGAAATCGACGCGGGACAGGTCCAAGGTGCCTACTCCGGTGCCGAGTTCGTACTGCGCGCGGATGTTCTGTGTCGCTGCCGGTGTCCAGTTCGTGCGGACCCAGTGCGTGGTGATGTCCTTCGGGAGAGCGGCCGAGGTGGCGAGCAGGCCCGCTGTGACGATCGCCAGGAAGACCGAGCCCGCCCCGGTGCGGCCCAGGAAGGAGCTGGTCGCCATGCCCAGGCCCAGGACGATCAGCGCGCAGGACAGGCCGGTCTGCAGGCTGGTGCCCAGGGCGTGGTCCTGCCAGGTCGCCCCGGTGCCGAGGCCGCCCGCCAACAGGGCGAGCAGGAAGACCCAGCCGCCGATCCAACGGGGGCCGCGGGGCTTCGGCGGGCGGATCCGGGCCGCGTCGATGTCCTCGCGCCGGCTCCAGGAGACGCCCCGGCCGATGTTGACGGCCGCCGCGATGTCACGGTCGCGGGAGTCGCTCGGGCCCCACAGATAGCCCGTGCCACCGACGTGGGTGCCGTCCTTGACTATGGGGTCGCGCCACCAGGACGGGTAACCGGCCGGCACCGGTGGGGCCTGGGCCTCCGGCGGGGCGTCGGCGACGGCCTGGGCGGCGAGCGGGTCGGGGTCCGGGGTGCCGCGGTTGCGCGACCAGTACCCCGCGCCCGCGAGGAGCAGGGAGAGCACCACGGCGAAGGCCAGCACGCTGGTGTTGCTCAGCATGGTGAGGAACACCCCGCAGCCGACCAGGGCGAAGAGCACGCCGGTCAGGGCCTGGCCGTCCACCCGGCCGGTGAGCAGCTTGCGCACCTCGTTCTCCTCCTCGTCCTCGTACGGGACGAAGAGCCAGGCGAAGCCGTAGAAGATGAGACCTATGCCGCCGGTCGCCGACAGCACGGCGAGCGTGATCCTGAAGATCACCGGGTCCATGTCGTACTGCCGCCCGAGTCCGGCGCACACCCCGGCGAGCAGCTTGTGCCGTCGGTCCCGCCGGAAGCGCGGGGGCGCCGGGGGCGCGTCCTCGACGGGCGTGTCCTGAGGGGTGACGGTGGGCGGGGCCGGTGTGCCTCCTTCTCTCCGCGTGTCCGCCCGCCCGTGCGCGCCCGAAGCCCGGCCGGTGCCCGCGGCCGGGCCCGCGCCGGGGCCGGTGCCCGGGTCCGGGCCTCCGCCGGATCCGGCGCCCACGGCGTGCTGGTGATCTGTCATGTGTCCATGGTGACGGGCGCCGGGGCGGGACGGGAGTCGGAACGACCCTGGTCGGACCCTGATATCGGCCCTGAGAGGGGGGAGGGAGGTGTTCGCAAGACGCGCCGTTCGAAGATCAGGGGAGTCTCGGGGGACAACCCTGATGCCCCCGCACTGCGGCCGTGTGACCATCGATGGCATGCCGGAAGCCGCAGCAGCGCCCCTCGTCGAACCGCGGCCGCCGCGCAAGCTCTACCGCAGCAGTGACGGACGCTGGCTGGGTGGTGTGGCGCGGGGGCTCGCCGGGCACCTCGGGCTGCCCGTGATCTGGGTGCGGCTCGTCTTCGTCGGCCTGTTCATGGCAGACGGGCTCGGCGCGTTGCTGTATGCCGCGTTCTGGTTCTTCGTGCCGCTCGGCATCGGCGGGGTCGGCGGCCAGAAGCCCCCGTCCCTGGTCACCACCGAGACCTCGCCGGACGGCCGCCGCAGACTGGTCGCCCGCCGCCCGGACAAGGGCCAGATCGTGGCCCTGCTGCTCATGGTCGTCGTGGCCATGGTCTTCGTCGGCAATGTCAAGGTGGGCAATGGCGCCAAGGCCTACCTCTGGCCGGCCGTTCTGGTCGGCGCGGGCGTCGCCCTCGTCTGGCGCCAGGCGGACAACGCCCGCCGGGCCCGCTGGATGGAGGTGGGCCGCCGTCGGCGCACCCTGACGCTGCTGCGTGCCGCGGGCGGAGTCCTCCTCGTCACCGCGGGCGTCTCCGGGGTCTTCGTCCTCCAGGGCTCCACCGCCCACCTCGGCTCCGTCCTCCAGGCGGCCCTCGCCGTCCTCGTCGGGATAACGCTCCTCGCCGGGCCGTATCTCGTCCGCATGACCCAGGACCTCTCCGAGGAGCGCCTCATGCGCATCCGTGCCCAGGAGCGCGCGGAGGTCGCGGCCCACGTCCACGACTCGGTGCTGCACACCCTGACCCTGATCCAGCGCAACGCGGAGAACGCGAGCGAGGTGCGCCGCCTGGCCCGCGCCCAGGAGCGCGACCTGCGCACCTGGCTCTACAAACCCGAGGGCACCGGCAAGGACGAGGCCGACGAACCCACCGACCTCGGCGACGCCGTGCGGCGCAACGCGGCCGAGGTCGAGGACAAGCACGGCGTCCCCATAGAGGTCGTGGTCGTCGGCGACTGCCCGCTCGACGAGAGAACCGGCGCACAGATGCAGGCCGCGCGTGAGGCGATGGTCAACGCCGCCAAGTACGGTGGCGAGGGTGGCGCCGTACAGGTCTACGCCGAAGTCGAGGGCAGGACGGTCTTCGTGTCCGTCCGGGACCGCGGCCCCGGCTTCGACCTCGACTCGATACCCGCCGACCGGATGGGTGTCAGAGAATCGATCATCGGCCGCATGGAGCGCCATGGCGGCACGGCCCGGCTGCGCGCGGTGCCGGGCGGCGGCACGGAGGTCGAGCTGGAGATGGAGAGGGCGGAGAAGACGTCATGAGCGACGAGGCGAATGGCACGACGGAGGTCACCGGGGGCGCGGCCGAGCGCCGGGTGCGCGTGGTCCTCGTCGACGACCACCGCATGTTCCGTACGGGCGTCCAGGCCGAGATCGGCCGGACCGAGGAGACCGGCGTCGAGGTCGTCGGGGAGGCCGCCGACGTCGACCAGGCCGTCACCGTCATCACCGCGACCCGTCCCGAGGTCGTTCTCCTCGACGTCCATCTCCCGGGCGGCGGAGGAGTCGAAGTGCTGCGCCGGTGCGCCCCGTTGATGGCCGACGCCGAGCAGCCCGTCCGCTTCCTCGCCCTGTCCGTCTCGGACGCGGCCGAGGACGTGATCGGAGTGATCCGGGGCGGTGCGCGCGGCTATGTGACGAAGACGATCACCGGCACGGACCTCGTCAACTCCGTCTTCCGCGTCCAGGAGGGCGACGCCGTCTTCTCGCCGCGCCTGGCCGGCTTCGTCCTGGACGCCTTCGCCTCCACCGACGCCCCGCCGGTCGACGAGGACCTCGACCGCCTCACCCAGCGCGAGCGGGAGGTGCTGAGGCTCATCGCGCGCGGTTACGCCTACAAGGAGATCGCCAAGCAGCTGTTCATCTCGGTGAAGACGGTCGAGTCCCATGTCTCCGCGGTCCTGCGCAAGCTCCAGCTCTCCAACCGCCACGAGCTGACCCGGTGGGCGACGGCCCGGCGGCTCGTCTGACACTCACACCACCCGCGTCGCGCCCGCGAACGGCATCTGGTCGATGGGCGCCACTCGCACCGGTGCCGACGGGTTCGGAGCGTGGATCATCTGCCCGTTGCCGACGTACATGCCGACGTGGCTGATGCCCGAGTAGAAGAACACCAGGTCGCCAGGGAGGAGTTCGGAGCGGGCGACGCGTCTGCCCGCGTCGATCTGGGCGTAGGTCGTGCGGGGCAGGGAGATGCCCGCCGAGCGGTAGGCGGCCTGGATGAGCCCCGAGCAGTCGAAGGCGTCCGGACCGGTGGCACCCCAGACATAGGGGCTGCCGAGCTTGGCGTAGGCGTAGGAAACGGCCGCTGCGGCGCGGGAGTTGGGGGCCGCCGTAGTGGCAGCGCCGGGGGACGTCAGTTCCTCGCGTGCACCCGTGGTGGCCCGTGAGGCGCGATCCCCGTCGGCGCCGAGCACCGCCCGTTCCTCGGCCGACAGCTGGGACATCAGGCGACGGGCCGCGCCCAGTTTGCCGGTGATCGTCTTCTTGTGGCGCTTCAGCTCCGCCTGGCGCGACTTCAGGGAGGCCAGCTCGATGTGCGCGGCCCCGCGCAGCTGTTCGATCTCCCGCAGCTGCCGGCGTACGTTCGCCACGGAGGTGGCCTGGCGGTTGCCGGCTCGTTCGGCGAACTCGGCGCTGTCCAGGTACCGGTCGGGGTCGTCGGTGAGCGCGAGCTGCATCGCGGGGTCGAGGCCGCCGCCGCGGTACTGCGCCGCGGCCATCGAACCCAGCGCGTCCCGCTCCTCGTTGAGCTGTTCCGTCCTGCGGGCCGCCTGGTCCCGCAGGCTGTCCAGCCGGGTCTCGGCCGCCTTGGCCTTCTCCTTCGCGCCGTTGTACTTCTCGGTGGCCGACTCGGCCTCCTGGTACAGCTGGTCCACCTTCGCCTTGACCTGCGCCGGTGTGAGCTGCGGCTCGGCGTGTCCGATCCCGTCGAAGCCCGTCGCGGTCGCCGCCCCCGCGAGGGCGATGGTCGCTGCCGTACGGACCGTATGGCCGCCGGCCGAGCGGCTGCGGGGCTTGCGGTGCGCTGCCACGTGGACTGCACGTCCTTTCCTGCGATCGCCCGCCCCGGGGCTCCGGGACGTACGAACGCCAGGGATGAGCGGCCGTACGACCCGCCCGGGGCGGTGTGCGCGTCCGGCGACGGCCCGCACAGGGGGAGCAGGCCGCCGCCGGACCTTCTCGGCGGTGGTGGCCGACTGCCGCCCCTGGCCCGGGCGGCGGTGGGGAGCCGGTCACCTGAGGGAGGACGCTAAACCTGAGCGTGTCCGGGAGGTAACGCGTTGTGCGGAACTGCCGCCAGGGGACCGCCGGGTGACCGAAGGTGACCGTGATGCCGGGGTGGCGCCGTCGACTTCGCGCGGTGCGCTGACCGAAGTAGGGATTCCGGAGCGCACGGCAGGCGTGGAGTGCTAAAGGCCGCATATATGCGAGATCCGTTCACAGGGCCCGGTGCGCGTGCCCCTCGGGCTCCGGCATAGGCTCCGGCCTCATGGACGTACTCATCCATCTCTTCGTCGGCCTGCACATCATCGGCATCGCCGCGCTGCTCGGCGGCTTCCTCACCCAGATGAAGGCGATGGGCCAGGGCGCCGCCCGGTTCGTCCCCGCGATGCTGCACGGCGCCGCGACGATGCTGGTCACCGGGATGATCCTGGTCGGCCTCAACCAGGCCGACGACCAGCACGTCAACAACATCAAGATCGGCGTGAAGCTGGCCCTGCTGATCGTGATCCTCGGCCTCGTCTATGTGAAACGGGACGACGAGAAGGTGGACAAGGGCCTGTTCGGCCTGGTCGGCGCGCTGACCTCGGCCAACATCTTCATCGCGGTGCTGTGGACCTGACCGCGGTACGGGCGGAGCCGACCGCACCGCCCCGACGGCCTCAGGCGGGGCGCACCACGCTGTGGATCCCCGACTCACCGTCGTAGTAGATCGACTCCTCGCGGACGTACGCGCCCGGCTTGGGGGCGTGGATCATCATGCCGTTGCCGATGTAGAGACCGACGTGGCTGATGTCGTCGTAGAAGAAGACCAGGTCACCGGGTTGGGCGTCGGCCAGGGAGACCGTGGTGCCGGCACCGACCTGGTCGTAGGTGACGCGGGGGAGGTCGACGCCGGCGGCCTTCCAGGCGGCCTGGGTGAGCCCTGAGCAGTCGTAGGAGTCGGGGCCGGTGGCGCCCCAGACGTACGGCTTGCCGATCTGCGCGCGGGCGAAGGCGAGGGCCTTGGCGGCCCTGGTGGCGTACGAGGAGTCGGCCGCCGTCGACGTGCTCACCTGCGGGCCGGTGGCCTTCTGGGCGGTCTCCTGGGCGGCCTTCTCCGCCGCCTCCTGCTGCCGCGCCAGCTCCGCCGCCCTGCGGGCCGCCTCCTGCTGCTCGCGCTTCTCGATCGCCGCGAGACGCGCCTTCTCCTGGGCGGTCAGTTCCGACAAAAGCTCGCGCGCGTCGGCGAGCTTCTTCTGGACGGTCGCCTTGGCGGTCCTCAGGTTGCTCTGCGTGTCGGTGAGCGCCTGAAGGCTCTGGGAGGCCTCCTGGCGCTTCTTCATCGCCGCGGACTGCTCGGAGACGTAATCGTCGACCGCGCCCTTCTGGCGGCTCGTCAAGCGGCCCATCAGCTGCGTCTGGTCGAAGTAGTCCTGCGGGGTGTCGGCGAGCAGGAAGGTCGCCGTGTCGGGCGCGGCGGCACCGGTGCGGTACTGGGCCGCGGCGAAGGAACCGAGTTCCTCCCGTGCCTCGTTGAGCTTCTGGGTGCGCTGGGCGACGTCCTCCAGGAGCGTCTCGACCTGCTTGCGCTGCTTGGCCGTTTTCTCCTTGGCCGCGTTGTAGGTGTCGGTCGCCGACTCGGCCTGGCGGTAGAGGTCGTCGACCTTCTTCTCGACCTCTTCGAGACTCGGCTTGTCATCGGCCGGCGCGGCGTTCGCCGACTGGGACAGCAGGGCCACGGAGGTGAGGGCGGCCGTCGCGAAGGCCGGGGTCCGTATGCCTGCTGCGCGCGTACCGACGGGACGCGACTTGCGGTGCGACGCCAAGGGAGGCGACTCCTTCCGTGCTCCGCCTACCGGGTTAGCTGTCGGGTTCGGGCGGGAAGGGTTGCCCTACGGCGCTCCCGTGGGCGGGAGTCGGCCGATTCACCCCGGGTTCGGTGGGTCCCCGGCTCCGGGCGCGCGGCGGCGCCTGCGGACTCGGCGGAGGCCGTGCGGCCCGGCGACGTTCGCCGGAGGGGGTCGTACGGCCTGCCCGGAACGGTAGCCAACGGGTGTGGCCCATGTGAAGGTTGCTGGTCGATATGCCCGATACATTTTCGTGACCTTCGTCGCGGGCGTCGCTCCATGGCGGGGATTCGGGGTGATCTGTCGTGGTGAGGGGGTGTTCGCCGTTCCTGGCGCTCCGGGCACGGCACGTCGGTCCGGGGCCCGTCACGGACCGTGACGGCAGGGTGGATGTTCTCAGGGCGGCGGCGGGCTGTCAGTGGGGCACCCTAGACTCGGAGAGCGATGAGCAGCCTCTTTGACGACAGCTTCCTGGCGGACCTCCAGGCCCCTCGCGGGCATGCGGAGGAGCCCCCGCCGCCGCCCGAGGACGACCACGTGCCGGAACCCGTTCCGGACGACCTGTTCGGTGGGAAGTTCGACGTGCCCCCGGACCGGGACGCCTACTACCGCGACGGCGCCCCGCGCCCGGTGGTGGACCCGGCCGCGCTCCTGGAGGGGCTGAACGAGAACCAGCGCGCGGCCGTCGTGCACTCCGGCACCCCGCTGCTCATCGTGGCCGGCGCCGGTTCCGGCAAGACCCGGGTGCTCACCCACCGCATCGCCCACCTCCTCGGCGAGCGCAATGTCCACCCGGGCCAGATCCTCGCGATCACCTTCACCAACAAGGCCGCGGGCGAGATGAAGGAGCGCGTCGAGCAGCTCGTGGGCCCGCGCGCGAACGCGATGTGGGTCATGACCTTCCACAGCGCGTGCGTGCGGATCCTGCGGAGGGAGTCGAAGAAGCTCGGGTTCACCTCTTCCTTCTCGATCTACGACGCCGCCGACTCCAAGCGGCTCATGGCCCTGGTCTGCCGCGATCTGGACCTCGACCCCAAGCGCTACCCCCCGAAGTCCTTCAGCGCCAAGATCAGCAACCTGAAGAACGAGCTGATCGACGAGGAGGACTTCGCCGCCCAGGCCACCGACGGCTTCGAGAAGACCCTCGCCCAGGCCTACGCCATGTACCAGTCGCGCCTCCGCGAGGCGAACGCCCTCGACTTCGACGACCTGATCATGACGACGGTCAACCTGCTCCGGGCGTTCCCCGACGTCTCCGAGCACTACCGCCGCCGCTTCCGGCACGTCCTCGTCGACGAGTACCAGGACACCAACCACGCGCAGTACGCGCTGGTCAGGGAGCTGGTCGGGACCTCCGAGCACCCGGTGGACGTGCCGCCGAGCGAGCACGACCTGCCGCCCGCCGAGCTCTGTGTCGTCGGTGACGCCGACCAGTCGATCTACGCCTTCCGCGGCGCGACCATCCGCAACATCCTCCAGTTCGAGGAGGACTACCCGGACGCGACGACGATCCTCCTGGAGCAGAACTACCGCTCCACCCAGACGATCCTCACCGCCGCCAACGCCGTCATCGAGCGCAACGAGTCGCGCCGCCCCAAGAACCTGTGGACCAACGCGGGCGCGGGCGCGCGCATCACCGGCTATGTCGCCGACACCGAGCACGACGAGGCGCAGTTCGTCGCCGACGAGATAGACCGCCTCACGGACGCGGGTGACGCGAAGGCCGGCGATGTCGCCGTCTTCTACCGCACCAACGCGCAGTCCCGTGTCTTCGAAGAGGTCTTCATCCGCGTCGGCCTGCCCTACAAGGTCGTCGGCGGCGTCCGCTTCTACGAGCGCAAGGAGGTCCGGGACGTCCTGGCCTACCTGCGCGTTCTCGCCAACCCGGAGGACTCCGTGCCGCTGCGCCGGATCCTCAACGTCCCCAAGCGCGGCATCGGCGACCGGGCCGAGGCGATGATCGACGCCCTGTCCCAGCGCGAGAAGATCAGCTTCCCGCAGGCACTCAAGCGCGTCGACGAGGCGTACGGCATGGCCGCGCGCTCGACCAACGCCGTGAAGCGGTTCAACGTGCTGATGGAGGAGCTCCGTACGATCGTCGAGTCCGGCGCGGGCCCGGCGACCGTCCTGGAAGCCGTCCTCGAACGCACCGGCTATCTCGCCGAGTTGCAGGCCTCCACCGACCCGCAGGACGAGACCCGCATCGAGAACCTCCAGGAACTCGCCGCCGTGGCCCTGGAGTTCGAGCAGGAGTCCGGCGAGGGCGAGGAGACCGGCTCGCTCTCCGACTTCCTGGAGCGGGTCGCGCTCGTCGCCGACTCCGACCAGATCCCCGACGAGGACGAGGACGGCTCCGGCGTCATCACCCTGATGACCCTGCACACCGCCAAGGGCCTGGAGTTCCCGGTCGTCTTCCTCACCGGCATGGAGGACGGCGTCTTCCCGCACATGCGCGCCCTCGGCCAGACGAAGGAACTGGAGGAGGAGCGGCGCCTGGCCTACGTCGGCATCACGCGCGCGCGTGAGCGGCTGTACCTGACCCGGTCCTCCCTGCGCAGCGCGTGGGGGCAGCCGTCGTACAACCCGCCCTCCCGCTTCCTGGAGGAGATCCCGGCGCAGCACGTGGACTGGAAGCGCACGGGGGCGGCCGGCGCTCCTGCGGGGCCGGTCTCGGGGGTCGCCGCCTCGCTGTCGTCGTCCCGTTCCCGCTCCTCGGCGTCGGGCGCGTCCGGCTTCGCGACGCGCAGGACCTCGGAGAAGCCGGTGGTGTCCCTGGCAGTCGGCGACCGTGTCACCCACGACCAGTTCGGTCTGGGCACGGTGGTCGGGGTGAAGGGCACGGGCGCGAACGCCGAGGCGACGATCGACTTCGGGGAGGCCAAGCCGAAGCGGCTGCTGCTGCGGTACGCGCCGGTGGAGAAGCTGTAGCTCCGCAAAGGGGCGGGCTGGGTCCGAGAGGTTACGTCGGGTCCAGCCCGTGGCTGCGCAGCCACGGCAGGGGGTCTATGGCCGAACCGCCTGCGGGGTGCACCTCGAAGTGCAGGTGGGGTCCGGTCGAGTTGCCGGAGTTGCCGGAGTAGGCGATCGGGTCGCCGGCTTTGACCGTCGTACCGGAGGCGACGCGGTAGCTCGAGAGGTGGCAGTACCACGTCTCGGTGCCGTCCTTCGCCGTCACGACCATCATGTTGCCGTACGCGCTGTTCCACTGCGTCCGGACGGTGCCGTCGGTCGCGGCCAGCACCGTCGTGCCGTACGACACCGGGAAGTCGATGCCGGTGTGGACGGACATCCAGTTGACGCCGGCCTGGCCGAAGTAGGCGCTGAGCCCCCGCTGCGCGACCGGAAGCGCGAACTTCGGGCGCAGCCGCTCCTTGCGGGCCGCCTCCTCCGCAGCTTTCCTCTTCTCGGCCAGTTGCTGGGTCTTGAGGTCGATGCGTTCCTGTGTGCGGCTGGCCCGGTCGGCGAAGTCGTCGGCACCGGCCCTGAGGCTCTCGAGCTGGGTGTCCAGCTTGTTGTTCGCGATGGCCGGCTTGACGGCGCTCGTGTCCGCGAGGGTCGTCGAGGTGTCTTTGTCGTCGCCGGTCAGCGTGCCGACCGAGGCGGCGGCGATCCCGGCGACCCCCATGACACACGCCGAGGGGACGGCGATCGTCAGCAGCGCGGAGCGCTTGGCGGGCATACGGCGGCGGGAGCGGCCCGCGTTGCGCGCGGCGACGCGGGAGCCGGGGGCGGGCGCCGCGGCTCGGGGGGCCTCTTCCTGGTCGTCCAGGAGCGGGGCGTCGGCGTCGAGGACGGCGGGCATCTCGCCGGTGTCGGTGGTGGCCGTGTCCGTAGTGGCGTTCGACTCGCCGTCGTGCAAGGTGTGTTCGGCGTAGGCGTCGCCGTAAGGGTTCGCCTCGCCGTACGCGTGGGTCTCGTCGTACCCGGCCTGCTCGAAGGTGGCGGTCGGCTGCGGGTCGGCCGCCGTGCCGTCGGAGTTCCACTGCGTGGCGTCGTACGTCCCGGTGTCGAAGGCCTGCGTGCCCCATTCCCAGTGCTGGGTCTGGTCGGCCGGGCCCGCGGACTGGTCGGGCTGGTGCCAGGAACTGGCGTCCCACTGTCCGCTGTGATCGACGCTGCGGGCCTGCGGCGGGATCGCGGCGAGCTGCTGCTGGTCGGCGCCCCACTGCGTGGCGTCGTACGCGCCGGTGTCGTAGGCGGCGTGGTGCTGGGCCGCGTACATGTCGTAGTTCAGGGTCTGGTGACCGCCGGTGTTCCACGTCGAGGAGTCGTACGAACCGGTGGTGTCGGCCGGCATGTTGCCGAAGAGCGGGTCGGTCTCGAAGGTGCCGGTGGCGTGGGCGCCGGTCGTGCCCAGGGCGTCGAAACCAGTGGCGTCATAGCCGCCGTACGTGGTGAAGTCGCCGTACTGGGCCTCCTGGGTGCCGTACGACGAGTCGGCGTCGGAGGCCGGAGCCGGGGTGGTCATGGTCCCCGACGGGTGACGGTCGTTCACCAACTTCTCTTTCGCCTCGACAACAGGGGCTGCCAGAGCAGTGCGGTGACTGTACCCGGCGGTATGCGGGCGCGACAATCTTCAACTGGTTTTGGGCGCGCAGGAAACGGGCATTCGGACGTGTTTCGGGGGAGCGCGGGCTGGACTTTGGCTCTGTGTTCGAAGAGTGTTCGATGTTGGTCCGTGGTCAGTCGGCTGTCGGAGCGCTGTCGGAGGCCTGTGTGACGCGCTGGCGGCGGACTGGGTGAGGAGCGGTCGGCGGACTGGGTGAGGAGCAGTTGGCGGCTGGTGTCCGGTGGCCGATACGACCGTTACGCCACGGTCAGTCCGCCCGCGCGGCCGGCCGTCTCCTCCCCGGCTCGCGCGGTGTCGAGCACCTGCCGTATGCCGTTCGCGACGGCGGGATGCACGGGCAGGGCGAGATGCCCGATCCCGCTCACCCGGACGTTCTCCACCATCAGGTCCTCATGGTCGATGCAGGCGGTCTCCAGCGGATC
This sequence comes from Streptomyces sp. NPDC102270, assembly GCF_044766405.1. NCBI lineage: Bacteria > Bacillati > Actinomycetota > Actinomycetes > Kitasatosporales > Streptomycetaceae > Streptomyces > Streptomyces sp. NPDC102270. The sequence goes on along the minus strand of NZ_JBIWLX010000004.1, from coordinate 146,396 downwards.
CATCAGGTGGTCGAGGTCGCTCCAGAAGCTGACGAAGTGCGTACGGCAGCCCGGGGCCGGCTCAGTGAGCTCCTCGAGCAACTCCGAGCCGGGGCGCATCTGGCGCACGATGGGGTGCGCGTTCGCCAGTGGCGCCACCCGGGTGCCCGAGTGCGGGGTGCCGAGCGTCACCAGCGTGCGGACCCGGGTGTCGCCGCCGAGACGCTGCACGTAGTACCGCGCGATCAGGCCGCCGAGGCTGTGCCCGACGACGTCGACCCGCTCGCTGCCCGTGCGCTCGCAGATCCCCTCTATGTGCCGGCCGAGGAGCTCAGCCGCGGCGCGGATGTCGCAGGTCAGCGGGGAGTAGTTGAGCGACTCGACCTGCTGCCTGCCGTGCTGGGCGAGGCTGCGGCGCAGGAGCACGAAGACCGAACGGTTGTCGATGAAGCCGTGCAGCAGGACGACCGGGGGCTTGGCCTCCGTCGGCAGCTGTGCGGCGCCGTCCTCCGGGAGCGGGGGCAGGGGGGAACGGCGCTCCTGGACGATGCCGGACGGATACAGGAGGAGATGTCCCGCGAGGATCGCGATCTCGAGCGTGGTCGCCTTCAGGAGGGCCAGGGAGAGTCCCGCCAGCCTGCCGGGAAGCAGACGCTGGCAGAGCGGGAGAAAGGGCAGCAGCGCCTTGGTGACCTTCATGGCCGACCTCCTGTCGGCACACGGGAGGACAGCTCCGTCCCCCGTGTGCGCTCGTGGGGAGTCGCGGCGAAGGTCGCCGGCGCCGACATGGCGCGAGTGGGGCGCGGAGGGTGGGTACGGCGGTCGGCGCTCGGTTCCGGGGCCACCGGGCGGGCCGGCGGCGCTGACAGAACCGGTGGTGCGGGCGATGCCGACGGTGCCGGTGCGGTTTCCGGTCGTATCGGTGGTGCCGATGCTGCTGACGGTGCTGGTGGTGCGCCGGTGACGTGACGAGCCGCCCTGTCGGTGTGGCGACGAGGCTCCCCGCTGTCGTGCCTTACCTGTCCTACGTGCCCTTCGTGCCGTCGCCGGCGCGCCGCGCCCCCGTGGCGCGCGGCCTGCGGCGCGGCGGTGCGGCGACCTCGTTGCGGCTCCCGAACGTGTCCCACCATATGATTTCCCCCTCGGTGCCCACTGCGAAACAGCATGGTGCGAGATGGCGGCGATAACGTTCGTTCACATTCCCGGTCTGTGCGGTACTAGTCGGCAGGAATGGACGCAGTCGCTTCATGGAGGCAGTGATGGGTGTGACAGCCGGTCCGATCCGCGTAGTGGTGGCCAAGCCGGGCCTCGACGGTCATGATCGCGGAGCCAAGGTGATCGCGAGGGCGCTGCGCGACGCGGGCATGGAGGTCATCTACACCGGCCTCCACCAGACTCCCGAGCAGATCGTCGACACGGCGATCCAGGAGGACGCCGACGCGATCGGTCTCTCCATCCTCTCCGGCGCCCACAACACGTTGTTCGCCGCGGTGATCGACCTGCTCAGGGAGCGGGATGCCGCGGACATCCTGGTGTTCGGCGGCGGGATCATCCCGGACGGGGACATCCCTGCGCTGAAGGAGAAGGGGGTCGCGGAGATCTTCACGCCGGGGGCGACGACCCAGTCGATCGTGGACTGGGTGCGGGCGAATGTGCGGCAGCCGACGGGGGCGTAGGGGGCGCGTGCAGGGGTTGGATGCCGGGTGCGGGCCGGTGGGGGCCGGTCGCGCAGTTCCCCGCGCCCCTCAGCGGGTGCCGTCACGCGTGCCCGGCCGTACCCCGGCCTGGGCGCCGGGCTGTAACGGCGGCGGCTCCGCGGCGGGACGTGGTCGGCCGCGAGAACCTGCAGCCCCGACGAACCGGCAGCCGGGACGAACCGGCAGCCGGGACGAACCGGCAGCCGGGACGAACCCGCAGCCGCCCGGGCGGCATGATGTGGCGCCCGGCACCGGTTAGGACGAACTTGCACCGCCGGACGGCATGGCCTGGCGCCCCGTTGCCCGCCTGCGTGCCTAGGCGTCCCCCAGCTCCTCCGTCATCGCCGCCCGCAACCGCAAGGTCGTCACCAGCCGCTGGAACGCCTCGGCCCAGTAGCCCCCCGCCCCGGGACTCGCGTCCTCTCCCTCGTCCGGCACCGCCATCAGTCCCTCCAGGCGCCCCGCCTCGGCCGGATCGAGACACCGCTCCGCCAGCCCCATCACCCCGCTGAAACTCCACGGGTAACTCCCCGCGTCCCGGGCGATGTTGAGCGCGTCGACCACCGCCCGCCCGAGTGGCCCGGCCCACGGCACTCCGCACACTCCCAGCAGCTGAAACGCCTCGGACAACCCGTGCGTCGCGATGAACCCGGCGACCCACTCGGCCCGTTCGGCGGAGCCCAACGTCGCCAGCAGCTTGGCCCGCTCCGCCAGTGACACCGCCCCCGGCCCCCCGGCCTCCGGCGCCGCAGGGGCTCCGAGCAGCGCCCGCGCCCACCCGGCGTCCCGCTGCCGTACGGCGGCCCGGCACCACGCCGCGTGCAGTTCGTTCCGCCAGTCGTCCGCCACCGGCAACACGACGATCTCCTCGGGCGTCCGCCCACCGAGCCGCCCCGGCCACACCGCCAGCGGCGCCGCCTCCACCAACTGCCCGAACCACCACGACCGTTCCCCCCGCCCCGAGGGCGCCTTCGCCACGACGCCGTCGCGCTCCATGCCCGGGTCGCACTCGTGCGGCGCCTCGACGACGATCGTCGGCGTGTCCTGGGTGTGGTCGACGGCCACGCACGCCCCGGCCCGGACCGCCATCCGCGCCGCCAGCGCCGAACCCGGCAGCGCGGACAGCAACTCCGCGGCCGTGGCCCGTACGTTGCGGCTCCGGTCGGCCAGTGCCTGCTCCAGGAACGGCTCGTCGTGCGGCCCCAGGCCCGTCCGCAGCGAGTCGAGGAACATCAGCCGGTCCTCGGCCCGCTCGGTCGCCCAGGTCGCCGCGAGCAGCTCGCGCGCGGCGGCGGGCTCCCGGGCCCGTATCGCCCCGAGAAGGGCCACCCGCTCGGCGAACAGGCCTTCCTCCCAGAGACGTCGGATCCCCGCGGTGTCCTGCGGCGGCGGCAGCGCCGCTCCGCCGCCGGGTGTCGCCCGCAGCGCGAATCGCCAGTCCGGGTTCAGCCGGGCGAGCCAGATGGCACGCGAACCCGCGAACGCCAGTGCTGCCGGCCGCAGGTCCGTACGCCCCCGGGCCGCGTCCAGCAACGCGGGCAGCAGCTCCGCAGGGGCCGCGTAGCCGCGGGCGTTCGCCGCCGAGAGCCACTGCGGGAGCAGCTCCACCAGATCCGGTGCCGTACCCCTGCGGCCGCCGCCGCCCGTGCCCGGCCGGTCGGCGAGCAGCATCGCGAGCCGGCGGGCCGCCGCCGCGGGCAGGGGAGGGCGCGGGTCCTCGGGCGCAGGCTGCGGCCGCTGTGCCGCCCGCGCGGGCCTGAGCCCGGCCCGCCGCCGTACGGTCTCCACGGCCGCGGCGTCCAGCAAGGCCACCGGCGCCTCGGGACCGGGCGGGATGCCGGGCGGTGTGCGCCGGGCGGTGCCGAGCAGGGCCGAGGTGACGAGCTCCTCCCAGGCGTCCGACGCGGAGGGTTTGGCCGTAGCGGAGGTCCTGTCCATGCGGTTCCTTTCCGTCCGGTCGGCTGCTGGGTCGGTTCCGTTCAGCACAGTCGCACCGCCTCGCCCGCGCCCTCGGGCCACGCCGTCAGCGGGGTGAAGCCGCGGTGGCCGCATTCGCCGAAGACCTTCACCGGGGCCCCGCCCGAGAGCGCGACCAGGCGCCACAGGCCCGGACGGGAGCCACCGGAGGCGGTGAGCGGCAGGGCCGAGTCGCCCTCGGCGTCGGCCAGTTGCCAGGAGTTCCCGTCCGGGGCCGGTATCACCCGGTCCAGGGTCACGGGGACGGAGTCGAGCCAGGGGTCGTCCCGCAGCGCCGCCCCGTACTGGGCGGCCGCCTGCTCGGTCGTCACTCCGGGTGGGCGGGTCGCCGAGGGTGCGGGCGGCGCGAACTGCTCGCCGAGCGCCGCCCGCAGCTGACCGGTACCGGGGTAGGCGGACACCTCCGCCTCCAGCTCCAGCCCCACCGGCAGCGCCAGTTCGGGAGCGCGGCCGGCCGCGCCGTAGGAAAGGAGCAGGGCCGTGCGGCCCGAGTCCGTGCCGTGCAGCCAGATCCGGCGGGTCGTCAGACGGGCGTCCGCCGTGTCGTACTGGGCGAGCACCAGCCAGCGGTCCCGGATTCCGGGGCCGTCCGCCGAGGCGGGCAGGCCGATCCGGGAACGGACCGTCGACGCCAGACCGTCCGGCAGCCGCTCGCGGCGCAGCCAGCCCTGGTCGAGAAGGTGGATGAGGGCGCACTCCTCCAGCAGCCGCACCGGCCAGCCCGGACCGGACGACGGGATCGACCCCAACTCCCGCACCCGGCCGGCGAGTCCCGGCGCCTGGGCGTCGACCATGCGCGCGGCCGTCTCCTCCCACATGCCGTATCCCGCCTGCTCCGCCCCCGCCAGACCGCCCCGCAGCAGGTCCGCCAGCCGCTGCTCCAGCTCTGTCGCCCCCGCCGTGATCCGCACGGCCCGGCGCTCCGCCCTGCGCCGCGCCGCCTCCGGATCACCGGCCCCGGCGCCCGAACCCGCCGCGTCCGCCGTCCCCTTCTCCTGCGCCCGCTGCCTTCTCCCCGCTATCCACTGCTCCGCCCAGTCCGGTGCCCGGCCCGGCGGCACCGCTCCCTCCCCGCCGGCCCAGAGCAGCAGCAGCCCGAGCGCGTGTTTGCACGGGAACTTGCGGCTCGGGCAGCTGCACTTGTACGCCGGACCCGCGGCGTCCGCGACGTCGATGACCGTCTGATACGGCTTGCTGCCACTGCCTTTGCACAGCCCCCACACCGTCCCCTCGTCGGAACTCCCCGCCTCGGACCATGGCCCGGCCGCGCCGAGTTTGCTTCCCGCTTTGCGTGAGGCGGCGTCAGGAGCCAGTGCCAGCACCTGATCCGCCGTCCAGCGCACCCCCTGCTGAGTCATGTCATCGAAGGTAGATCCCCCCACTGACAATCGGCCCCGGACCGACGGCCGCTCCAACCCCCGTGAGCGCGTTTCCGCAGGTCGGATCGCATTGTCAGTGGCGTGGTGCACGGTTGGTGACAGATCCGAACCGGCCGAGCTGGAGGGGGCCTCAGCCATGTCTGTGTCTGTTGAACCGACGAACGTGGAACCGAAGCAGGGATCACCGGCCGAGGCGTTGCGGCCGCATGCCGAGGAAGCCTTCGCCGGTGAACTCGCCGCGCTGGCCGCGCAGGACGACCGCCCGCGCCCGGTCCGCTGGAAGCTGTCGCCGTGGGCGGTGGCGACGTACCTCCTCGGCGGCACCCTGCCGGACGGCACGGTGATCACTCCGAAGTACGTGGGCCCGCGGCGCCTGGTCGAGGTCGCCGTCACCACCCTCGCCACCGACCGCGCCCTGCTCCTGCTCGGCGTGCCCGGCACCGCCAAGACCTGGGTCTCCGAACATCTCGCCGCTGCGGTCAGCGGCGACTCGACCCTGCTCGTGCAGGGCACGGCGGGCACCCCGGAGGAGGCGATCCGCTACGGCTGGAACTACGCACAGCTGCTCGCCAACGGCCCGAGCCGTGCCGCGCTCGTGCCCAGTCCCGTGATGCGGGCCATGGCGGAGGGGATGACGGCCCGGGTCGAGGAGCTGACCCGTATCCCTGCCGACGTGCAGGACTCGCTGATCACGATCCTGTCCGAGAAGACGCTGCCGATACCGGAGCTGGGCCAGGAGGTGCAGGCGGTCCGCGGCTTCAACCTCATCGCCACGGCCAACGACCGCGACCGCGGGGTCAACGACCTCTCCAGCGCCCTGCGTCGCCGTTTCAACACGGTGGTGCTGCCGCTGCCGGAGAGTGTCGAGGCCGAGGTCGACATCGTCTCGCGCCGCGTCGACCAGATCGGCCGCTCCCTGGACCTGGCGGCCGCGCCGGACGGCATCGCCGAGATCCGCCGGGTCGTGACGGTCTTCCGCGAGCTGCGCGACGGGATCACGTCCGACGGCCGTACGAAGCTCAAGTCACCCAGCGGCACGCTGTCGACCGCCGAGGCCATCTCGGTCGTCACCAACGGTCTCGCCCTCGCCGCCCACTTCGGTGACGGCGTCCTGCGGGCCGGAGACGTCGCCGCGGGCATCCTCGGCGCCGTCGTCCGCGATCCGGTTGCCGACCGGGTCATCTGGCAGGAGTACCTGGAGGCGGTCGTCCGCGAGCGGGACGGCTGGAAGGACTTCTACCGGGCCTGCCGGGAGGTCAGTGCGTGAGAGATGGCCCGGGGTTCGTGCTGAGGGGAACCCGGAGACAGGGGGGGCGGTCATGACGGGCGGTCGTGACGGGTGTGGAGCGGGGCGGCGGCAACGGGACCGGGCGGGGCGGAGAGGACGACTCCGAGTGGCCATGGAGGGGAGGGGTTCGGTGTGACGGGTGTGAGTGAGGTCGAGAGCGGGGCGGCGAGCGGCTCCGCAGAGGCCGGGGCCGGGGACGGGGGGCTGGTCGACGTGGGCGTTCATGGCGGTGAGGGGGTGGCCGACGCCGGCGTTCGGGGGAGCCGGAGGTCCGGCGCCGGGCCGTTGCTGCTCGGGGTGCGGCATCACGGGCCCGGGTCGGCGCGGGCGGTGCGGGCGGCGCTGGACGCGGCCCTGCCCCGGATCGTGCTGATCGAGGGGCCGCCCGAGGCCGACGCGTTGATTCCGCTGGCCGCCGAGGAGGACATGCGACCGCCGGTGGCACTGCTCGCCCATGCCGTGGACGAGCCCGGCCGTTCGGCGTTCTGGCCGCTGGCCGAGTTCTCCCCGGAGTGGGTGGCGATCCGCTGGGCGCTGGAGCACGAGGTCCCGGCCCGTTTCGTCGACCTGCCGGCCACGCACACCCTGGCGTGGGGGAGGGACGTGGCGGACGAAGGGCCGACGGACCGACCGGACGAGCCCGCCGCCGAGGGATCGGACCCGAGTGGGCCCGAGAAGCGGCCTGCTCCGGCCGACGAGAACGCCGCCCCGGGGGAAGCGGAGCCCTCTTCCACCAGTGGGAACCCACCTCCGGGCGACCAGCCCGACCTTCACGACGCCGTCCGTGTCGACCCGCTCGGGGTGCTCGCCGAGGCCGCCGGATACGACGATCCCGAGCGGTGGTGGGAGGACGTCGTCGAGCACCGGGGAGCGGGGCAGGGTGACGTGTTCGAGCCGTTCACCGTGCTGGAAGAGGCGATGGAGGTGTTGCGGGAGACGTACGGGACCGGCGGACACGACCGGGACCTCGTGCGGGAGGCGTACATGCGGCTCCAGTTGCGGGCCGCCCAGCGGGAGTTCGGGGACGACGTGGCCGTGGTGTGCGGGGCCTGGCATGTGCCGGCGTTGCGGCGGAAGAGCACGGTCGCCGGCGACAAGGCGCTGCTGAAGGGGCTCCCCAAGGTCAAGGCGGACATGACATGGGTGCCGTGGACACACCGCAGGCTCTCGCGGCACAGCGGCTACGGCGCCGGTATCGACTCGCCCGGCTGGTACGGGCATCTGTTCGGCGCGCCGGACCGGCCCGTCGAGCGGTGGCTGACCAAGGTGGCGGGGCTGCTGCGCGACGAGGACCGGATCGTGTCCTCGGCGCACGTCATCGAGGCCGTACGGCTGGCCGAGACGCTCGCGGCGATGCGCGGCCGGCCCTTGCCCGGCCTGAGCGAGACGACCGACGCGGTGCGGGCGGTGATGTGCGAGGGCTCGGACGTGCCGTTGGCGCTGGTGCACGACCGGCTGGTGGTCGGGGACGTCCTGGGGGAGGTGCCGCAGGCGGCGCCCGCGGTGCCGTTGCAGCGGGATCTCGACCGGATCCAGCGGCGGCTGCGGCTCAAACCGGAGGCGCTGGAGCGGGAGTTGGAGCTGGACCTGCGCAAGGAGAACGACGCCGGGCGCAGCACGCTGCTGCACCGGCTGCGACTTCTGGGCGTGGCGTGGGGTGAACCGGCCGCCTCGCGGGGGAGCACGGGCACGTTCCGCGAGACGTGGCGACTGCGGTGGGAGCCGGAGCTGTCGGTGCGGGTCGCCGAGGCGGGGGTGTGGGGCACGACCGTGCTCTCCGCCGCGACGGCCAAGGCGGAGGCGGACGCCGTCTCCGCGCCGGGACTCGCCGACGTCACCGCCCTCGCCGAGCGCTGTCTGCTGGCCGAACTCCCCGACGCCCTGCCCACGGTGATGCAGATACTCGCCGACCGCGCCGCTCTGGACGCGGACGTCGGCCACCTCGCCCAGGCCCTGCCGGCCCTCGTCCGTTCCCTGCGCTACGGCGATGTGCGCGGTACCGACACCGGCGCCCTGACGGAGGTCGCCGCGGGCCTCGCCGAGCGGGTCTTCGTCGGCCTGCCCCCGGCCTGTGCCGCGCTCGACGCGGAGGCGGCGGAGGAGATGCGGCGTCATGTGGACGCGGTGCACGGGGCGGTGGGGCTACTGGGTGAGGTGGCTTCTCCCGAGGACGCGGCCTCGGGTTCGGAACCGGGCGGCAGGGGGGACGCGCCGGTTCCGGCTCACCACGGTCTCCGTGGCCGTTGGCAGGCCGTGCTCACGGTGTTGTCCCTGCGGGACACCGTGCCCGGTGTCATACGCGGGCGGGCGGTCCGACTGCTGCTGGACGATGGGGAGTTGGCGCAGGACGAGGCGGCTCGGCTCATGGGGCTCGTGCTCTCGCCGGGGACGGAGCCGGGAGACGCGGCCGCGTGGATCGAGGGTTTCGTCGGGGGCGGGTCCGGCGGCGGAATGCTTCTCCTGCACGACGAGCGGCTGCTCGGACTCGTCGACGCCTGGCTGACCGGGGTGTCGGCGGAGGCGTTCACTGATGTGCTGCCGCTGCTGCGGCGCACGTTCTCGGCGTACGAGCCAGGAGTGCGGCGGACCTTGGGCGAACTGGTCCGGCGGGGCCCGGGCCAGCGGGGGAGCGCGGCGGGAGCCGGTTCCGGGATACCGGGTTTCGGGGCCGACCTCGACAGCGACCGGGCCGACGCCGTGCTGTCGGTGGTGCGGCTGCTGCTCGGCTTGGACGACAACCACGACGACAACCACGACGACAACCACGACGACAACCACCACGACAACCACGACGACGACCACGACGACGGCTTGGCGCACGACGACAACGACCTTGCGGGGGTGGCGGGATGATGACCGAGGTATCGCGGACACCGCGGGGCGGGGCAGGCAGGGCGGCAGCCGCCGCGGTCGGGGACGGGCGCGAAGTCCCACCCGGGAGGACAGGGTCCCGGGCGAAGCACGGCTCGGTGACGAGCGTGGCCGTGGTCCCGCTCTGGGACCGGTTCCGGACGGGAGAGCGGGCATGACGACCGATCCGAACGACCTGACGGCACCGGCGGCAGCGGCGACACCGGCGACACCGAGGACGACGGAACCCGCCACGGGTCCGGGGCACGCGCAGATGGATATGGAGAGGCAACCGGCCGGGGAGCCGGCCGCAGCCCCAGCCCCAGCCCCAGCCGCCGCCCCGGCACGGTCGTCGGTCGGCACGGCAGCCCTGTCTGCCTCCTCCACCGACCCCGCCGGCCCCGCCGACGAGCGGCTGCGGCGTTGGCGGCTTGTGCTGGGCGGGGAGGCGGCCGACGGCACCGGGTGCGCACTCAGTGCACAGGATGCCGCGATGGACGGAGCGTTGGCCGCGCTCTACGGCCGGGGAGACGGGAAGGGACAGGCGGGCAAGGAGCGTTCGGCGGGCCTCGGGGCCTCGGCACCGTCGGTGGCGCGATGGCTGGGGGACATCCGGACGTACTTCCCGTCCTCCGTCGTCCAGGTCATGCAGCGGGACGCCATCGACCGGCTCGGGCTGTCCACCCTGCTTCTCGAACCGGAGATGCTGGAGGCGGTCGAGGCCGACGTACACCTGGTCGGCACGCTGCTCTCGCTCAACAAGGCGATGCCGGAGACGACGAAGGAGACGGCCCGGGCCGTCGTGCGGAAGGTCGTCGAGGATCTGGAGAAGCGGCTCGCCACCCGCACCCGCGCCACGCTCACCGGCGCCCTCGACCGCAGCGCCCGGATCAACCGGCCGCGCCACCACGACATCGACTGGAACCGCACGATCTCGGCCAACCTCAAGCACTACCTCCCGGAGTACCGGACGATCGTGCCCGAGCGGCTCATCGGCTACGGCCGGGCCTCGCGGTCGGTGAAGAAGGAGGTCGTCCTCTGCATCGACCAGTCGGGCTCGATGGCGGCGTCCGTCGTCTACGCGTCCGTGTTCGGGGCGGTGCTGGCGTCCATGCGGTCGATCGACACACGGCTCGTCGTCTTCGACACGGCGGTCGTCGACCTCACCGACCAGCTCGACGACCCGGTGGACGTACTCTTCGGCACGCAGCTCGGTGGCGGCACGGACATCAACCGGGCGCTGGCGTACTGCCAGTCGCAGATCACCCGGCCCGCGGAGACGGTGATGGTGCTGATCAGCGACCTCTACGAGGGCGGCATACGCAACGAGATGCTCAAGCGGGTCGCGGCGATGAAGTCGTCCGGGGTGCAGTTCGTGACGCTGCTCGCGCTGTCGGACGAGGGGGCGCCGGCCTACGACCGGGAGCACGCTGCCGCGCTCGCCGCGCTGGGTGCACCGGCTTTCGCCTGCACGCCCGACCTGTTCCCCGAGGTGATGGCGGCGGCCATCGAGAAGCGGCCGCTTCCGATACCGGACCCGGTGTGAACCCGGGCTCCCTGTTGGCGATTTGTCGACCCGGTGACCTGCGGCTTCACCCAGCAAAACGGACATGACTACGCATCGGTAACAGGGGGGTTGCGCGACCTCGGGCACCCCGTGCAAGGATCGGCTTTCTCCAGAGTCTTCACCCTTCCCCTCCGTTTCCCTTGCGCCTCCGCTCCTTTTTGCTTCGCTCGCTTCGTTCCGCCGCACGGAAGGACCTGCCCCTCGTGACCTGGTCAGCAGCCTTTCCCGGTGCCACCGTGCGCGTGCTGCGCGCGGTGGTGGGACGGCGAGCGCTGCAAGTGGGGCTGCTGGTGGGCGGGTTGTTCGTGCTCGGCTTCCTCTGCGGGGAGCAGGCGCAGGCGGCGGACGGCATCGGGGCGTTGCCGGGCAGGACGGTCGGTCAGCTGGTGAAGCCCCCGGCGGAGCCGAAGTTCACGCCGCACATGGCCATGGACACGACCACGACCACGACCACGGATACGGCAAAGGCTGGCGCTCCCCAGCCGGTTGCCGCCAAGCCCGGCGCCGATGCCCCCACCCACCCGTCCGACGACAAGGTGCTTCGCCCGGTGACCGAGGACGTCGTCGGGGCCGTGGTCAGCGGTGTCGTGCAGCCGGTCGGAGAACTGGTCGGGACGGTGACCACGGGGCTGACCGAGACGGTCGGGATACCGGCGCAGCCCCCGCTGCCGGGGTGGCCGACGATGGCGCAGTTCCCGGAGTCCCCGTCGTGGCCGACCCTGCCGACTCTGCCGACCGTGCCGAGTGCTCCCACGGTGCCGGGCCTGCCCGCGGTCCCGGGCCAGACCTTGCCCGCACCCGCCCCGGTCACCTCGGCGCCGCAGCCCCAGTCGGACGATCACGCGGCGGGGAAGTCGGCCGGTGACGAGGAATCGGCGGACGGTGGTGGCGTGTACGGGCCGCGGTTCGCCGGCCACGGCACCGTGACCGAGTCCGTCGCGCGCCCCTCCGCCCACCGCACCACCTCCACCCCTACCTCCACCTCCGCCGCCCACGCGCCCGCGCACCAGGCGCCCTCCGACAACCGGGGCGGAGCCCTGGGCGGCAAGTCGGCGGTGGACAGCGGCTCGTCGCGACACACCGACGCGCATGCCATCACCCCCGACCAGCGGGCGCCGCTGCGGCTCGTGGCCGGTGCCGCCGCGAGCGTCGACGCGGCCGGGACCCGGGACAGGCACCGGGACATCCCCGTCTTCCCCGGCTAGGACAGACCTTCCCCCGCCGACCTGCCGCGCGGGGGAGGAACAGGTCTGCCCCAGCCGTTCGGACACCCCCCAGATCTCCTCAGATCTCCGGACGGATCCCCCTGGAGCCCTATGGCTCCGGATGTCCCCAAGCCTCTCCAGGCCTCCCAAGATCCAGGGATCTGACGCACTCATGAACAAGAACATCCGCCGTTCCCTCGTCATAGCCGCCGGTGTCACCGGTGCGTGGGCACTCGGTTCCGCCGTGGCCGACGCGGACGAACTCCCGGCCACCGCCCTCTCCGCGACGGACACCGCGTCCGACACGACCACCACGGTCACCGACACGCTCGACGGCACGGTCGCCGACGCGACCACCACTGCGCGAAAGACGGCAACCAGCACCACCGATCAGGCCGGCCGTCCCGCAGACACGACGGCCACCGTGGCCCCGAAGGTGTCCCAGGCCGCCAGGGCGAAGGTGTCCAAGGTGAAGGGCGCCGCGGCCATCCAGGGCGCGAAGGCGGCCCGGGCCGCGCAGGCCGAGGCGCAGGCGAACGCCGCGCAGGCAGCCGCCGCGAAGGCCGCCAACGTCCCCGACGCAGCCGTATCCGCCGCGCGCCGCACACCCACCACCCCCCAGCACGGCGTCGACTACCTCTTCGGCCCTCTCTCCGCCTTCGCCCCCGAGGAGAGCCGGATCACCGACGTCTCCGCCGTCCCCGGCACCGTCACGCCCGTCGTCGACCAGACGGGCGCGGCGATGGTGCCGCCCGTCGTCACTGCCGCCGTGGACGGTGTCCTGCCGGTCGCCCAAGAGGTCATGCCCGTCGTCGGGCGAACCGTGGACGGCGTGCCCCCGGCCGTCACCGGTGCGGTGGCCGACGTGACGCCGGTCGCCGGAGGCGCCGTGGGTGGCGCGACCACGCTGGCGTACGGCGTCGTCGGGGACGTCTTCCCGGTCGTGGGCGGCACGGTCGCCGGAGTCGGGGGGATCCAGGACGGCGTGTCCGGGTACGCCACCGGCACGGTCATCGGCGTACGCCCGGTCGCCGACGCCGTCGTCGCCGACGTGCCGCCGTACGCCGCCGGTCTTGTCGGGCAGGTCGCCCAGGACACCACCGACGCCGTGCTGCCGCCGGTCGTGAACACCGCCGTGCACGGCGTCGTGCCGGTCGCCGGGCAGGCCGTCGCGGACGCGGGCACCCTGGCGTACGGCGTCACGCAGGACGTCCGGCCCTTCGCGACCGAAGTCACCGGCGACGTCCCGTCGCTCGCGTACGGCGTGGCGGGCCACACCACCGACCTGGCGTATGGCGTCGCGGGCGAGGTCCCGGTCTTCGCGCACGGTGTCGCCGGGGCCGTTCAGCCCGTCGTCGGCACGGTCACCCGCACGGTCGAGCCGGTGGCCGGCAGTGCGACGGCGTTGGCGTATGGCGTCGCGGGCGAGGTCCCGGTCTTCGCGCACGGTGTCGCCGGGGCCGTTCAGCCCGTCGTCGGCACGGTCACCCGCACGGTCGAGC